>JBPBQX010000055.1:0-25723 GCA_050955025.1 Janthinobacterium lividum
ACCAAGTCCAGAAGGACCCAGTCCCGTCAACCCGCTTTCCCGAAAGCCCCACCACCAAACCCGGCAGAGCCGAGAAAAGTAGCAGACCAGAAGGAAGAAGCAAGAAGTTTCTTCGCCGCCGGTGAAAAGGGATTTAGGCCGACCGCACCCATGGGTCAACCGTGTTTATGAAGAAAACCGGAAAAATCTGCGAGCTCCCACCCGTCCCGAAATCCCCCTCATGGTCGAACACCATGCGACCCCCTCCCCGCCCGCACGTCGCATCAACAACTTGTCCGCCTGGACACGCCGCCGGGTCATGGCGCCCGCCTCCACCATCCGCCGGCACGTCACCCGGCACGAAACCAGACGCCACCCCGCCGCTCCGTCGTTAACCCTGGATTCACCAACGCAGCCGACACTGACCGGACCAGACATTCGCAAAACGGGGATCCCTGGACATGACCGACCGCAGCACGAGCAGCCTTGTGATCCCCGAGTACCCCTCGCCCGACAAGCAGCGGCTGACCATGGCCCTGCGCGCCTTCTCCGCCCTGGCGAACGGCAACCTCGATGAGGCCGAGCAGTGCCTCGACGCCCTGTCGTTCCGCCCCGCCCCCGCCACGTCCGCCCCCGCCTCGGGCAGCCCCCTCCGCTAGCCCCGCGCCGAACAGCGCTGGCCTCGACCGGCCCGCCGACGCACCATCCGCGACACACCCGTGTCGCGGAGACCGTCATGTCCAGCCTCGAGGCCATCGCCCCTTTCCAGGCATCGCTCACCGCGATCCGCCGCGACCTGCACGCCCACCCCGAGCTGGGCCTCGAGGTGCCGCGCACGGCCGCCCTGGTCGCCGAGCGGCTCGCCGCCTGGGGCATCGAGGTCGCCACCGGCGTCGGCGGCCACGGCGTCGTCGGCACGATCCGCGGCCTGCGCGAAGGCCCCGCGATCGGCCTGCGCGCCGACATGGACGCGCTCCCGATCGAGGAGACGGTGGACGTCCCCTGGCGCAGCACGACCCCCGGGCGGATGCACGCCTGCGGCCACGACGGCCACACGACGATGCTCCTCGGCGCCGCCCGCCACCTGGCCGAAACCCGCCGCTTCGCAGGCACCGCGCGCGTGATCTTCCAGCCCGGCGAGGAGGGCGCCGGCGGCGCGCTCGCCATGCTGGCCGACGGCCTTTTCGAGCGCTTCCCCTGCGACGCCGTCTACGGCCTGCACAACCGCCCCGGCGCGGCGCTCGGCGCGTTCTCGATCCGCCCGGGCGCGTTCATGGCCGGCGGCGCGTTCTTCGACATCCGCGTCACGGGCGTGGGCGCGCACGGCGGCCGCCCGGAAACCGGCGTCGACCCCGTGGTGGCCGCCGCCCAGATCGTCTCCGCCGTGCAGTCGATCGTGGCGCGCAGCCTCTCGCCGCATGAGCCTGCCGTGCTGAGCATCACCCGCATCAGCGGCGGCGCCTCCTACAACGTCATCCCCTCCGAGGTGACGCTGTCCGGCACGGCGCGCGCCCTGTCCGCGGACGCGCTGCACCGTCTGGAACACCTGCTGCGCCGCACCGCGGAGGGCGTGGCAGCCGGCCTCGGCGCCACCGCGACGCTGGACTTCCGCGTGCTGTTCAACCCGCTGGTCAACGACCCGTCGCACGCGACCGCGATGGCCGACACCGCCGCGTCGCTGGTGGGCGAGGCCGCGGTGGAGCGCAATGACCCCCCGGTGATGGTGTCGGAGGACTTCTCGTTCATGCTCGAGCAGGTGCCCGGCGCCTACATCCAGATGGGCATCGGCGAGGCGGCCTCGCTGCACAACCCCGCCTACGCCTTCAACGACGACGCGATCCCCTACGGCGCGGCCTTCCTGTCGCGACTCGTGGAACGCAGCCTGCCCGCCTGAACCCGCGGGCCCGCGCGCCTCAGCCCGCGAGCTCCTTGCGCGCCGCCTCGAGCAGCGTGCCCAGCTCCGCGAGCCGTCCCTCCTGGAGATCCTCCAGCACGCGCTCCAGCGTCCCCGCCAGCGCGTGCAGCATCCCCGGCGGCGGTACCGACGCCTCCGCCTCCCCCTCGACGGGCACGGCGGCCTCGCGCACCGCCGCCAGCGCGAGCTGCACCCCGCGCCGTATCTCGCCCGCGTCCAGCGCCAGCGCCGCGCGATGCGCCCGTTCCAGCTCGAGCTGCGCGGCCTCGATCAGGCTGGCCTGGTGATGGGTCTCGATGGTCATTGCTGCCTCCCCGGTGCCGGGCCGCGAGCCTAGCCCGGTTGCCCGCCGCCGTCAGGTGCCCCGCGCGCACGCCGCCTCCCGCGCCGCTTGACGCCGCCGCGTGCAGGCGCAAGTGCCCTCAGCCTTGCCCCGGAGTGCCCCGCCGCGATGCTCAACCCCGCCTCGCCCCTGTCCCGCCTCCTGCGTGCCCCCATGCGCCCCGGCATCGTGCGCTGGCTCGCCGTGCGACCGACGCGACGCGGCGCGATGACGGCGTGCGCAACGCTGCGCCTCGACCCCGCCCACGGCGTGGAGGGCGACCACTACAGCAGCGCCACGACCGGACAGCGCCAGGTCACGCTGATCTCGGACACCGACCTCGACGCCATCGGCGGCTTCCTGGGCGCCGCGGCCACGCCGGAGCAGCTGCGCCGCAACATCGTGGTCGCGGGGATCAACCTGCACGCCCTGAAGGGCTGGCGGCTGCGTGTCGGCGACGCGGTGCTGGAGGCCACCGGCGCGTGCCACCCCTGCTCGCGCATGGAGCAGACCCTGGGCGCGGGCGGCTACAACGCCGTGCGCGGCCACGGCGGCATCACGGCGCGCGTCGTGGCCCCCGGCACGGTGCGCCTCGGCGACACAATCGAGCGCCTCGACGAAACCCAGGGCTGAGCCGCACCGCCCCGCACGCACGAAACGAGAAAGGGCGCCTCCCTGCGAAGACGCCCTCCCCCACGCCCCGCCGGAACCGGCAGGATCAGTCGGCGGAACCCGCCGTCATGGTGTCGGCGCTGAAATGCCCGCACCAGTCCTGGCTCGACACCACCGGCCACAGGCCGTGGGCCTCGGCGCTGGGCTGCGTGACGGGCGGGTTGAAGCGGCACAGGCCCTCGTCGGCCTGCGGCTTGGCGACGTGGTCGTCGAAGAACTTGCACTTCGTGCAGGCCATGTCCTGGGTCTGGGCCATCGACATCACGGGCTCTCCTGCAAGGGTGCGGCGCACGCCACCGGCGGGCTGCGATGGAACAACCCTATGCCTTCCTTTCGCCTCCCGCAAGTCCGGACATGATCAGTTCTATGAACTCGCCGTGACTTCTTCGAGAATGCGAACAACTCGCATCCGCAGCAAGTAACGCGAACCGTTCGCATTGCCGTGCGAATGACATCCATTTGCAGGCCGGCGACGCTGGACGGCGCGGGGCCCGCGGGCGGATAGTCCGCCCAGGAAACCCCGGGAGGGCACGATGCCGGTGCAGCTGAACGTGAACGGACGCGTCGCAAGCGTGAGCGTGGACGACCCCGACACCCCCCTGCTCTACGTGCTGCGCAACGAGCTGGGCTTCCACGGCCCGCGCTTCGGGTGCGGCCTCGGCCAGTGCGGCGCCTGCACCGTCCACGTCGACGGCGCCGCCGTGCGCTCCTGCATCACCCCGCTGTCCGGCGTCGGCGAGGCAAAGGTCGTCACCCTGGAAGGCCTCGGCACCCCCGAGGCGCCTTCCCCCGTGCAGAAGGCCTTCATCACCGAGCAGGCGGCGCAGTGCGGCTACTGCATCAACGGCATGATCATGCAGTCCACCGCCTTCCTCGCCACCAACAAGACGCCGAGCGAGGCCGAGATCCGCGAGGCCCTGGCCGGCAATCTGTGCCGCTGCGGCACCCACCTGCGCATCGTGCGCGCCGTCTCGCGCGCCGCCCACGAGATCGCGGGAGCCCCCGACCATGCTTGACCACGCCCCCACCGGCCACGACGCCCCCACGCGCCGCACCCTGCTGCGCGCCACCGCCGGCCTCGTCGTCAGCTTCGCCCTCGCCCGCCCCGCGAGCGCGCAGCCCATGCCCGCCGGCCACGTCGAGACCCCCGCCGGCACCGGCGCCGCCCCCGGCGCGGCCCCCGCCGGCAAGACCGTGGCGCTCGACCAGGTCGACGGCTTCCTCGCGATCAACCCCGACAACACGGTCACGCTGTACTCCGGCAAGGTCGACCTCGGCACCGGCGTGCGCACCGCGCTGATGCAGATCGTGGCCGACGAGCTCGACGTCCCCCCCGGCCAGATCACGGTCGTCTCCGGCGACACCGCGCTGACCCCCGACCAGGGCCCGAGCTTCGGCAGCCTCTCGATCCAGAGCGGCGGCGTGCAGATCCGCCAGGCCGCCGCCACCGCCCGCCACGCCCTGCTCGACCTCGCCGCGGCCAGGCTCCAGGCCGTGCCCACCGCGCTGGCCGTGTCCGAGGGCCGCGTCACCGCCGGCCAGGAAAGCGTCACCTACGCCGAGCTCGTCGCCGGCAAGGCGCTGTCCCTCAAGGTCGACCCTGCCCTGCCGACCCGCAACCCCGAGACCTTCAAGGTCGTCGGCACCTCGGTCGCCCGCGTCGACATCCCCGCGAAGTGCACCGGCACCTTCACCTACATGCAGGACTTCCGCGTCGACGGCATGCTGCACGGCCGCGTCGTCCGCCCCCCCACGATGGGCGCCACCCTGACCAGCGTCGACGAGACGTCCGTGAAGGACATCCCCGGCGTCGTGAAGATCGTGCGCGACGGCAGCTTCCTCGGCGTGGTGGCCAGGTCCGAGTGGGCCGCTATCCGCGCGTCACAGGCCCTGAAGGCGCAGTGGACCGACTGGGCCGGCCTGCCCGACCAGGACCACCTGTTCGAGCACGTCCGCGCCACCAAGGTCGACAAGGACGAGGTGACGTCGAGCACCGGCGACGCCGGCCTCGCCACGGACAAGGCGTCCAAGCGCATGTCCGCGACCTACGACTTCGCGATCCACACCCACGGCTCGATCGGCCCGTCCTGCGCCGTCGCCCAGGTCGTCGACGGCCACCTCACCTGCTGGAGCGCGTCGCAGGCCACGCACAACCTGCGCAAGTCCCTCGCCGCCATGACCGGCCTCGCCGCAGACAACGTGCGCTGCATCTACGTCGACGGTTCCGGCTGCTACGGCCGCAACGGCCACGAGGACGCCGCCTCGGACGCCGTGCTCCTCTCCCAGGGCGTCGGCGGCCAGCCGGTGCGCGTGCAGTGGATGCGCGCCGACGAGCACGGCTGGGACCCCAAGGGCCCGCCCACCCTGCTCGACATGCACGCGGCGCTGGACGAGGCGGGCAAGGTCACCGCCTGGCAGAGCGAGCTGTTCACCCCCGACATCACGGCGAAGAACGTCCCCCTGCTCACCGCCTCGCTGGCCGACAAGCCGCACGACCAGGGCATGAGCCCCGGCGGCGTGACCGGCGACAGCGCGATTCCCTACAGCTTCGAGAACGTCCACACGATCGCCCACCGCCTTGCCGACACGCCGTTCCGCCCGTCCTGGATCCGCACCCCCGGCCGCCTGCAGAACACTTTTGCAAACGAGTCCTTCATCGACGAGATCGCCGCAGCCACCCGCACCGACCCGATGCAGTTCCGCATCGACCACCTGAAGGACCCCCGCGGCCTGGAGCTCCTGCAGCGCCTCGTCAAGCTGAGCAACTGGGACAGCCGCCCCTCCCCGCGCACCGACCGGACCGGCGACGTCGCCCGCGGCCGCGGCATGGCCTACGTGAAGTACGAGATGGTGCGCACCTACATCGGCCTGGTCGCCGAGGTGGAGGTCACCCGCGCCACCGGCGCCATCCGCGTGACCAAGGTCTACGTCGCCCACGACTGCGGCCAGATCATCAACCCCGACGGCCTGCGCAACCAGATCGAGGGCAACGTGATCCAGACCACCAGCCGCGTGCTGATGGAGAACGTCACCTTCGACCGCGGCATGGTCACGAGCCTGGACTGGTCCACCTACCCGATCATCACCTTCCCCGACGTGCCCGAGGTCGTCATGGACCTGATCGACCGCCCCGCCGAGAAGCCCTGGGGCGCCGGAGAGCCCTCCTCTGCCGTCGTCCCCGGCGCGATCTCCAACGCCGTGTTCGACGCCGTCGGCGCCCGCATGCGCTCCGTGCCGATGACGCCGGCTAAGGTGCTGGCGGCCATGAAGCAGGCGTAAGGCAAGGCCAGGGCCCTGCCCTGGACCCGCCAGGGCGAGCCGCCCTGGACCTGCCTGACTTAAGGGATGCGTCCCAAGGGCGCAGCCTTTGGCGGAGTCCAGAGGCAGAGCCTCTGGCCTTGCTTCCCTACACCGCCGCCGCGATCGCCCGCCCTAGCTCCTCCGTGGACGCCCTCCCCCCCAGGTCCGGCGTCAGCGGCGCATCTCCTGCCTCCAGCACCCGCTCGATCGCCGCCAGCACCGCCGCCCCTGCCTCCGGCTCCCCCAGATGGTCGAGCATCATCGCCGCCGACCAGATCTGCCCCACCGGGTTGGCGATCCCCCGCCCTGCGATGTCCGGCGCCGACCCGTGCACCGGCTCGAACATCGACGGGTGCTTCCGCTCCGGGTTCAGGTTCGCGCTGGGCGCCACCGCGATCGTCCCCGTGACCCCCGGCCCGAGGTCCGACAGGATGTCACCGAACAGGTTGCTTGCCACCACGACGTCGAAGCGCTCCGGCGACATCACGAACCGCGCGCACAGGATGTCGATGTGATACTGGTCCGTCCGCACGCCCGGATACTCCGCGCCCACGGCCGCGAACCGCTCGTCCCAGTACGGCATGGAATGGAAGATCCCGTTCGACTTGGTCGCCGAGGTGACGTGCGTGCGCCCCAGCCTCTGCGCGAAGTCGAACGCGTAGCGCAGCACGCGGTCCGTGCCCCGCCTGGTGAAGATCGCGACCTGCTGCACCTGCTCGACCTCGGTGCCCTCCCCGAAGCGCCCGCCGACCTGCGAGTACTCGCCCTCGGTGTTCTCGCGCACCACCCAGAAGTCGATGTCGCCCGGCTTCTTCCCCGCCAGCGGGCACGGCACGCCGGGCAGCAGCCGCACCGGCCGCAGGTTCACGTACTGCTCGAACTCGCGCCGGATCGGGATCAGCAGCCCCCACAGCGACACGTGGTCCGGCACCCCGGGAAACCCCACCGCGCCCAGCAGGATCGCGTCGTGGTCGCGCAGCCGCTCGATCCCGTCTTCGGGCATCATCCGCCCCGTCGCCTTGAACGTCTCGCACGACCAGTCGAAGTGCCGCGGCTCCACCGCGAAGCCGAACTTCGCCGCCGCCGCATCCAGCACGGCCAGCGCCGGCGGCATCACCTCGCGGCCGATGCCGTCGCCGGGAATCACGGCAATTCGGTAGGTGGTCACAGTGGCACTCCGTCTCTGCTCGGAAGATCAGGCTACGTGGAAGAACGGAGGTATTGCTCCGACAACGTCAACACCGAATATCTGTCATCCGACTTCAGGCGAGGCAGACAATGCTACTCGGTCGCAGCCATTGCGGGACAAGCTTTCAGCACTCGGTCCGTGGAAAGCTGCTTGACGATCGCCGCTGCGAAGTCCGCGCCTGCGTGCGAGCGATCCACAAACAGCCTTGAGCCGGCACCCAGTCCAACCCTCGCTTTCCAGACATAGCGATTCTGGGCAACGTCGCGAAGGCTCAGGATGTATGTGCCATACCGCACCTCGCCGTCCCGCGAACCTCTCACCGCCTGGGTCATGTAGAGCACCGCGTCGGGCCTCAGGTCACGCACCGCCGTCTGGAAGTTCGCCTCCGCGTTGAGCTGCATGTTGTCCGGCCGGAAGACGGCGGATGCCACGCCACATCGGGACAAGTCCGCCTGTATTGCGGTTGCAAAGCTGTCCACCACGTTGCGCGCGAACTCGGCATCCAGGGAGTTGATGACGAGGATGCGGGTCGGTTCGGCGACATAATCGGACGCCACCGTGTGTTGCGCGACATTCACACGCACACACCCGGACAGCAGCAACGCAGCAACCGCGACACAACGACCGACCTTCATGGAAACACGCTCCGTGTAAACGCCCGGAATTCGAGCAGCAGTGGGCCGGAACCTCTCGCTCCGGCAGGCATGACCCATCAGAAATGGCCGGAAAGGCGAGAACGCCCGCCTACGCTGCCGCCAGCCTTGCCGCCGCCCGCGCCTTGCGCTCGTCCTTCTTGTTCGGCCCGGCCTCCTTCTTCGCCGGCTTGTCCTTCTTCGCCAGCAGCACGCGGTACTCGTCCATGTCCCCGTCGTACGGCCGCACGGTGCCGTCGTTGACCAGCCACAGCCGGTCCGCGACCAGCTCCACCAGGTGCGGGTCGTGCGTGATCAGGATCACCGCCCCCTCGAAGGTGCCCAGCGCCCGCACCAGCGCGTCGCACGCGTCGATGTCCAGGTGGTTGGTCGGCTCGTCGAGGATCAGCAGCTGCGGCGCCTCGCGCGTCGCCAGCGCCAGCATCAGCCGCGCCCGCTCCCCGCCCGACAGGCTGGCCGTCGGCGTGTTCGCCCGCTCCGCGTCCAGCCCGAACCGCGCCAGCTGCGAGCGCAGCACCCCCGGCGCCGCCTGCGGCAACGCCCGCCCCATGTGGTCGAGCGGCGACTCGCCCGCGACCAGTTCCGCCTCCTGGTGCTGCGCGAAATACCCCACCCGCAGCTTGCCCGCCCTGCGCATCGACCCGCCGCTCGCCGCCAGCCTGCCCGCGATCAGTTTCGCGAACGTGGACTTCCCGTTGCCGTTCGCCCCCAGCAACGCAATCCGGTCGTCCGGGTCGATCGACAGCGACAGCCCGCTCAGCACCGGCGCCCCGCCATACCCCACGCTCACGTCGTCCAGCGACAGGATCGGCGGTGCCAGCTTCGGCGACTCCGGGAACGCGAACCGCGTGGGCGACGCCTCGATCACCGTGTCGATCACCGGCATCTTCTCCAGCGCCCGCAGCCTGGACTGCGCCTGGCGCGCCTTGGACGCCGACGCCCGGAAGCGGTCCACGAACGCCTGCATGTGCGCCCGCTGCGCCGTGACCTTCTCCGCCGCCCGCGCCTGCTGCATCGCCTGCTCGGTCCGGATGCGCACGAACTCGCTGTAGCCCCCCGGCGTCAGCGACAGCCGCCGCTGGTCCAGATGCGCGATCGCGTGCACCGACCGGTCCAGCAGCCCCTGGTCGTGGCTCACCACCAGCGCCGCCCCCGGGAACCGCGCCAGCCACGCCTCCAGCCACATCGTCGCCTCGAGGTCGAGGTGGTTGGTCGGCTCGTCGAGCAGCAGCAGGTCCGGGTTGGAGAACAGCACGGTCGCCAGAGCCACCCGCATCCGCCACCCGCCCGAGAACGAGTCCACCGGCCGCAGCTGCGTCTCCGCGTCGAACCCCAGCCCCGCGAGGATGGTCGCCGCCCGCGACGGCGCCGTGTCCGCGTCGATCGCCCCCAGCCGCTCCCAAACCGCCGCGACCCGATCCGGCGCCACGTGCCCCCGCTCCGCGTCCGCCGCCTCGGCCAGCAGCGCGAGCCGCTCCTCGTCGCCCGCCAGCACGGTGTCGAGCAGCGACTGCGGCCCCGACGGCGCGGTCTGCTTCACCTGCGCCATGCGCGCGCGCGAGGACATGCGGATGTCGCCCCCGTCGACGCTGATCTCGCCCGACACGGCCTTGAGCAGCGTGGACTTGCCCGCCCCGTTGCGCCCCACCAGCCCGATGCGCCGGCCCGGATCGACGGTCAGGTCCGCGCCTTCGAGCAGCGTGCGCCCGGCGATGCGCAGCGTGACGGCGGAGATGGTGAGCAGGCTCATGGCGGACGCTCCCGTGCGTCTGGGCGCGGCGCGCGCGGAGGCCCGCTCCATGCCACGAATCCGCCCCCGCCTCAAGAAATCCTGCTGCACCTGCGAAGACAAGGCCCGGGCGCTGCGCTGGACCTGCCGGGGGCGGGCGCCCCCGGACCCGCTTCCGTAGGGGTTTCCAAAGGCGAGCCTTTGGCGGGTCCAGGGCAGGGCCCTGGCCTTTCTTCCTTGCCGCGCCACTTCCCCGGATGCGCCTGTGCTACCAGGGACCCGCACAGAACCGAGGACTCACCGTGACCGCAGCCCGCGACACGACGATGGCCGGGATCGCCCTGCTTGTGCTGTGCGCCGCCGCCGCCGCCCCTGCCCTCCCCCAGGCCCCCTCCGTCACCGTCGCCCCTGCCGTGCGCGGCGTGCTGGCGGAGCAGGTGACCCTGACCGGCACGGCCGTCGCCCGCGAGGAGGCGATGGTGGTGCCCCAAGTCGACGGCCTCGCGATCACCGAGGTGCTGGCCGAGGAGGGCGACCGCGTGGCGCAGGGCCAGGTGCTGGCCCGCCTGTCGCGCGAGTCCGTGGACGCCTCGCTGGCGCAGAACGCGGCGCAGATCGCCCACGCCGAGGCCTCGGTCGCCCAGGCGCAGGGCCAGATCGCCGAGGCCGTGGCCAACCGCGTGCAGGCCGACGCCGCCTTCGCCCGCACGCGCGAGCTGGTCGGGCGCGGCGACGCCTCGCGCGAGCTGTTCGAGCAGCGCCAGGCCGCGCAGTCCGTCGCCGCGGCGCGCGTCGCCGCGGCGCAGGACGCGCTTGGCCTCGCGCACGCCGACGTCGCCCTGGCCCAGGCCCAGCGCCAGGAGCTGTCGGTGCGCCTCGCCCGCACGGAGCTGCGCGCCCCCGTGGCGGGCCTGGTGAGCCGGCGCATGGCGCGCGTCGGCGCCGTGGTCGGCACGGGCAGCGAGCCGCTGTTCCGCCTGGTCACGGACGGCGCCGTGGAGATGGAGGCCGCGGTGCCCGAGGCGCTGCTGGCCCGCCTGCGCACCGGGCAGGCGGCGACGCTGTTCGTGGACGGCGCGCGCCGGCCCGGCACGGTGCGCCTGATCTCGCCCGAGGTCGGCGCCGTCTCGCGCCTCGGCCGCGTGCGGATCGCGATGGGCCCGGACGCCGGCGCGCCGCTCCCCGCGACCGGCAGCTTCGTGCGCGCCGAGGTCGAGGTCGCGCGCCGCGAGGGCGTGCTGGTGCCGCTCTCCGCGCTGCTGTTCCAGGCCGACGGCCCGCACGTCGCCCTGGTGGCGCAGGGCGGCGACGGCCCGGTGGTGCAGGTGCGCGCCGTCGGCGTGGGCCTGCGCGACGACAGCCGCGCCGAGCTGGACCGGGGCGTGGCCGCCGGCGAGCGCGTGGTGACGCTCTCCGGCACCTTCCTGCGCGACGGCGACCGCGTGACCCCAATCGCGGCGCCGGGCGGCGACGCGCTCCCGCCCGACGCAACCGTCGCTTCGGGCCGCTGACGCCGTGGCGTTCAACATCTCCGGCGCCTCGATCAGGAAGCCCGTCCCCGCGCTCGTGCTGTTCACCGTGCTGCTGGTGCTGGGCACCGTGAGCTTCCTGTGGGTGCCGATCACCCGCGCGCCCAACATCGACATCCCCGTGATCTCGGTGGCCATCACCGAGTCCGGCGCCGCCCCCTCGGAGCTGGAAACCCAGGTCACCCGCAAGGTCGAGGACGCCGTGGCCGGGGTTGCCGGCGTCAAGCACATCCAGTCCACCGTGACCGACGGCTCCTCGCTCACCGTGATCGAGCTGCGACTGGAGATCAGCTCCGACCGCGCGCTCAACGACGTCAAGGACGCCCTCTCGCGCATCCGCACCGACCTGCCCGCCACGATCGAGGAGCCCGTGGTCGACCGCGTCGACGTGGTCGGCCAGGCGATCCAGACCTACGCGGCGTCGGCCCCCGGCATGACCCTGGAGCAGCTCTCCTGGTTCGTGGACGACGTGGTGGTGCGCGACCTGCAGGGCGTGCGCGGCGTGGGCCAGGTCGAGCGCGTCGGCGGCGTGACCCGCGAGATCCGCGTCGCCCTGGACCCCGACCGCCTCGCCTCCTTCGGCATCACCGCGGGCGACGTGAACCGCCAGGTCGCGGCCACCAACGTCGACCTCGCCGGCGGCCGCGCGGAGCTCGGCGGCCAGGAGCAGGCGATCCGCACGCTCGCCGGCGCCGGCACCGTGGCCGGCCTCGCCGACACCCGCATCGTGCTCCCCGGCGGCCGCGAAACCCGCCTGCGCGAGCTGGGCGAGGTCTCGGACTCCTTTGAGCAGCCCCGCCAGTTCGCCCGCATCGACGGCAACCGCCCCGTCGTCGCCTTCGCCGTGCACCGCGCCAAGGGCGCCAGCGACGTCACCGTGGCCGCCCTCGTGCGCACCCGCATCGACGCGCTCACGGCCGCCCACCCCGACGTGTCCTTCACCCTGATCGACGACTCCGTGCGCGGCACCTACGGCAGCTTCCTCGCCGCCATGCACGCCCTGCTGGAGGGCGCGGCCCTCGCCGTGCTGGTCGTGCTGGTGTTCCTGCGCGACTGGCGCGCCACGCTGGTCTCGGCCACCGCGCTGCCGCTCGCCGTGGTGCCCACCTTCCTGGCGATGGAGGCGATGGGCTTCTCCTTCAACTTCGTCAGCCTGCTGGCGATCACGCTGGTCACCGGCATCCTCGTCGACGACGCCATCGTCGAGGTCGAGAACATCGTCCGCCACATCCGCATGGGAAAGACCGCCCGCCAGGCCGCGATCGACGCCTCCGACGAGATCGGCCTCGCGGTCATGGCGATCACGCTGACCATCGTCGCCGTGTTCGCCCCCGTGAGCTTCATGAGCGGCATCGCCGGCCAGTACTTCAAGCAGTTCGGCCTGACCATCGCCGCCGCCGTCCTCGCCTCGCTGCTGGTCGCGCGCCTGCTCACCCCCCTGCTCGCCGCCCACCTGCTCCGCGCGCACCCCGAGACCGCGACACGCGACGGCCCCGTGATGCGCGGCTACGCCCGCCTGCTGCGCGCGACCCTCGCGCGCCCCTACGTCACGCTCGCCGTCGGCCTGGTGCTGTTCGCCGTCTCGCTGTGGTCGACCACGACGCTGCCCGCCGACTTCATCCCCGCCAACGACGACAGCCGCATCGTGATCTCCCTCGAGCTGCCCCCCGGCTCCACCCTGGAGGACACCGAGGCCCGCACCGACGCCGTGGTCCGCGCCTTCCAGGGCACCGCGGGCGTCGACGGCATCTACGTCGTGGGCGGCCAGACCCCCACCGGCGAGGGCAACGACGTCCGCAAGGCCAACATGGTCGTGCGCCTCGTCCCCAAGTCCGAGCGCCCCCGCACCCAGAAGCAGATCGAGACCGAGCTGGGCGCCCGCCTCGCCACGGTGCCCGACCTGCGCGGCTGGTACGTGAACGACCGCGGCGAGCGCCAGCTCTCCATCAGCCTCCTGTCGCGCGAGGCCGCCCCCCTCGAGCGCGCCGTCGCCGGCCTGGAGAGCGCCATGCGCCGCCTCCCCGGCTTCTCCAACGTCGCCGCCAACGCCGGCCTCGACCGCCCCGAGCTGCGCGTCGTCCCCCGCGGCGACGAGGCCGCGCGCGTCGGCGTCTCCACCCAGGCCATCGCCGACGCCGTGCGCATCGCCACGCTGGGCGACATCGCCGCCCTGCTCCCCAAGTTCCGCACCGAGGACCGCCTGATCCCGATCCGCGTCGAGGTCGCCCGCGCCGCCCGCGGCCAGGTCCGCGCCCTGGAGTCGCTCAGCGTCGAGGGCGCCACCGGCCTCGCCGTGCCGCTGCTCTCCGTGGCCCGCATCGGCTTCGGCCAGGGCCCCTCCTCGATCGAGCGCTACGACCGCGAGCGCCGCGTCGTGCTCGGCGCCGACCTCGCCCCCGGCATCCCGCTCGGCGCCGCGCTGTCGCAGGTCATGGCGCTCCCCGCCGCCCAGTCCCTGCCCGCCGGCGTGCGCATCCAGAACGGCGGCGACGCCGAGATCATGGCCGAGGTGTTCGCGGGCTTCGGCGAGGCCATCGGAGTCGGCCTGCTGCTGGTGCTCGCCGTCCTCGTCCTCCTGTTCGGCGGCCTGGCCCAGCCGATCACCATCCTGCTCTCGCTGCCCCTCTCGCTGGGCGGCGTGATCCTGGCGCTGCTGGTCACCGGCAACCCGATCAGCATGCCCGTGATCATCGGCATCCTGATGCTGATCGGCATCGTGACGAAGAACGCCATCATGCTCGTCGACTTCGCCATCGAGGCCCGCGCCCAGGGCCTGCCCCGCCGCACCGCCCTGCTGGAGGCCGGCTCGAAGCGCGCCCGCCCCATCGTCATGACCACGGTCGCCATGGTCGCGGGCATGCTGCCGTCCGCGTTCGGCGTCGGCGACGGCGGCGAGTTCCGCGCGCCCATGGCGATCGGCGTGATCGGCGGCCTGATCGTCTCGACGGTGCTGTCGCTGGTGTTCGTCCCGTCGTTCTACGTGGCGATGGACGACCTAGCGGGACTCGCCGCCCGCCTCGCCCGCGCGCGGCGCCCCGCCGCCGTGCCCCCCGGGGGCCAGCCGGCAGAGTAAGAAAGGTCGAGGCTCTGCCTCGAGCTCCGCCAAAGGCTCGCCTTTGGAATCCCTTCCTTAAGTAACGGGTTTCCAAAGGCCTCCAGGCCTTTGGCGGGTCCGGGCAGAGCCCGGCCTTGCTTGCTGCCTTCTCCCGGAACCGAATCCCCCCCTGCCCTCTCTTGACAGACATGAGAGCGGGGTAGTGAGGTAAGCTGATAATAAGGCTCGTCGGAAAGGCTCGTCGCCGACCCGGCCGGCACGACACCCGGCACGGCCGGTCGTCCAGGACACGCTCGGGCAGGCTTGCCGGGGCCCTGGCGCCCGGACCCGCGCCGGCGGTCGTGCCGGCCCTAGGCGCCGGGCTGCCCGCGGCCACAAAGGGGCAGGAACATGACCAAGAAACATCTCTCCGGGATCGGCCGGGTGCTGTGCGGGCTCGCCGTGTTCGCGGTGGCTACGCCGGCGTTCGCGAGCGCCGAGCACCCCAAGATCGGCTTCTCCATCGACGACCTGCGCCTGGAGCGCTGGGGCCACGACCGCGACTACTTCGTGGCCGCCGCGAAGAAGCTCGGCGCCACCGTCGACGTGCAGTCGGCCGACGCCAACGAGGAGCGCCAGACCGCGCAGATCGAGAATCTGATCTCGCGCGGCATGGACGTGATCGTCATCGTGCCGTTCAACGGCAAGGTGCTCGCCAACACGATCGCCGAGGCCAAGCAGGCCGGCATCAAGGTGATCTCCTACGACCGCCTGATCCTGGGCGCCGACATCGACGCCTACATCTCCTTCGACAACGACCGCGTCGGCCAGATGCAGGCGCAGGGCGTGCTCAACGCCGCGCCCACCGGCAACTACTACCTGCTCGGCGGCGCGCCGACCGACAACAACGCCAAGCTGCTGCGCGACGGCCAGATGAAGGTGCTCCAGCCCCAGGTCGACGCCGGCAAGATCAAGATCGCCGGCGCGCAGTGGGTCACCGAGTGGAGCGCCACGCTCGCCCTCTCGATCACCGAGAACGCGCTGACCTCGAACAACAACAACCTGTCCGGCATCGTCGCCTCCAACGACGCCCTGGCCGGCGGCGCGATCCAGGCGCTCGCCGCCCAGGGCCTGGCCGGCAAGACCGCGGTCTCCGGGCAGGACGCCGACCTCGCGGCCGCCCAGCGCATCGTCGCCGGCACGCAGACCATGACCGTCTACAAGCCGCTCAAGCTGATCGCCACGACCGCCGCCGAGCTCGCCGTCAACATGGCCGAGGGCAAGCCCAACAAGTTCACCTCCAAGATGAACAACGGCAAGAAGGAGGTCGAGACCATCCTGCTCACGCCGATCGCCCTGACCAAGGCCAACGTCGACCTGCTGGTCAAGGACGGCTACTTCACGCAGGCCCAGATCGACGCGAAATAGCCGCGCAGCGCCCTGCGCCGCCACCCGGCGGCACGGGGCGCGACCGCGAACGACACCGGGGCGCGGGCAACCGCGCGCCGGACGCCTCCTGAAAGGACACCCCATGGCCGCGGCATTCTTCGGCGACTTCGAGACGGTGCGCTTCGCAGGGCCCGACAGCACGGACCCGCTCTCGTACCGCTGGTACGACGCCGACCGCGTGGTGCTCGGCCGCCCGCTGCGCGACCACCTGCGCTTCGCCGTGGCCTACTGGCACAGCTTCGCGATGAACGGCAGCGACCCCTTCGGCGCCCCCACCCTGAACCGCCCCTGGATGAACCACCCCGACGCGATGCAGGGCGCGCGCGACAAGGCCGACGCCGCCTTCGACCTGTTCCGCGTGCTCGACGTGCCCTTCTTCTGCTTCCACGACCGCGACATCGCCCCCGAGGGGGACAGCCTCGCCGCCTCGCTGCGCAACTTCCACGAGATCGTCGACTACCTCGGCACCGCGATGCAGGGCTCGAGGACGCGCCTGCTCTGGGGCACCGCCAACCTGTTCAGCCACCCGCGCTTCATGGCCGGCGCCGCCACCAACCCGGACCCCGACGTCTTCGCCTACTCCGCCACCATCGTGAAGCACTGCATGGACGCCACGATGCAGCTCGGCGGCGAGAACTACGTGCTCTGGGGCGGCCGCGAGGGCTACGAGACGCTGCTCAACACCGACCCCGGCCGCGAGCTGGACCAGCTCGGCCGCTTCCTCAACCTGGTCGTCGAGTACAAGCACAAGGTCGGCTTCACCGGCCAGATCCTCATCGAGCCCAAGCCGCACGAGCCCACCGCCCACCAGTACGACTTCGACGTCGCCGCCGTGCACGGCTTCCTGCTCCGCTACGGCCTGGAGAAGGAGGTCAAGCTCAACCTCGAGTCCAACCACGCCCTGCTCGCCGGCCACAGCTTCGAGCACGAGATCGCCACCGCCGGCGCCTTCGGCCTGCTCGGCTCGCTCGACGTCAACCGCGGCGACCCGCTGCTGGGCTGGGACACCGACCAGTTCCCCAACAGCCACCAGGACATGACCCTGGCGCTCTACCAGGTCATCCGCGCCGGCGGCCTCGGCAAGGGCGGCCTCAACTTCGACGCCAAGATCCGCCGCCAGTCCACCGATCCCGAGGACCTGATCCACGCCCACGTCGGCGGCATCGACCTCTGCGCCCGCGCCTTCCTCAGCGCCGCCGCCCTGTTCGAGGACGGCCAGCTCCAGGCCCAGGTCGACGAGCGCTACGCCGGCTGGAACACCCCCGACGCCCAGGCCATGCTCGCGGGAACCGTGTCGCTCGGCGACATCGCCGCCCGCGTGGAAGCCGTTGGCCTCGACCCGAAGCCCCGCTCGGGCCGCCAGGAGCGGCTGGAGAACCTCGTGGGGCGCTTCGTCTAGCAGGCAAGGCAAGCAAGGCCGGGCTCTGCCCGGACCCGCAAAGGGCCGGGAGGCCCTTTGATCCCGTGACTCAGGGAAGACGCGGCTACTGCGCCGCGTCCGCCAGGCTCGGGCCCGCCCCGAGTGCCGCCTCGGCGGCGTGGATGTTCTCGCTCGCCTTCGCGAACGCGGCCGCCTGCGCCCCGTCCCTGGCCTCCATCGCCTCCAGGAACGCCCGCCAGTCCGGCCGCAGCTTCTCCGGGATCGACGCGTCGAGCCTGTGCTCCAGCTCCACCAGCCGCGCCTGCGGCGTCGCGGCCGCCGCGGCATCCTCGCTGCCGTCGTACACGCCCACCCCGCACACCTGGTCGCCGGCCCGCGTGTAATACGTGGTCTTCGGCAGCGCCCGCGTGCTGCCCGGCCGCGGGAACAGGTAGTGGATCTCCGCCACCTGCCCGGGCTTCGCCGTGTCCATCATCGTCGCGATGAAGTGGTTGCCCGTGGTGTCGTGCAGGTCGCGCACGTCCTGCCCCTGCAGCACCGGGTTCGGATGCGCCGTCATGATGCCGGTGGGCCCGACACAGAACACGTAGGTGTCCACGGTGCGGAACCCCGACTGGCCGTGGGTGAACTGCTCCAGCGCCTTCGGCTCGTCGGTGTTGATCGCCGCCACGACGCGCCGCAGCATCATGCGCGCGGAGTCCTCGTCGTTGCCGCCGCAGGACGTGGGGGCCTCCCCGAAGCCGCAGGCGGCCGCCGGCCCCGCGGCCAGGCAGGCGAACAGCAGAACGGCGCCAAGTCGCTTCATCCCGGGGCCCTCATCGACAGCGTTTTCTGACGACGCCAGGACGGGAACCGCGTGCGGCTCCCCCTGGATCACCCGGCCAGCCTAGGCCCGGTCGATAGGATCACGCAACAAGATGCCGGCCCCCCGCAACCGGGCGCCCGGCGTCAGCCCCCCGGCGCGTCCGGCGCCGCCGCCGCGTCCGACACCGCCCCCTCGCCCAGCGGCGCCCGGTCCGCGCCATCGCCGACCGCCCCCTCCGGCAACGCCCGCGCGCTCGGCGCCCGACGCAGCTCGGCGACCGCCGCCGCCGCCAGCGGCGACAGCCCCGCCGCCTCCGCGCCATCCGCATCCACCCGCGTGATCAGGTCCGCCCGCATCCTGGGCTCCCAGAACTTGCGCAGATGGTCCGCCACCTCCAGCGCCCCGGACTCCCCGCGCTGCGTCGCGAAGAAGCTGGCGATCTGGTTCGCCATCGCCGCCAGCCTGGCCGTGTCCATCATCGCCGCGTCACTCCGCCGCCGGAACCGCACGCTCGATGCGCCGGCTCTCCCGCGAATGCGCCTCGTACGACCGCTGCCACTCGGAAGGCCCGTTGGACGGCGTGATCTGCACCGCCGTGACCTTGTACTCCGGGCAGTTCGTCGCCCAGTCCGAGAAGTCCGTGGTGATGACGTTGGCCTGCGTCGTCGGATGGTGGAACGTCGTGTAGACGACGCCCGGCGCCACCCGCTCCGTGATCAGCGCCCGCAGCGAGGTCTCCCCCGCCCGGCTCTGGATGCGCACGAAGTCGCCGTCGCGCACGCCCCGCTCCAGCGCATCGGACGGATGGATCTCCAGCCGGTCCTCCTCGTGCCACACGGAGTTCTCCGTGCGCCGCGTCTGCGCGCCGACGTTGTACTGGCTGAGGATGCGCCCCGTGGTGAGCAGCAGCGGGAACTTGCGGTTCGACCGCTCCTCCGTCGGGATGTACTCGGTGGTGACGAACCGCCCCTGCCCGCGCACGAACCCGCCGACGTGCATGATCGGCGTGCCCTCCGGCGCCTCGTCCGTGCACGGCCACTGGATCGACCCCAGCGCGTCGAGCTTCTCGTAGGAAACCCCCGCGAACGTCGGCGTCAGCCGCGCCACCTCGTCCATGATCTCCGACGGATGCGCATACTCCATGGGATGATCCATCGCGCGCGCCAGCGCCACCGTGATCTCCCAGTCCGCCATGCCCCCGTTGCGCGGCGCCATCACCTTGCGAACCCGCTGGATCCGGCGCTCGGCATTGGTGAACGTCCCGTCCTTCTCCAGGAACGTCGAGCCCGGCAGGAACACGTGCGCGTAGTTCGCCGTCTCGTTCAGGAACAGGTCCTGCACGACGATGCACTCCATCGCCTCCAGCCCGCGCGTGACGTGGTGCGTGTCCGGGTCGGACTGCACGATGTCCTCGCCCTGCACGTAGAGCCCCTTGAACGTCCCGCTCACCGCCGCGTCGAACATGTTGGGGATGCGCAGGCCCGGCTCCGGGTCGATCTCCACGCCCCACGCCGCCTCGTGCAGCGCCCGCGTCGTGTCGTCCGACACGTGGCGATACCCCGACAGCTCGTGCGGGAACGAGCCCATGTCGCACGCGCCCTGCACGTTGTTCTGCCCGCGCAGCGGATTGACGCCCACGCCCGGCCGCCCGAGGTTGCCTGTCGCCATCGCCAGGTTCGCGATCGCCATCACCGTGGTCGACCCCTGGCTGTGCTCCGTCACCCCCAGCCCGTAGTAGATCGCCGCATTGGCGCCCGACGCATAGAGCCGCGCCGCCCCCCGGATCAGCTCCGGATCGACGCCCGACATCGGCCCCACGATCTCCGGCGAATGCCGCGGATCGCGCGCGAACTCCGCCCACTCCTCGAACGCCGCCCAGTCGCACGTCGTGCGGACGAACACCTCGTTCACCAAGTCCTCGGTGACGATCACATGCGCGATCGACGTCAGAACCGCGACGTTCGTCCCCGGCCGCAGCGGCAGATGGAAGTCCGCCTCGATGTGCGGCGAGCGCACCAGATCCGTCTTCCTCGGATCGATGACGATCAGCTTCGCGCCCTTCCGCAGCCGCGCCTTCATGTGCGACGCGAACACCGGATGCCCGTCCGTCGGATTGGCGCCGATCACCATCATGATGTCGGTGTGGTCGACGGTGTCGAAGTCCTGCGTCCCCGCCGACGTCCCCAGCGTCGTCATCAGCCCGTAGCCCGTCGGCGAATGGCAGACACGCGCACACGTATCGATGTTGTTGTTGCCGAACGCGGTGCGCACGAGCTTGGCGACGAGGAACGTCTCCTCGTTGGTGCAGCGCGACGACGAGATCCCGCCGATCGACCCCCGCCCGTACTGCCCCTGGATCCGCTTGAACTCCCCGGCCGCGCGATCGAGCGCCTCCTGCCAGGTGCACTCGCGCCACGGGTCGGTGATCTTCTCGCGGATCATCGGCGTGGTGATGCGCTCGCGGTGCGTGGTGTAGCCCCAGGCGAAGCGCCCCTTGACGCAGGAATGCCCGTGGTTCGCCTTGCCGTCCTTGTAGGGGACCATGCGCACGACCTCCTCGCCGCGCATCTCCGCCTTGAAGGTGCAGCCGACGCCGCAGTACGCGCAGGTCGTGACCACGGAATGCTCGGGCTTGCCGATCGCGATCACCGACTTCTCGTTCAGCGTCGCCGTCGGGCACGCCTGCACGCACGCCCCGCAGCTCACGCACTCGGAGTCCATGAACAGCTCGTGCGCCGACGCCGACACGCGCGCATCGAAGCCGCGCCCCTCGATCGTCAGCGCGAACGTCCCCTGCACCTCCTCGCAAGCCCGCACGCAGCGCGAGCAGACGATGCACTTGGACGGGTCGTAGGTGAAATACGGGTTGCTCTCGTCCTTCTCCGCGACGATGTGGTTCTCGCCGTCGTAGCCGTAGCGCACCTCGCGCAGCCCCACGTCGCCGGCGGTGTCCTGCAGCTCGCAGTCCCCGTTGGCCGAGCACGTCAGGCAGTTCAGCGGATGGTCGGAGATGTAGAGCTCCATCACCCCCTTGCGCACCTGCTTGAGCCGCTCGGTCTGGGTGCGCACGACCATGTCGTTGGCGACCGGCGTGGTGCACGACGCCGGCATGCCGTTGCGCCCCTCGACCTCGACGAGGCAGATGCGGCACGACCCGAAGCTGTCGAGCATGTCCGACGCGCAGAGCTTGGGCACCTGGATGCCCGCCTCCATCGCGGCGCGCATGATCGAGGTGCCCTCGGCGACCTGCACCTTCTTCCCGTCGATCGTGACGGTGACGAGCACGTTGCTGTCCGGCTTCTTGGTGCCGTAGTCGATTTCCTGGATCAGGCCCATGAGCGCGCTCCTACTCCGCCGCGACGCGCAGCGGCGCCGGAGCGAAATCCTCGGGGAAGTGGTTCATCGCGCTCTGCACCGGATACGGCGCGAAACCGCCGAGCGCGCACAGCGAGCCGTACTTCATCGTCTCGCACAGGTCCTGCACCAGCACGAGGTTGGCGGCCACGTTCTCGCCCCGCGCCACCTTGTCCAGCGTCTCCACGCCGCGCGTCGACCCGATGCGGCACGGCGTGCACTTGGAGCAGCTCTCGATCGCGCAGAACTCCATGGCAAACCGCGCCTGCTTGAGCATGTCCACGCTGTCGTCGAACACCACGATGCCGCCGTGCCCGATCAGCCCGTCCCTCGCCGAGAACGCCTCGTAGTCGAACGGCGTGTCGAACAGCGCCCTCGGAAAATACGCTCCCAGCGGCCCGCCGCACTGCACCGCGCGCACCTCCCGCCCCGTAGCCGTCCCGCCCCCCACGTCATCGACCAACTCGCCGAGCGTGATCCCGAACGCCGTCTCGAACAGCCCCGTGAACTTGAGGTTGCCCGCAAGCTGGATCGGCATCGTGCCCCGCGAGCGCCCCATCCCGAAGTCGCGGTAAGCCTCGGCGCCCTCCGACAGGATCACCGGCACGCTGGCCAGCGTGACCAGGTTGTTGATGACCGTCGGCTTGCCCCACAGCCCCTCGTGCACCGGCAGCGGCGGCTTGGCGCGCACCTGCCCCCGCTTGCCCTCGATGCTCTCCAGCAGCGACGTCTCCTCGCCGCACACGTACGCCCCTGCCCCGACCCTGATCTCCAGGTCGAACCGCCGCCCCGTCCCCTGCCCGTCCGCGCCGACGATGTCGTCGCCCAGCAGCCGCTCGCGATACGCGATGTCGATCGCCGCCTGCAGCACCTCGATCGCGTGCGGATACTCCGAGCGGATGTAGACCATGCCGACCGTCGCATCGATCGCGAGCCCCGCGATGGTCATGCCCTCGATCAGGCAGAACGGGTCGCCCTCCATCACCATGCGATCCGCGAACGTCCCGCTGTCCCCCTCGTCCGCGTTGCACACGACGTAGCGCTGGTCCGCCTTCGCCATCGCCGCCCCGCGCCACTTGATCCCCGTCGGGAACCCCGCGCCCCCACGCCCGCGCAGCCCGGACTTGAGCACCTGCGCGATGGTCTCCTCGCCCCCGATCTCCAGCGCCCGCGCCAGCCCGGCATACCCGCCGTGCGCCCGGTAGTCCTCGATCGACAGCGGATCCGTGATCCCGCACCGCTTGAACGTCAGCCGCTGCTGCCGCGCCAGGAACGGGATCTCCTCGACGAGCCCCACGGACAGCATGTGCGGCTCCCCGCCCAGGATCGCCGCCATCAGCGAAGGCACGTCCTCGACCGTGACGCCGCCGAACCCCACGCGCCCCTCGGGCGTCGCGACCTCGACCAGCGGCTCCAGCCAGTGCATCCCCCGCGACCCGTTGCGCACCAAGCGGAACGCCCGCCCCGAGCGCTGCGCAGCACTGGCCACCGCCGCCGCCACCTCGTCCGCCCCCACCGCCAGCGCCGCCGCATCCCGCGGCACGTAGAGCGTCAGCACCCCGGCGTTCGTCGCGTCGCTCATGCCCGCGCCTCCTCGATCAGCGCATCGAGCCGCGCCGCGTTCATCCGGGCGTGGATGCGCCCGTCCAGCATCGCCGACGGCGACAGCGAGCACAGCCCGAGGCAGTACACCGGCTCCAGCGACACCGCCCCGTCCGCCGTCGCCCCGCCCATCGCAACCCCCAGGCTGCTCTCCGCATGCGCCGCAAGCACATCGCTGCCCTTCGACTGGCACGACTCCGCCCGGCAAATCTTCAGCACGTGCCGCGCCGGCCGCTCCGTGCGGAAATCATGGTAGAAGCTGATGACCCCGTGCACCTCCGCGCGGCTGACGTTCAGCGCGTGCGCGATCGGCTGCACCGCCTGCTTCGGCACGTACCCGAATTCGTGCTGGAGCGCATGGAGCAGCGGCAGCATCGCGCCCGGCATCGCGCGATGCCGTTCGATGATCGCATCCGCACGCGCCTGGTCCCAGCCGTCCACGTCCAGCATCCTGTTGCTTCCTCCAGCAGACCCCGGATATGGGCACGATCCGGCCCCATCAACAACGCGTCCGATCTATGCTGCGATAGAACAAACCTATCGTTAACGCCGCGCGTGGGACACGGGCCCTGTCACGCGGCAGGCAAGGCTGGGCTCTGCCCAGACCCGCCAGAGGCGAGCCGCCCCTGGACCGGCATGACTAAGATGCCGTTTCCAGTCACACAGCCTTCGGCGGTGTCCAGGGCAGAGCCCCCGGCCCCGACCGTCGCTCCACGTGCCGTCTGCACGGGCCGGCGCAAGGAACGGCGCGGGCAGACGCCCGCGCCGCGCCGTCGTCAGGGCTGCTTGCCCTCGCTGATCCGGTCCTCGGACTTCGCCTTCTCGTGGTGCCCGGCCATCGCACCGACCGCGGCCCCGGTCTTGGTGTGCCCGCCCATCATGTGCCCGGCCACGCCGCCGACCGCCGCGCCCTTCAGCGTGCCGCCCTTCGGCGACGGCGCCGCGTCCTGCGCCATCGCCGCGATCGGCGACGCCAGCAGCGCCAGCGCCGCAGCGCCGGCCATCAGTGCCTTGGTGTTCATCGTCAGCTCCCATTGTGGTGCGGAGAAAACCTCCACCGCCCACAACAAGCCGCCCGCATGGCGAAAGTTCGGCGCCCCCGCGTCCCCGCCAGGGCACATGACCCCGCGTCCCCGGCGCGGCGCACGACCCGGCATCGCCTGCCGAGCGCTACGCCCCCGCCACGCCCAGCGCCCGCGCCTCCGCCACCAGCGCCAGCGTGAGCAGCGGCAGCGCCTCCCGCCGCGGCACCACCAGCCCCACCTCGTACGACGTGTGCGGCTCGACCAGCGGCACCGAGCACAGCCCCGCCGCCCGGAACGCCACCGCGTCGTCCTGCCCCCCTTCCGGCGCGCCCCCCGCCATCGCCCGCACCACCGCGCCGGGCAGCACGCTCGCCCACCCCCCGCCCCGCACGTGCGACAGCAGCGCCAGCACCGAGTTCGACTCCAGCCGCGCCACCGGCGTCCCCCCCGCCCCCCCTGCCGCCTGCCCGAGCAGCCGGTCCAAAATCCGCCGGTTCTGCATGTCCGGCGTCAGCAGGCACAGCGCCAGCCCCCGCGCCTCCTCCCACGTCACGCTGTCGCGTCCCGCGAACCCCCCGTCCCCCCGCGTCACGAGATGGAAGTGCTCGCGATACAGCGGCACCGACGCCACCCTGCGCAGCGTGTCCGCGTCGAGGTACGTCACCCCCGCGTCCACCTCCAGGTTGTCCATCAGCTCGACCACCTGGTTCGACGTCCGCGACAGCACCGTGAACCGCAGCCCCGGGTGCCTGCGCAGCATCGGCGCCGTCAGCAGCGCCACCCCCGGCACCGCCGTGGGAATCACCGCCAGCCGCAGGTGTCCCGCCACGTCGCGCCGGTGCGCCTCGATCTCCTGGCGCATCGCCCGCGTGTCGCTCACGATCCGCCGCGCCCAGCCGAGCACCCGCTCGCCCTCCGGCGTGAACCCCCGGAACCGCGAGTCCCGCTCCACGATCAGGATCCCGAGCTGGTCCTCGAGCTGCCGCAGCCCCGCGCTCAGCGTCGGCTGCGTGATCCCCACCGACTCCGCCGCCCGCCCGAAATGCCGCTCGCGCGCCAGCGCCAGGATCAGCTCGAGCTTGTCGATCACAGGAAGACAGGAAGAAAGGCCAGAGGCTCTGCCTCTGGACTCCGCCAAAGGCTCGCCTTTGGAAACCAATACTTAAGTAAGGGGATCAAAGGGTCCTCGGACCCTTTGCGGGTTCGGGCAGCGCCCGACCTTCCTTCCACCTAGCCGTCCGCCTTCAGCACCTCTCCGGCCAGGTACAGCGACCCGCAGATCACCACCCGCCCCGGCCTCTCGGCCCCCGCCACGATCGCCCGCAGCGCGTCGGCCACCGTCGGCCCCGGCCGCGCCACGCCCCCCGACGCCGCGACCACCGCCTCCACCGACAGCCCGAGATACTGCCCCGGCTCGCACACCGCGTGCACGCTCTCGGCCAGCGGCAACAACGGCCGCAGGAACGCGCCGGCGTCCTTCGCCTGCTTCATCCCCACCACGAGATGCAGCGGCCGATCCCCCCACCCCGCCAGGTGCTCCGCCAGCGCCCGCCCTGCCCCCTCGTTGTGCGCCCCGTCCAGCCAAAGCTCCCACCCCCCGGGAAGCCCCGCCGCGAGCCGCCCGCCGAGCCGCTGCATCCGCCCCGGCCACTCCGCCCCCGCAATCCCCGCGAGCGCCGCGTCCCCCACCAGCCCCGAAGCCCGCGCCGCCGCCACCGCGATCCCCGCGTTGTCCACCTGGTGCGCCCCCAGCAGCGACGGCGCCGGCAACGCCACCTCCCCCGC
>JBPBQX010000056.1:0-19421 GCA_050955025.1 Janthinobacterium lividum
GCGCAGCAGCTCCATGCTCCCGGTGATCCCGGTGAGCAGGTTGTTGAAGTCGTGCGCCAGCCCGCCGGTGAGCTGGCCCACGGCCTCCATCTTCTGCGCCTGGCGCAGCTGCTCCTGCGTCTTGAGCCGCTCGGCCACCTCGGCGGCGACGCGCTGCTCCAGCGTGTCGTTCAGCTCGCGCAGCCGCTGCTCCGCCTCGAGCTGCGCCGTGATGTCGGTGTTGGTGACGAACCAGCGCACCAGGCGGCCGGCGTCGTCGCGGATCGGCTCGGCGCGCGTCAGGAACGGCCGGAACCGCCCGTCCGCGCCGCGCAGCGCGTGGATCCCCTCCCAGGCGACGCCGCGCGTCCAGTGCCCCGCGAGCTCCGCGACGAACGCGTCCACCTGGTCGGGCGGGCAGACGCCGCGCCAGCCCGCGTCTTGCATCGCCGCCAGGTCCGTCCCGGTGTAGGCGTACCAGCGCCGGTTGTACCAGAACACCCGTCCGTCCGGCTCGGCCATCCAGGCGAGCTGGCTGACGTTCTCGACCAGTGCCTCGAACTCGCCGGCGCGCCGACGCAGCGCCTGCTCGGCGCGGCGACGCTCGACCGCCATGTGCGTGCGGTGCGCCACCTCGCGGATGAAGTCGAGGTCCTCGGGAGTCCACGCGCGCGCCGTCCCCTGCGCGAGGAACAGCACCGCGACCAGACCCTCGCGATCGTTGACCGGCAGGTTGATGAACGAGGTGGCACCGATCCCGGCCAGCGCCGCCGCCGTGGCGCTGGTCCGCGGGTCGCGGGCCGCGTCGGCCACCACCACCGTCTCGCCCCGGCGCAGCTCGTCGAGGTAGGAGCCGTAGTCGCGGAACCGCAGCACGCCCGCCAGCGACGTGCAGCCGGGCGCGGTCCAGTCGCGCTCGATCACGATCGTCTCGGCCGCCAGGTCGACGGAGCCGTATCCCGCGCGACCGACGCCCAGCGCGAGGCCGAGCGTCTGGGCGGCGGCAAAGGCCAGCTCGCCCGCGTCCTCGTGCAGCAGCAGCTCCTTGTCGAGCGCGGCCAGGGCGGCGATGCGCAGCTCCGCACGCTTGCGATCGCTGACCTCGAGCGAGATGCCGGCCATGCGCCGCGCCGCGCCCTCCGGCGTGAGCTCCACCTCGGCGCGCATCTCGACCCAGCCGACGCTGCCGTCCTCGCGGACGATGCGGCACTCCAGCCCGTAGTCCGCGCCGGTCGCCAGGCTCGACGCGAACGCCGCCTCGACCCGCTCGCGGTCCTCGGGGTGGATCGCCTGGCGCAGCGCGTCCCGCGGGAACGCCAGCGACGGGTCGCGGCCGAGGATCTGCCGGCATCGGCGCGAGGTCGACAGCGCGCCGGACGCGGCGTCGAGGCTCCAGATCCCCAGTCGCCCCGCCTCGGAGGCGAAGCGCAGGTGGGCCGCCCCCTCCTCCTGCAGCCGCTGCCGGTCGCCCAGCTCGGCCGCCAGCGACGCGTTGTCGCTCTCCAGGTCGACGAGGCGCTCGCGCTCCAGCGTCACGTCGATCTGGCTCGCATAGAAATACGCGACCTCGCCCGACGCGTCGCGCACCGGGCCGATCAGCAGCCGGTTCCAGAACGGCGTGCCGTCCTTGCGGTGGTTGCGGAGGTCGACCTCGACCGTGGTCGCGTCGCGCACCGCCTCGGCGATGCGGCGCACCGCGGCACGGTCGGTCTGCGGCCCCTGCAGGAAGCGGCAGTTGCGGCCCACGACCTCGTCGCGCCGGTAGCCCGTCAGCAGGCAGAAGGCGTCGTTGCAGTACACCACCGGGTTGTCCGCGAGCCGCGGGTCGCTCAGGACGATCGGCATGCGGGTGGCCTCGACGGCCGCCACGAACGGATCGGTGCGCCCCGCCTCGCCGGCCAGGATCGCGGCGATGCGCGCACCCTCCAGCGCTGCCGCCTCCCGCACCGCGGACGCGGGCGGGCATGGGTCGCCGGGGGCCTCAGCCACGGGAAGGGTCCCGCCCTGTCGCGCCCGTCATGCCGCCTCTGGGGTGGTCCACTCGCGCCAGAGCATGATCAGCGCCGACATGATGGCCGGTCCGAGGAAGAGGCCGATCAGTCCCCAGGTCTCCACCCCGCCGAGGATGCCGAGCAGCACCCACAGGAACGGCAGCCGCGTGGCGCCGCCGATCAGCGCGGGACGGATGAAATGGTCCGCGACGAAGGTGACCACGAGGCCGAGCACCACGATCACCACCGCCGCCACGGTGGAGCCCTGCACGAGCAGCAGCAGGGCGGCTGCGCAGAACACCAGCGCCGCGCCGAACGGCACCATCGCCGCGATCGCGGTCGCACCCCCCAGCAGCGTCGGATGCGGCGCGCCCGCGACGGCGTA
Organism: Janthinobacterium lividum; assembly: GCA_050955025.1. Lineage (GTDB taxonomy): Bacteria > Pseudomonadota > Alphaproteobacteria > Acetobacterales > Acetobacteraceae > CAXSEF01. Next base: position 2,356 of record JBPBQX010000056.1, read on the forward strand.
GGCGATGCCGAGCACCACGCCCTCGCCGAGCCCCACCAGCACCAGCCCGTCCACCGTGCCGTGCACCGAGGCGATCACCTGGCGGCCGAGCCGCTCGCCACGGGGCCCGAACGCGCGCCGGCTCGCGACCAGCATCTGCGCGGACACCGCCGGCCCCTCCTTAAACAGGAAGAAAAGCGTGAGCAGCGTGAAGCCGAACACCACGAAGCGGTGGGCGACCAGGGCGCCCAGCTCGCGGCCCAGCGACATCGCGTCGTGCGTGGAGCGCCCGAGCAGCGCCTGCGCGCCATGCGGGTCGGCGAGGTTGTGCTGCCACCAGGCCGTGACCTGCCGCTGCCCGAACGGGAGCTGGTCGACGATCCCGGGCACTGGGATGCCGTTGTTCCGCGCGTCCACCAGCCAGGCGATGCTGCCGTGCGCGTCGCTGCCGATCTGCACGGCCGCGAGCACCAGCGGCACCACAAACACCAGCGTGACCAGCAGCGTGAACAGCGACGGTATCAGGATGTTGTGGCGCCCGGGCGGCCAGCGGCGCTGGGCGCGCCGGTACAGCGGCCAGATCGAGATCGCCAGGATCGCCGCCCACACCAGCGCCGTGAGGAAGTCGTGCAGCGTCCACAGCCCGAGCAGCACCAGGAAGCCGGCGAGCACGCCGCGGGCGATCTGCTGGCTGGTGCTGGCTTCCGGGCCGGAGCAGTCGAAACCCATGGCGGTGATCCTGTGGCGGCGCAGCGGCCACGCCGGTGCGCGACGTCGCCGTCCTCGCCCGCATGGTGTCGCGTCTCGCGCGCCGCGTCCATCCGCGACGGCGCTCGCCCGGCCCAGCGACGCGGCCGCAGGCGCGCCGGCAACCCGGAGGTGCAGCGACCGTATGGACCGCATCGGGACAGCGGTGCGGAGGCGGCGATGCGTGTGGCATGGGTGGGGATGGCGGCGCTGCTGTCGGGATGCGGCGGGCTGGGCGGCGGCGACGCGTCCGCGCCGATGACCAGCGTGATCGGCGCGCCGGCCGCGATGCAGACCAACGGAATGATGATCCACTCCGCGGGCAGCGGCGCCTCCATCAGCTCGGACTTGGAGGACGGCGGCAGCACCGCGTCGCAGAGCGGAACCAACATCGGCGCCGGCGGCATCGGCGGCGGCATCCCCCAGTGACCCGCGCCCCTGGCCTGCCGACCGGCGCGAGGGCAGGGGCCGCCGCGCTCGGCGCCGCGGCCCTGCTGGCGGCAGCCCTGGCCGGGTGCGCGCGCCAGGTGCCGCCCGTGGCCGCGCTGGAGCCCGGCGAGGCACCAATGGTGACCGGACAGTCCCCCGGCAGCCCGTTCACCGACGGGAGCAAGGAGGCGCCGTTTTCGTCGTCGAACAGCTACCCGCAGGGCGCGGCCAGCCCGCCCGCCCGCGCCCGCTAGCCGGCGGCGCGTCCCGCCGGAACCCCGCGCGCGTCATTGCCGCTGGTGCGACTCCGCGCGGATGAAGGATGCTTCCCGACCGATTGGAGCGTCCGCGATGAGCATCAGCATGCGAGGGCCCGGGGCAGGGCAGACCATCCGGCTCAGGGCCCGGGTGATGGACACCGCGTTCGACCCGGACTGCCGCGTGATCGAGATCGAGCAGGCCGGCGGCGGCGCCGCGCGCTGCTTCGCATCGGTGCGCCAGGTCGATGCCGACAGCGTGGACATCGGCTGGCCGGTGGGCAACCGCGCCGACGGGGCCATCCTGGTCGAGCTGCCCCAGGAGACCGAGGCCGGCCTGTGGCAGGTCTGGGTGCGCCCGGACCAGCTGCTCGTCACGGAGCGGGCCGCGCCCGAACGCTGAGGCCACGCACGCGCGGCCGGCGGGACCGCGCCGGCCGCGCAGGCGTCACCTCGCCAGGATGCGGCGCAGCACCGTCTCCACACTCGCGGCGATCGCGAAGTCGCCGGCGTCGTTCGGATGCGGCGCGCGCGCCGAGGACGAGAACGCCGGCCGGATGACGGCGGGCGAGCCACCGGCGCTCACCGCGGCGTCGAAGTCCACGTAGTCCCAGCCCGAGCCGCGGATCGTCGCGTTGAACTGCAGGCGCGCCGCGTCCGTGGACAGGTTCTCGCCGTACGGCATGGCGGTGGCGACCACCGGGCTGATGCCTCGGTTGGCGCACCAGGTGCCCAGCGCGATCGCCCCGCCGAGGCTGGACGAGTAGGCCGCCTGCGTGCCGTGCGGCTGGTCGTTCGGGCTCTCGCCCTTGATGATCGCGACGTTCGGCGGCGCTGCCGCGATCATCTGCTGCAGGTTGGCCTGGAAGCTGGCCGACGACATGCCCTGGTAGGCGAGCTTGCACACCGTGACCGGCAGCGAGGGCGTGGAGATCGCGCAGGCCGCGACGTGGAACGGGTCGTCCTGCGCCGTCGCGGTGCCGAAGCCCTGCCACAGGCTGTCCCCGCCGACCATCACCGACAGCCCGGGCACGTCGGTGTGGAAGATCACCCCGGTGGGCGCCAGGAACTGCCCCGCCGAGCCCGCCACCAGGCCGGGGCTGGTGGCGCCGTCGCCGGAGATGGTGCCGGCGCGCACGATGCGGCCGTTCGACGCGGCGTCGAACGCGCCGCCGCCCGGCGGCGACAGGCCGAGCACGTCGCCGTCCACCGCGCACGACATCGGCCCGGCGGAGAACGAGCGTGTCAGCACCAGCGGGAACGCGCCGTCGGTGCGCGGCAGCGAGGCGAGCGGGATCACGTCGCTCACCAGCAGCCCGGCCACATGGTCGTTCTGCGGGATGAAGCCGTTGTGCTGCACCGCCGCCGGGATCGTGGCCGAACGGGCACCCCCGAACGTGACCGGCCGCCACAGGCTGGCGTCCTGCGCGCCCGACGGGTTGATCGGGTTGGTCGCGTCGCCCAGCGCCGCCGTCGGCGCCGCGGCCGCGCTGCTGACTACCCGCGGCGTGGTGTCGAAGTTCGTCCAGAACAGCTGCACCGACTTGAAGGGCGTCTCTGCGGTCATCGCCGCGGTCAGGGTGACGCCGCCACCGATCGTGCCGGCGGCACCCCAGAACGGCATCCTGGTCTGCAGGAAGCCGAGGCCGGCACCTGCGGAGAGGGCAGCCCGCGACACGCGCGGCAGCATCGGCAGCATCGGCAGCGCCAGGGCGGCACCCCCCAGGCGCAGGAGGCTGCGACGGGCAAGCGCCAGGCCAAGCGTGTTGGTCGCCATGTTTTGATCGGTCCCGTACAGTTTCCTCTTGCGTATCCCGTTCGCATGACACCGTCCAGACGTACGGGTGTACTCTTGCAATGGAGAGACTGGCGAGGTCCGGCGTGTCTTCGGGAATGCTGACGAGGCGACCGCGTATGACAGAAAAGAGCAAGTCCCTGTCAAGCAGGCCGGGTGCGAGAACCCGTGACGGTCGGCCGAAGCCGCCGTGACCGCCCGGCGCGCGCTACCAGCCGCGCCGGTCGCGCGCCCTGGCCCACGCCGGCGGCCCTGCGAGCGCGGTGCACACCAGCACCGCGCCCTGTCCGAGTGCGAGACGTCCCATGAGCCGGAAGACGAGGCCGTGGATCACCGCAGGCGCCGACAGGCGCGCGGCTCAGCCCGGCACGCCGCCGCCATGATGACCGCAGCGGGCGGCGGCCGGCAGGACGGCGCCCGGGCCGGTGGTCACGCCCGCGGCGCGGGCGAGGCGGACAGGAGCGAGAGCGTGTCGCGCACCTGCATCCCCAGCCCGATGTCCTTGCCCGCCAGCCCGACCGTGCCGCCGGCCATGACGACGCCGGCCAGTTCCTGGTAGAGCGCCTGCATGACCTCGAACGGCATGTCCAGCGCGTCGGGCATGATCCAGACCCGGTCGCCGTGCTGCAGGTCGGCTTCCTTCGCGGCCTCGGGCGCGCTGCCGTGCACCAGGGTCCGGAAGGGGAGGGCGTCGCTCATCGACTCGGTGAACATGGCGGGCCCGAGGCCTGCGAGCCGCACCCCGTCCCCGGTGTAGAGCGTCCCCGGGAAATCCTCGGGGGAAGGATAGGTGATCATGGGGCGGTTCCCTGGTGCTCCGGCCCTTACTGGCAACCATCACCCGCCGCGTCCAGACCCGGGATCCTGCTGCCGCCACGCCGGCACCAGGCCCCGCTCAGACGGTGATCCGCAGCAGGTGCCTGTCCGTCGCGGCGCCGGCGTTGCCGCTGACCGTGCTGTCCTTCGGCACCGGCGGTTCGGGGACGGTTGGCGGGGCGGTGCGCACCACCGGTGGCAACACCCGCAAGGTGCTGCCGACAACGCTGCTGATGTCCATCCCTGTCTCGCCATGCTGCCGGCGGATCGTCGCAGGAGATGGTTACGACACGATGACAAGGGCCCGACAAGAAGCCGATTCGTTGGCGCTCGCACCCGCTCGGAAATCGCGACACAGGGTCGAGACGAGAATCCGGAACCCAACTCGGTTCGGGGCAGGCAGACTGGAGGCACGCTTGGCGGAGGGGATGAGATTCGAACTCACGGTACGGGTTGACCCCGTACAACGGTTTAGCAAACCGCCGCCTTCAGCCACTCGGCCACCCCTCCGCCGGGACAGCGTGCAACACGGCGTTTGCCCGCACGTTCTACGGGCTCGGGAGGCCGGCGTCAAACCCCGCGCCGGCCTCCCGCACCACGAAATCAGCCGGCCAGCGCCGCCGCCACCCGCCGCGCGAAAGCCGCCGGGTCGTGCGGGCTCTCGCCATCCTGCACCCGCGCCAGATCAAGCAGCGTGTGCGCCGCATCCGCCACGTCCTCGCCCTCCGCCGCACGCTCCGCCAGCCTGCGGATCAGCGGGTGGCGCGGGTTCAGCTCCAGAACCGGCGGCGGCGTCGGCATCGCACGCCCCGCACGCCGCATCAGCCGCTGCATCTGCAGGTCCGGGCCGTTCTCGCTGGCGCCCAGCACCACGGCGCTCTCGGTCAGCCGGTCCGTGCCGCGCACGTCGCCCACGTCGCCGCCCAGCGCCGCCTTCAGCGCCGGCAGCAGCGCGTCCAGCGAGGCCGGCGCCTCGCCGCCCGCATCCACCGCCTCCAGCTTCGACAGGTCCGCCGCCCCCTGCGTGACGCTGCGGATCGGCTTGCCGTCGTAGGTGTCGAGCCGCTCCGGCCAGAACGCGTCCACCGGATCCGCCAGCAACAGCACCTCGACCCCGCGCGCCCGGAACCCCTCGAGCTGCGGCGAGGCGGCCAGCGCCTCGGGGTTGTCGCCGGTCAGGATGTAGATCGCCTCCTGCCCCGGCTTCATCCGCCCGACGTATTCCTTGAACGAGACAAGCGCCGCCGCCGGCTTCTCGTCCTCGTCCTCCTCGGCACCGCCGCCCACCAGCGGGTCGGAGTCGGGCACGATCTCCGCGTCCGCGATGCCGTCCGGCCCCGGCTTGCCGTCGTCGAGCGGCTCCGGCGCCCCCGGGAATGCGTCCTCCAGGCTGGCGTCGTCCAGCGCCGTACCCTCCGGCGAGGCATCGTCCGGCGCGGCCGGCGTGCCCGGCGCTGCGATCGCCGCCGGCACGGTGGAGCGGAACCGCATCAGCTCGGCCAGCGCGTCGCGGTGCTCGCTGTCCTCCCACACGCCTTCCTTGAGCACCGGCCCGAAGTTCTCCCAGAACGCGGCATAGGACGCCTCGTCCTTGGTCCGGCTCTTCAGCTCCGACATCACCCGGTTGGTGACGGCCTTCCTGATGCGCGCCAGCACCGGCGTCGCCTGCAGCATCTCGCGCGACACGTTGAGCGGCAGGTCCTCGGTGTCCACCACGCCCTGCACGAAGCGCAGCCACGGCGGCAGCAGCTTGGCGTCGTCGGTGATGAACATGCGCCGCACGTGCAGCCGCACCTTGCTCTCGCGCTCGCCCTCCACCGGCTCGAACGGCCGCGCGCCCGGCACGAACAGCAGCGCGGAGTATTCGACCGTGCCCTCGGCCCGCCAGTGCAGCGTCGCCCAGGGCTTGTCGAACGCGTGCGCCAGGTGGCGGTACAGCTCGGTGTACGCCTCCTCGCTCACCTCGGACTTCGGCTTGCGCCACAGCGCCGTGCCCTCGTTGGCCGCCACGTCCTCGCCGTCGCGCACGATCACGATCGGCAGGGTGATGCCGTCCGCCCACTTCCGCACGATCGACTGCAGCCGGTAGCTCTCCAGGAACTCGTCCGCGTCCGCCTTGACGTGCATCACGATGGTCGTGCCCGCGTGCTCGCGCTCCGCCGGCGCGATCGTGTAGTCGCCGCGCCCGTCCGACGACCAGCGCCACGCCTCGCCCGTCCCCGCGCGGCGCGACGTCACCTCGACCCGGTCCGCGACCATGAACGCCGAGTAGAACCCCACGCCGAACTGCCCGATCAGGCTGGGCGCGTCCGCCTTCTTCCCCTCGCCCTCGCCGAGCGTCTGCCCGAAGGCACGCGTGCCGGAACGCGCGATCGTGCCCAGGTTGGACAGCAGCTCCTCGCGGCTCATGCCGATCCCGTCGTCGCTGACGGTCAGGGTCCGCGCGTCCTTGTCCGGCACGATGCGCACCTGCGCCGTCTCCGGCGAGCCGAGCGCCGCGTCGGTCAGCGACTCGAAGCGCCGCCGGTCGGTGGCGTCGGCCGCGTTTGCGACCAGCTCGCGCAGGAAGATCTCGCGTTCCGAGTAGAGCGAGTGCACCACGAGGTCGAGCAGCCGGCCGACCTCGGCGCCGAACGCGTGGCGCTCCTCGCCGGCAGCGGGGGCGTCGGGTGTCGTGGCTCCTGCATCGCTCATGGTCTGGATCCCTCCTGTGCGACCGGGGCGGGTCGCGGCGGGGGCCATATGCGCCCCGGGCAGGGGGCTTTCAAGCGGAGGGGAGGCAGGCAAGGTCGGGCTCTGCCCAAACCCGCAAAGGGTCCGAGGACCCTTTGATCCCGTCTACTTAAGTTGTGCGTTCCAAGGGCGCAGCCTTTGGCGGAGTCCAGAGGCAGCGCCTCTGGCCTTGCTTCCTAGTTTGACCGGAACGGCCGGAAGATCACGGGAATCGGCGCCCCCCGGTAGGCGTCCAGCCCCCGCCCGGTCGCCATCAAGCCCGGCGCCCCCGCCATGCGGATGATGTGCGCGCCCCCGGTCGTGACCGGCGGCGCAGCCCCCACGGCCATCCCTGCGCCCACCAGCAGCGGGGCCGCCTTCGCCACCGCGACCCGTGGCCCCGTGGGCCGGTCCGGCTGCGCCCAGGTCTCGAGCACGCGCCGCTGGTAGTCCGCGCCCGGCCCGGGGTTGAGGGAGTGGTAGGCCGCCGCGGCGTGCGGCCAGGAGCCCTGCTGCTGGAACAGGGTCTGCAGGAAGCTTGCGGCATAGGCCGCGTTGCTCTGCGGGTCGAACGCCTGGTCGAGGCTCGCGAACGCGTTCGGGTGGTAGCTCAGGTTGACCTGCAGGCACCCCACGTCGATCGAGCGGATGCCCTGCGCCTGGAACGCCTGCGCCGCGGCGATCGCGTCCGCCTTGCTCTCGTAGTAGTGCCCGACGCCCTCCGCGTTGATCGTCCACGGCCAGGCCTGCACCGTGCCGGTCTGCGGGTCGACCCGCCCGCTCTCCACCTTCGAGATCGCCGACAGCAGCTGGTCCGGAATGCGCGACACCTGCTCCACGCCGCTCGTCGCCGCACGACAGAGCTGCGACGGGCTGCTCGACCAGGGCATGGCCGCACGCGCACGCTGCACCGGCAGAAGTCCCGCCAGCACGATCACGATCCTGAGTGCGAGGGCGCGTGTCATCGCCGGCATACTGGACCGTGCTTCTTAACAGGAGGTTATCGCCTGCCGATGATCGATGGTGCGCTGCAAAAAACCCTTGCGTCGCGCGGCCGATCCCGGGTAGTTTTTGCAGTGCAGCAGGGCAGTTGTCCCTCTGCATCTTGGACGTTTCCTCCCTAAACTTGGCGGCGCGAAAGCGCCGCTTTTTTTTGCCCTGCGCCCGGGAAATCGACCCGGCCGCGCGGCCGCCGTTCAGGGCCCGAGCAGCCCCGGGTTCCGCTGCAGCGCCCCGACCACCGACCCCACCACGAGCGACAGCCGGTCGCGTAGCACGCCGAAACCCGCCCGCTTCTCGATCGCCGCCTCGTCCATGTACAGCCCGCGCGCCACCTCGACCTGCAGCACGTGGACGTGCTCGCGCGGCCGCCCGTAGTGCCGCGTCACGTAGCCGCCGGCATACGGGTCGTTGCGGCTCACCCGGTAGCCCGCTTCGCGCAGCAGCGACTCCACCAGACGCGTCGCTCCCGGCGCGCAGGTGGTGCCATGCGCATCCCCCAGCACGAAGTCCGGTCCTTCCCGCGCCAGGTGGGATCCCTCGCGCGGATGCGTCGACGCGTCGGGCATCGAGTGGCAGTCGAGCAGAAGGCACGCCCCGCGCTGGCGCCGCGTCGCCTCGATCATCCCGCGCAGCGCCGCGTGGTACGGCTCCCAGCAGCCGTGCACCCGCGCCTCCGCGTCCGCGAACCGCAGCCTGCGCCGGTAGATCGCCTCGCCCGACGACACCACCCGCGCCAGCGTGCCCAGGCCTGCGCTCACGCGCAGGCTCGTGGTGTTGACCCACGGCGGCAGCCCGTCCTCGAACATCGCCGGGTCCAGCTCCCAGGCCTCGCGGTTCGCGTCGCAGTAGGCCCGGGGAAACGTGGCGGCCAGCAGCGCCGCGCCCTGCGAAGGGGCAGCGGCATACAGCTCGTCGACGAAGCTGTCCTCGGAACGCCGCAGGGCACGCGGATCGAGGCGCGAGGACTCCACGAAGCCGGCCGTGTAGTTGCGCCCGGAATGCGGCGACGCGAGCACGAGCGGCGAGGCCTGCACGTCGGGCTCGCGCAGGATGAACGGCGGTTCGGCCATCGGCATGTCCACGGCGCCATAGAAGCGCCCGCGGCCGCCCATGTCACGCGACGGTCACGCGAACCGCCGCCGGGTCGTCAGGCCGCCTGCACGAGATGAAGGGCATGGTGGGCGATACTGGGATTGAACCAGTGGCCTTCCCCGTGTCAGGGGGACGCTCTCCCGCTGAGCTAATCGCCCGCCGACGCCGCGGACTTCCTAGAGCCGCGCCGCCGCGCATGCAAGCCGCCACCCCAGGTTTTCTCGCGGCAATACCGGCGTGTGCAGGTCCGTCCGCGCCCGTTCGTTGTCATCGAACCGTCATCCGAGTGACACAAACGCGTCCCGGGCCCGGTGTAACAGGGCGCCATTCCTGTTCCACCGGAGGATCGATGTCCCGCTCGCGCAACGGCCTGGCTCTCGCCCTGGCCGCCCTTCCGCTCGCAACCCTCCCGCTTGCCGCTCGCGCGCAGGCCATCACGGGTGCCGGCTCGACCTTCGCCGCCCCCATCTACGGCAAGTGGGCCGAGGCCTCGCACGCGGCCACCGGCGTGTCGCTGAACTACCAGGCGATCGGCTCCGGCGGCGGCCAGAACCAGGTGTTCAACCGCACCGTCGACTTCGGCGCGTCCGACGCCCCCGTGTCCGCCGACAAGCTCGCGTCCAACAGCCTGCTGCAGTTCCCGGCCGTCATGGGCGGCGTCGACGTGATCGTGAACATCCCCGGCGTGGAGGGCAACAAGCTGCGCCTCGACGGCCCCACGCTCGGCGCGATCTACCTGGCAGAGATCGCCAAGTGGAACGACCCGAAGATCGCGGCGCTCAACCCCGGCGTGAAGCTGCCCGACCTCGCGATCGCTCCCGTGCACCGCGCCGACGGCTCCGGCACGACCTTCGTGTTCACCGACTACCTGTCGATGGTCAGCGCGGAGTGGAAGGACAAGGTCGGCGCCGCGACCAGCGTCTCGTGGCCCGGCGGCTCGGGCGCGCGCGGCAGCGACGGCGTCGCCGGCACCGTCAAGAACATCAAGGGCGGCATCGGCTACGTCGAGAGCGCCTACGCCGAGCAGAACCACCTCGTCACCGCCGAGCTGAAGAACAAGGACGGCCAGTTCGTGGCGCCGACCATGCAGAGCTTCGCCGCCGCCGCCGCCGCCGCCGACTGGGCGGGTGCCAAGAACTTCGCCGTCGACCTGAACAACGAGCCCGGCGCGCAGAGCTGGCCGATCGTGTCCGCGACCTTCGTCCTGCTGCCCACCAACCCCAAGGACAAGGCGCAGAGCGAGGCGGTCACGAAGTTCTTCGAGTGGAGCTTCGCCAACGGCGACCAGATCGCCCACGACCTGCTCTACGTGCCGCTGCCGGCAGCGGTGAAGGACCGCGTCCGCGCCGCCTGGAAGTCCGACATCAAGGGCTGAGCCGCGAGGTCCGGGGCTCAGCCCCGGACCAAACCTTGCCTGATCAAAGGTTTCCAAAGGCGAGCCTTTGGCGGAGTCCAGAGGCAGCGCCTCTGGCCTTCCTTCTCCACCACCGGGAGTGAGCACTTGGGCCAGACGGTCACCGCAGCAGGCACCCACTCGGCGGGCGGCGCACCGCGCGGCGCGGGCTCCGGCGCCACCGGCGACCTGGTGTTCGCGGGCCTCGCGCGCGCCGCCGGTCTTCTGGTGCTGGCGCTGCTCGGCGCGATCATCGTGCTGCTGCTGGTCGGCGGCCTCCCCGCCTTCCGCCACTTCGGCCCGGGGTTCCTGTGGTCGACCGCCTGGAACCCGGTGAAGGAGGACTTCGGCGCCCTCGTCCCCGTCTACGGCACGGTCGTCACCGCCGTGCTGGCGATGCTCATCGCCGTGCCGCTCGCCTTCGGCATCGGCTTCTTCCTCACCGAGCTGGCGCCCGCCTGGATGCGTGGCCCCGTCGGCATCGCCGTCGAGCTGCTCGCCGCCGTGCCCTCGATCATCTACGGCATGTGGGGCTTCTTCGTGGTGGTCCCGGTGATGAGCTCCACCGTGGAGCCCTTCCTGATCGACACGCTGGGCGCGGTCCCCGGCATCGGCTTCCTGTTCTCCGGCGCCCCCTTCGGCACCGGCATCCTCACCGCCTCGCTGATCCTGGCGATCATGGTGATCCCGTTCATCGCGGCCACCATGCGCGACGTGTTCCTCACCGTGCCCGCCGTGTTCAAGGAGTCCGCGTTCGGCCTGGGCTGCACGCGCTGGGAGGTCATGCGCCACGTCGTGTGGCCCTACACCCGCACCTCCGTGGTCGGCGGCATCATGCTCGGCCTCGGCCGCGCTCTGGGCGAGACGATGGCCGTGACCTTCGTGGTCGGCAACACCAACGCCATCAGCACCAGCCTGCTCGGCGCCGGCAACACCATCGCCTCGCTGATCGCGCTCGAGTTCCCCGAAAGCCAGGCCGGCTCGCTGAAGCTCTCGGCCCTGCTGGCGCTCGGCTTCATCCTGTTCGTGATCTCCTTCGTCGTGCTCGCGATCTCGCGCCTCCTCCTGCGCCCGGCGCGCACGTGAGACGCGCAGGAGCAAGGCCAGGGCGCTGCCCTGGACCCGCCAGGGCGAGCCGCCCTGGACCGGCGCAACCGGCTTTCCCCCGCACGGCGGCACACGCATGAGCGCGACCCTCACCCTCCCGGCGCGCGGCGCCGCCTCCGCCGCCACCGCGCGCAGCCTCGGCCGCCGCCGGCGCATCACCAGCCTCGTGGCCTCCGTGCTCGCGGGCCTGGCCACGCTGATCGGGCTGGCGTTCCTGGCCTCGATCCTCGCGACCCTGGTGTGGCGCGGCATGGGCGGCCTCAGCCTGACGGTGTTCACCACCGTCACGAAGTCGCCCGGCTCCAACGGCGGCCTGCTCAACGCCATCCTCGGCAGCCTGGTGCAGACCACGATCGGCACCGCCGTCGGCACCCCGGTCGGCCTGCTGGTCGGCACCTACCTGTCCGAGTACGCGCGCGGCTCGGCGCTCGGCAACGTCGTGCGCTTCGTGTCCGACATCCTGCTGTCCGCGCCCTCGATCCTGATCGGCCTGTTCGTCTACATCCTGGCCGTGCAGCCCCTGGGCCACTTCTCCGGCCTGGCCGGCAGCCTGGCGCTGGCCGTGATCGTGATCCCGATCGTGGTGCGCACCACCGAGGACATGCTGAGCCTGGTGCCGAACCAGCTGCGCGAGGCCTCCGTCGCGCTGGGCGCCCCGAAATGGCGCACCATCGTGTTCGTCTGCTACCGCGCGGCGCTGGACGGCATCATGACCGGCGTGCTGCTCGCCGTCGCCCGCGTGGCCGGCGAGACCGCGCCGCTGCTGTTCACCTCGCTGGGCAACCTCAACTGGTCGCTGAGCCTGCGCGAGCCGATGGCGAGCCTGCCGGTGACGATCTACTCCTACGCCGGATCCGCCTTCGACGACTGGGTGCAGCTCGCCTGGACCGGCGCGCTCCTGGTCACGGTGGCGGTGCTAGTGACCAACATCGTCGCACGCTTCGTGCTGCGCCGCCGCTGAAGGGACACGCGATGAGCGATCGGGACGACGGCCGCCGGCACGGACCCGCGGGACGCGACACGACGGGGACGACGGCGCAGGGTGGCGCACGGCACGCGCCGCCCGGCAACGGCGCGGGAAGCGCGCAGCACACGGCAGGACCGGACACGATGACCGACGAGCAGGCGAGGCCGCGCGGCCCTGACGACGACCCCCTCCGCTCCGGCGGCCAGGGCGGCGAGCGCGCGGCGGCCGGGCGCGGCGGGGCAGGGGAGGTCAGCGGCCCGGGCGGCGTGCGCATCCCCGCCGGCGTGACGCTCAACCCGCCCAAGCTGTCCATCCAGGGCCTGGACTTCTTCTACGGCACCAACCAGGCGCTCAAGGGCATCACCCTGGCGCTGCCCGAGCGCCAGGTCACCGGCATGATCGGCCCGTCCGGCTGCGGCAAGTCGACGCTGCTGCGCGTGCTCAACCGCCTGCACGACCTCTACCCCGGCCAGCGCGCCACGGGCGAGGTCATGGTCGACGGCGAGAACATCCTCGGCCCGCGCGTCGACGTGAACCGCCTGCGCTCGCGGGTCGGCATGGTGTTCCAGAAGCCGACGCCGTTCCCGATGTCGATCTACGACAACATCGCCTTCGGGGTGAAGCTGCACGAGCGCCTCAGCCGCGCCGACATGGACCAGCGCGTCGAGTGGTCGCTGACCCGCGCGGCGCTGTGGGGCGAGGTCAAGGACCGGCTGAAGTCGCCCGCGGGCGGCATGTCCGGCGGCCAGCAGCAGCGCCTGTGCATCGCGCGCACCATCGCGACCCGCCCCGAGGTGATCCTGCTCGACGAGCCGACCAGCGCGCTCGACCCGATCTCCACGTTGCGCATCGAGGAGCTGATCGACGAGCTGAAGCGTGACTTCACCATCGCCATCGTCACCCACAACATGCAGCAGGCGGCGCGCTGTGCGGACCAGGTCGCCTTCTTCTACCTCGGCGAGCTGGTCGAGACCGGGCCGGCCGCGGCGATGTTCACGGCTCCGCGCCAGAAGCGCACGCAGGACTACATCACCGGCCGGTTCGGGTAGGGGAGGGCGCCGCATGTCCGACGACAGCGCGAGGCACATCGTGACCAGCTACGAGCAGGAGCTGCGCCGCCTGCGCGACCTGCTCGCCGAGATGGGCGGCCTGGTGGAGAACCAGGTCGCCGAGGCCGCGCGCGCCGTGGTCGACCAGGACAGCGACGCCGCCACCCGCGCCGTCGAGCAGGACCCCGCCGTCGACGCCCTGGAGGCCGAGGTGGAGCGCTTCGTGATCCAGCTCCTGGCGCTGCGCCAGCCGATGGCCGGCGACCTGCGCCAGATCGTCGCCTCGCTCAAGATCACCGGCGACCTGGAGCGCATCGGCGACTACGCCGCCAACGTCGCCAAGCGCTCGATCGTGCTCAACCAGTACGCGCTGCCGTTCAGCCTGGGCGGCCTGGGCCACATGGCGCGCATGGTGCAGGAAAGCCTCAAGCTCACCATCGACGCGGTGGGCGAGAACGACCCGGCCAAGGCGGAGCAGGTGTGGCGCGCCGACGAGGCGGTCGACGACATCTACACCGCGATCTTCCGCGAGTTCATCACCTACATGATGGAGGACCCGCGCAACATCACGCCCTGCACGCACCTGCTCTTCATCGCCAAGAACCTCGAGCGCATCGGCGACCATGCCACCAACATCGCCGAGCTGGTGCACTACGCCGCCACCGGCGAGAGCCTGCCGGCCGCGCGGCCCAAGGGCGCCAACACCACCTACGCCGTCGTCCGGCCCCGCGACTGATGTCCGGCGCGGACCACCGACGGAAGAGGGAAATCGTGCTCTTTCCCGAAGGAAAGAACCGCGGAACCCTGCCGACGAGACCGACACCGGCCGCCTGGCGTCCTTCCTGAACGCGCAAAGTCTTTTTGCTTCTTTTTCTTCAGAAAAAGAAGTTCTTGCTTCCCAGGACCCACGCCGGCCGTTGGTCATGGCCAGATCCTTCTTCGCGAACACGGGGAATACGTCGATGAGCGGTGTGCGTCCGATGGTTCTGGTGGTCGAGGACGAGGCCGCCCTCGCGACCATGCTGCGCTACAACCTGGAGAAGCAGGGCTTCCGGGTCGAGGAGGCGGCCGACGGCCAGGAGGCGCTCACCCGCATCGCGGAGTCCCAGCCCGACCTGGTGCTGCTCGACTGGATGCTGCCGGTGATGTCGGGCATCGAGGTGTGCCGCCAGATCCGCCGCCGCCCCGTCACTCGGGACCTGCCGGTGATCATGGTCACCGCGCGCACCGAGGACCAGGACGCGGTGCGCGGCCTCAACACGGGGGCCGACGACTACATCACCAAGCCGTTCAACATCGACGCGCTGCTCGCCCGCATGCGCGCCCTGCTGCGCCGCTCCGGGGCCATCGGCACCAAGGGACGCCTCGAGTTCCACGACATCAGCATGGACCTCGCCGCCCACCGCGTGCAGCGCAACGGCCGTGCCCTGCACCTCGGCCCCACCGAGTACCGCCTGCTGGAGTTCCTGATGCAGCACCCGCGGCGCGTGTTCTCGCGCGAGGAGGTGCTGAACGCGGTGTGGGGCCCCGACATCCACGTCGAGCCGCGCACCGTGGACGTCCACGTCCGCCGCCTGCGCAAGTCCATCAACGGCGAGGGCGAGCTGGACCTGGTCCGCACCGTGCGCGCCGCCGGCTACGCGTTGGACACCGAGCCCGTCTAGCCGCCACGGCGATCCCGGCGCACGCTCCCGCCCGGCCATGGGGCCGGGGAGCGGGCGACAATGCAGGGACGCGAAATCCTGAGGGCGGCGGCGATCTCCGGCACCGCGGCGAGCGCGTCCTCCACGCTCGCGCTTGCGCTCCTTGCCCGCTCGCGCGGCCTGTTTCCCGCGCAGCCGGCCAACGCCACGAGCCACTGGCTGCACGGCGACCGCGCGGCCCGCGTGCGATCCGCCGACCTGTCGCACACCGCCGTGGGCCTCCTCACCCACGGGGCCGCGACGCTGTTCTGGGCGACGATCTTCGAGGGCTGGCTCGGCCGCCGCCGCGTGGCGACCCTGCCGATGCTGCAGCACGCGATGGCCCTGGCGGCGGTCGCGGCGGCGGTGGATTACGTCGCCACGCCGCACCGCTTCACGCCGGGCTGGGAGCTGGTGCTGCCGAAGCGCGACATGGCGGCGGCCTACGTCGCGATGGCCCTCGGACTCGCGGCCGGCTCGCTGGCGGCCCGACGCCCGGCTGCCGGACGCCATCCCCGATAGCCTCTTCCTTCCTGCAACCGCGGGGCGCGTCGCAGGTTCTTGCCTCCGAACGGCGCGTGGCGCTTGCGGGATCGTGACCGGCTCCGGCCGCGCGCGACGCCAAGTACCCGCTCCGACGTGCCCGACCGGGCAGGGCCAGGGAGTGGAATGCATGCAACAGCCCGACGTGACGCGACGCGGCCTGCTCGGAACCACCGCGGCCGGCCTGGCGGCGCTTCCCCTTGCCGCGCACGCGGCCGGGACCCCGGCGCCCCCCGAGATCCCTGTCGTGCCGCCCGTCGCCGGCGCCACCGAGATGGTCCACGTCGTGCTGCACGTGAACGGCCGCGACGTCCCCCTGCTGGTCGAGCCGCGCGTGTCCCTGCTCGATGCCCTGCGCGAGTACGCCGGCCTGACCGGCACCAAGAAGGGCTGCGGCCACGGCTCCTGCGGCGCCTGCACCGTCCACGTCGACGGCAAGCGCGTGGTGTCCTGCCTCAGCCTCGCCGCCCGCATGCGGGGCCGCCAGATCACCACCATCGAGGGCCTCGCCGCAACCGCCCACGCCGCTGCGCCCGGCGCCCACACCGTTCCCGCCTCTCCCCAGGACGGCGCCCCCGCGCTCCATCCTGTGCAGGCCGCGTTCATCAGGCATGACGGCTTCCAGTGCGGCTACTGCACGCCCGGCCAGATCATGTCCGCCGCCGCCCTCCTCCAGGAAGGCCACGCCGGCACCGACGACGAGATCCGCGAGTGGATGAGCGGCAACATCTGCCGCTGCGGCGCCTACCCCAACATCGTCGCCGCCATCCGCGACGTGGCCGGCCGGGAGCCCGCCTGATGCAGCCCTTCACCCTCGACCAGCCCCGGCAGCTTCCCGAGACCCTCGCCGCGGGCCGCGCCGGCGCCACCTACATGGCCGGCGGCACCGACCTGATGCAGCTCTGGGCCAACAACGTCGAGGGCGCCATGCGCGTCGTCGACCTGCAGCCGATGGGCATGCGCGAGATCACCGCCGGCCCTGATGGCCTGCGCCTCGGCGCGCTCGCCACCATGGCCGAGGTCGCCGAGCACCCCGCCGTCGTCGCAGGCTGGCCGATGGTGTCCCAGGCGCTGCTGCTGTCCGCCTCGCCGCAGGTGCGCAACATGGGCACCGTCGGTGGCAACCTGCTGCAGCGCACCCGCTGCGGCTACTTCCGCAATCCCGCCTTCGCCTGCAACAAGCGCGCGCCCGGCTCCGGCTGCCCCGCCATCGCCGGCGACAACCGCAACCTCGGCGTGGTCGGCACCACGGCCACCTGCATCGCCACCCACCCGTCCGACATGCCCGTCGCCCTGCGCGCGCTCGACGCCCGCGTCGAGCTGCACGGCACCGACGGCCTGCGCACCATCCCGCTGGCCGAGCTCTACAAGCCCTGGGGCGACACCCCCAACGACGAGACCACGCTGCGCCCCGGCGAGATGGTGTCCGCCATCCTGGTGCCCGCCACCGCCGCCGCCCGCCATTCCACCTACGTCAAGGTCCGCGACCGCACGAC
>JBPBQX010000057.1:0-18178 GCA_050955025.1 Janthinobacterium lividum
GCGCCGCGAGCCGGTCCTTCGGCCGCCAGAACGAGACGATGTTGTCGTTCACCTCGTTGGCCGTGGGGATCTCGACCAGCACGACCGCGCCCTGGCCCCAGTCGCCGATCGGCTCGATCCACAGGCTCGGGCGCTTGTTGTAGAGCACCTCCGGGTCGAGGTAGTCGGCGAAGGCGCGCTTGCGCTGCATCAGGCCGAAGCCGTGCGGGTTCGCGTCGACGAAGTCGCTGACCTGCAGGTCGCGCGGGTTGGACAGCGGGCGCCAGATCTGCTCGCCGCGCCCGGTGAGCAGGGACAGGCCCTCGGAGTCGTGGGCCGCCGGGCGCCAGTCGTCGATGCCGCGCCGGTCGTTGGCGTCGAAGAAGTACATGCCCGTCAGCGTGGCGATCCCGGGGGTCGCGATGTCGACGCGCGGGTAGAGCACGCTCTCCACGTCGAACACGGTCTCCTCGCCGGGACGGACGGTAAAGCGGTAGGCGCCCGTGGTGCTGCGGCTGTCGAGCAGGGCGTGGATCACCAGCGAGCTGACGCCGGGCTGTGGCCGCTCCAGCCAGAACGTGGTGAAGCGGGCGAACTCCTCGCCCTGCGGGTCGCCGGTGCCGATCGCGAGGCCCCGCGCCGAGAGGCCGTAGACCTGGCCCTTCGCCACGGCGCGGAAGTAGCTGGCGCCGAGGAAGACGCAGACCTCGTCGTAGGTGTCCGGGCGGTTGATGGGCGCGTGGATGCGGAACCCCGCGAAGCCGAGCGCGTCCGTCGTCGGCGAGGCGGCGGGGCGGGTCGCGGGGTCGGCGTGGTCGAACAGGTCCACGCTGTAGGGCACCCGCGTCGCCTGGCCGCCGGCGACCTCGAGGATGTCGACGCGCTCTCGGTATAGGAAGCCGCGGGAGAAGAACTGGGCCTGGAACGGCAGGTCCTGGCCGCGCCACAGCGCGTGCTCGGTGCGGAAGCGGATGCCGCGGTACTGGTCGTACGTCAGGTGGTCGAGCGGCGCGGGCAGCGTCCTGTCGGGGGCCTGGAAGGGCTGGTGCGACATGGCCTGCGCCAGGCGCCGGACGGTGGACGCGTCGAACGGGCCGGGCGCGGGTGCCTCGGCGGTCGGCGCCGCTCTGGCCGCGCCGGGGCGGGACAGGGCCAGCAAGGGGCTGCCGGCCCCGGCCAAGAGCAGCGTGCGTCGATGCAACAGCCATCCTCCCTGTCGTCGGAGGCCGGTCTGCGACTTCCGGTTGCAGGATAGTGCGGGAATGGTGTCCATGTCATGACCGCCGCCCGTCGGTTCCGGAGCGCAGCGCCGCAGGCCCGGTGCCCGTCGCGTTCGCGCCGGACCATGGGACGGTCGATGTTCCCGGCGGCCCGCACGGGGTTCCTTGGGGCACCTTCGGGCATGGCCTCGGCTGGGAAGTGCTCGCGAACCGGCGGTGGCAGACGTACGTCTGCGCTGGGCGATCCCGAGTGACGGAGGCACCGCGCTGCTCTGTGGCACGGTTCCGGTATCCCCGTGCTGCTTCGTGCCCGGTGCCGACAGGTCGTCCAAGGCGCCGTACGCACGACCGGCGCGCGGGCGCCTTATGCGGACGGCTCCATGACCGCGGCGACGGGATCGCGGGCCCGTCTCGCCCGGCGACAATCGCGCCGCAGCTTGGGCGGCGGCGGGCGGCTACGCGGCGAGCCGTCCCCGGTCCAGCGCCACCGCGCGCAGCCGTGCGCGCTGCGCGTTCACCACCGGGCCGTCCAGCGCCAGGGGTGCGCAGGCCGTGGCCGGCTCGTCACCGCGCCCGAACTCCGTGCGCAGGCTCACCAGCAGGCCGTTGGCGAACGAGGCGCGGTTGCCGGTGTCCAGGTAGCTTTCCGCCGGCAGCCCCTCGGCCAGCATTACGCCGTGCCGGTCCAGCTCGACGTGGTGGTAGGTCACGCTCTCCCAGGCCTCCTGGACCACGGACACGCCGTCCACCAGGGCACGCGCGGGGACCAGGTGCCCGTCGAGGAACAGGGCGTGCTCGGGCGAGAGCACCAGGTCGCGCGCGGGCAGGTCCGGGCCGAACGCGCCCGCCACGACCCGGACCGGATCGGCCCCGCGGACGCGGCGGTGCCCGACCCACGCAACCGGCGCCGTGCCGCCCGTGGCCAGGGTCACCGTGTCGCCGGCCCGCAGCGCCTCGACCGGGCGCTCGCTGCCGGGCGTGGCGATGCGCGTGCCGGCGGCGTAGCAGGGCGCCTGGGACAGCACCAGGCTGCCGTCGGCCGCGCCGGACAGGCCCAGGGCGCCGACGCCGGTGATGTCGAGCGTGTAGCTGGCGGCGCCGACGCCGAGGGTGACGACGCTGCCGCTGATGCTCACGCTGTCGTCGGCGGCGTAGGCCAGGCCGCGCAGGTCGATCGTGTCGCCGGCCGCGAAGCCGTCGATCCGGTTGGCGGGAAGCGCGGTGCCGTCGAGCGCCAGGGTGGCCTTGCCGGCGAAGGCGATGTCGAAGCTGCCGGCCGCGCCGGGCGAGGCGATCTCCAGCGTGCCCGCGGTGAGGGTGGCGCCGCCGGAGAAGCTGTTCGTGCCGGCCAGCGTGGTGGTGCCCGGTCCCGACTGCACCACGGCGCCCGCGCCGCCGATGCTGTTGGTGAGGGTGAGGCTGCCGGCCTGCGCGATGACCAGCGTGCCGGCGTCGGCGATGTCGCCGGTCAGGGTGCCGGCGGTGGCGGCTGCCTCGCCGAGGGTCAGGCTGGCGACGTTGCCGATGGCGATGCCGCCGGCGTAGGCCTGGCTGTCGGTGACGGTCCAGGTGCCGGCGTTGACGTTGAGCACCTCGAAGTTCGCGACGTCGGACAGCGTGCCGGTGCGCGCGGGCGCGCCGAGCGAAAGGTTGATGGTGTCGCGGCCGGCGCCGCCGTCGAGCAGGCCCTGCGTCGTGGCGCCGGTGTAGAGGTCGAGCTCGTCGTTGCCGGCGCCGAGGCTGGCCGCGGTGCCGGTGGCCGAGGCCAGCAGCGCGCCGTGGTTCATCACGGTGTCGGTCTCGGCGCCCAGCGCGAGGGTGGCACCGGAGCCGGCCGCCACGATCGTGCCCGTCGTCTCGTTGACCACGGTCAGGTTGCGCGGCGCGTCCGAGCTGCCGGTGCTGGCGATGGCGGTCGAGGCGGCCTGGATGGTGCCCGCGTTGTCGACCACCACGCCGCCGGCGAACCCGACCGGGGCGGGGGCGAGGTCGTAGAACACCGCGACGGGACCGTCCGGAGTGCCGAGCAGAGCGCGTTGCGCGACCGTCAGGGTGTCGCTGCCGCCGAGCGTGCCCCCAAAGCTCGAGGCCGGCGTGCCGTCGGGTCCGTGGATCAGGTAGTCGGCCATCCTGGCATCTCCCCGCTGACGGCCTTTCTGGCCCGCGCACGACCGTAACAAGAAACAGGGATCCGTGCGGCGGAAAGAGTGCGACGATTGGATGATTTCTTGTTGTTGTAGTAGCATGATACCAAACTGTACTGTCGGCGGTAATATGTTACTTTAAATGACAGGCAATCGTTCTCCTGCGCGTTCTTATGCGGCCCTCCGCTCGCCGGCTGGTGTCGCAGGCCGCAGACGATGGGCATTGTGCCCACAAACGGGTGCGCCGGATGGCAACAGGGGCAGCCGTGGTGCCCGAACGGCCGGCCTCCCCGCCGGCAGGATCCCCCGGGTTCCTCGTCGAGGGAGGGACGTCGCGCTTTTCCTGGCGCACGCCATGGGTTCGTGACGCCTTCTACGGCACGACGGGCAGCCAGACCGCGCTGGCGTTCCCGCCCGCCCGCATCACGGTCACGCTCGCCTTGCGGTAGTCGGACGGCTGGGCGAACAGGATGTTGTCCACGTAGCTCTGTGGATTGCGGTCGTAGAGCGGGAACAGGGTGGACTGGATCTGCACCATGAGCCGGTGGCCGGGCAGGAACACGTGGTTGGCGTTGGGCAGGGTGAACCGGAAGCGCTGCGGCGTGTTGGCCGGGATCGGCGACGGGTCCGAGAAGCTGTCGCGGTAGCGGCCGCGGAGGATGTCCGTGCCGATCGGCAGCTCGTAGCCGCCCAGCTCCGGCTGGCTCGGATAGACCGCGGGGTAGACGTCGATCAGCTTGACCACGACGTCGCCGTCCGTGCCGGTGGTGGCGGCGACGATGTCGGCGACCGGCGCGCCCTGGATCCGCACCGGGGCCGAGAGCACCGGCGTCTCGTAGCTCAGCACGTCGGGGCGGCCGTCGACGAAGCGCTGGTCGTGCACGAGCCAGGTGCGCCAGGACTCGTGGTCGGAGAAGCGTGCCGGGCGCGGCTCGAACGGCACCGGCTTGGCGGGGTCGGAGACGTAGGTGTCCCCCTCGTTCCCGTCCGCCGGCCTGTCGAACGACAAGCCGAAGCCGGCCTGCAGGTAGAGCGGCTTCATCGACTGGGCGCAGCCGGACTCGCAGGCGACGGGCCAGTCGGCGAAGCGCTGCCAGCGGTTCTCCGCGGGGTTGTAGACGCCCACGCGCGGCAGGTCCGCCGGCGGGCCGTCCTTCAGGTACTGGGCGAGGAACGGCAGCACCATGTCGTCGCGGAACTGCTGCGCGGTGTCGCCGGTCCAGCGGAACGGGCCGAGGTTCCAGCCGGGTCCGTTGACCTGGCTGTGGAACCAGGGGCCCATCACCAGCCAGTTGTTCGCGATGTGGCCGGCCTGCTTCAGGGCGCTCCAGCTGTGGTTGGCGCCCCACATGTCCTCCTGGTCCCACAGGCCCTGCTCCCACAGGGTCGGCACGTCGGAGGGGTGTGCCGCCAGCAGGCGGTCCAGCGCCTGGCCCTGCCAGAACGCGTCGTAGGCCGGGTGCGCCGCCATCTTGCGCCACCAGCCGAGCTGGTCGAGGCCGTTGGCCTGCGCGTAGGCGCCGGGGGTGCCGGCGGCGAGGAAGGTCTCGTAGTCGTCGTATGCGGCGCGCGGGATGTCGTCGCCCTCGCCCTTCTGCTCGGTCTGCCCGGCGATGTAGTCGAGGTTGGGCTGGCGGAACGCGCCGTAGTGGTACCAGTCGTCGCCCATCCAGCCGTCCACCATCGGGCTTTCCGGCACGGCGGCGCGCAGCGCGGGGTGCGGGTCGAGCAGCGCCATCGCCACGGTGAAGCCCTCGTACGAGGAGCCGATCATCCCGACCCTGCCGTTGGACTGCGGAAGGTTCTTCACCAGCCAGTCGATCGTGTCCCAGGCGTCGGTGGTGTTGTCGGTCGCGGACGGGTTGAGCGGGCCGCGCACGGGGCGGGTCATCTCGTAGGCGCCCTCGGACCCGTACTTGCCGCGCACGTCCTGGTAGACGCGGATGAAGCCGGCCCGCACGAAGCCCGAGTCCGCCTCGGGCAGCAGCGCGAGCATGGAGGGTGCGGAGGCGGTGCGCTCCGCCCGTTTCGCGGCGTTGTAGGGGGTGCGGGTCAGGATGATCGGCGCGCCGTGCGCGTCCTTCGGGACGACGATCACCGTGTAGAGCTTCACGCCGTCGCGCATCGGGATCATCTCGACGCGCTTGACGTAGTCGTTGCCCGCGTCCGGCCTGGCGAACTCGGCGGGGATGTCGCCCGGGGACGCAGGCGGCGCCGGCCCGGGGTCCGCCCGGACCGCGACGGGCAGCAGGATGGCGAGGGCGGTGGACAGCAGGATCGTTCTGGCAGGCGGCATTGTCGTCGGCTCCGTTCGGCTTGTCCGGTCCGCGTGAGGCGGGCGGACGCCTGCGGCGGCAGGAGTCCCTCTCCCGCCGGCAGGCCCGAGAAGCATTGCACCGCACGCCCTGGCGTCCATACCCCGGAACCGGGCACGGCGATGCGCGCCCGAACGGCGCCTTGCCGGCATCCGTGCCGAAGGGGAGATGCGCCGGAACGCGCGTGTGCGATGCCGGCGGGCGCTGCGCGTCGCGAGCCGGGGCGTCGTGGCCGCCGCGCCGCGAGGGCGCGGCCGCCTCGGGTCAGACGGTGGCGCCCTGCTCCACGACCACGGTGTCGACGGTGTCGGTGTTCTCGTAGAGCATGCGCCCGACGAAGCCCGCGATCATCGCGCCGGCGATCGGGGCCACCCAGAACATCCAGAGCTGGGCGATGTGCTCGCCGCCCGCGAACAGCGCGGGCCCGGTGCTGCGCGCCGGGTTCACCGACGTGTTGGTCACCGGGATCGAGACGAGGTGGATCAGCGTGAGCGCCAGGCCGATCGGGATGCCGGCGAACCCTGTGGCGGCACCCTTCGAGGTGGTGCCGATGATGATCATCAGGAAGAAGAACGTCAGCAGCAGCTCGGCCAGGAAGCAGGATCCCATCGAGTAGCCGCCGGGGCTGAGCGTGCCGTAGCCGTTCGACGCGAAGCCGCCCGCCTCCCAGCCCGGCTTGCCGGACGCGATGACCCACAGGGTGGCGGAGGCGAGGACGGCGCCGAGCAGCTGCACGGCGACGTAGGGCACGACGTGCTTGTCGGCGCAGCGTCCGGCGGACCACAATCCGAGCGTGACCGCCGGGTTGAAGTGGCCGCCCGAGATGTGGCCCACGGCATAGGCCATCGTCAGCACGGTCAGGCCGAAGGCGACGGACACGCCCACGAAGCCGATGCCGAGCTGCGGGAAGGCAGCCGCCAGCACCGCGCTGCCGCAGCCCCCGAAGACGAGCCAGAAGGTGCCCACGAACTCGGCGAGCAGGCGGCGCTGCATGTCGTTGCGCATGGCGGGACCTCCGTCGAGCTGCAGGAACCGCTACCGTAACGGTATTGACGGTGCGGGCAAGCGGGAAGCGCCCGCACGCAGCCGACGGCCGGGACCGCTCGCGCCGTCGACATGCCCGGCTTCCTCCCGGCCCTGCAGGCCCGGCTAGCCCTCCTGGCCCTCGGCGGCCCTGGCCGGCTTGCGGTCGCGCGTCCTCGGGGCGGGCGTTGCGTGCTGTTCGTCCACCGCGGCTGCCCCCGCTGCCGCGCCCTGGGGCTTTCGCCCCAGCCCGATCGACTTGGCCAGGGCGGAGCGGCGCTCCGCGTAGTCCGGCGCCACCATGGGGTAGTCCGGCGGCAGGCCCCAGCGCTCGCGGTAGGCATGCGGCGTCAGGCCGTAGGACCGCATCAGGTGCCGCTTGAGCATCTTGAGCTTCCTGCCGTCCTCGAGACAGACGATGTGATCGGCAAAAACCGACCTCTTCACCGGTACCGCGGGCATGGGTGGCGCCTCCGGAACGGTCGCGGGGCCGGTCGTGATGCCGGCGAGGCTCTGGAACACCCGGTCGATCAGCGCGGGCAGTTCGCTGCCCGGCATCGCGTTCCTCCTGGTGTAGGCGGCCACGATCCTCGTCGTCAGTGCCAGTATGGAGACCGGTTTTGCGTCATCCGCAGAAGCATCCAGTTTCATGTCTGTCATATCAAGGTCCATTCGCGCCTGATCAAGTCGTCCTGATATGGGATTTGGCGACGACGAAACAGTCCTTCTCGTCGGTTTTATACCGAAACTGGCGCGTGCGACGGATTACCCCGAGACTTCTACTCCGGCCCTGTGTGTTGATGGTGCCGGCGACGCGATGCAACTCGCCTCGGGACGTGGTTCCACGCCTGCGAGGCTGGCCCCGTCGATCACCCGGCCCCGTGCAAGTCGCGCGGCGACGCAGGGCCCCTCGCTCGCCCGGTCAGGGTCCAGCAGGGGGACACGCGATGCACTGCGAATGTCCCGGCATGCACCGGCGCCCGGGCGGGTGCCGGTGTGCCGTATGCCGCATCACAGGCAGGTTTCCGTCGCCGGCGATCCCTCGGGGGCGCTTCCCGATAGGCCCTCGAGGCGCCGGCATCGCCTCCGGCTCCCGGGCTCAGGCTCCCCGGGGCAGTGCTAGTGCGAGTGCGCCTCGTCCACGTCGTAGCCGAGCCACTCGTTGACGATGTCCGTGACCTCGTCCGGCTTCTCGATCGTGGGCAGGTGCCCGCAGCCGTCCAGCGCGAAGTAGTGCGCGTGCGGCAGCGCGTCCGAGAGCCTGCGCCCCGTCGCGACCGGCACCAGCGCGTCGTCCTTGCCCCAGACCACCAGCGCCGGGATGTGCAGCGTGCCGAGCCGCTCCCACACGTCCTCGCCCGCCGCCAGCGCACGCATCTGCGCGCCGCCGTCCCTGCCGCCCACGTGGTGCGCCATGGCGACGAACGTGGCCTTCGCCGCGGCGTGCTGCGGCGCCACAACCAGGCCGGCGAGCATCGCGATCGCGTCCTCCGTGCCGTCCTCGATCATCCCCGCCATGCCCAGGCTCTGCGCCCGGTCCGGCGCGCCGGGGTTGGCGCCCATCAACCACAGGCCGCGGACGCGCCCGGGCGCCGCCAGCGCGATCTCGATGGCGAGCCGCGCGCCGTACGAGGTGCCGCCCAGCACGAAGCGCTCCGGGGCGCGGGCCAGGATGTCCGCGACGCTCTCGGCCAGGGTCGGGCGCGGCGACATCATCACCTGCGCCGCCACCTTGTCCTCCAGGCCGGACAGGACCTCGGCGTACAGCGCCTCGTCGCAGAGCAGCGCCGGGATGAGGACCATCGGGATCTTGTCGGCCATTGCGTGTTCCTTCGAGGTCGGCAGGGAAGCAAGGCCGGGGCCTGCCCGAACCCGCCACAGGGCCGAGCCCTCTGGAAACCCTTCCCCGGGAGGTTGGTTTCCCGGGGCGGGCCTGCGGGCCTGCTCAGACCTCGTCCGACCAGGCCTCCGTCACGACGGCGAACCCGTCGCCGGCACGGGCGACGTGGGCGAAGGGCGGGAACGCCAGGTGGATGCCGGCGACGCAGGTGCCCGCGTCGGCCGCCGCCCCCAGCACGCGGCGCCGGGTGGCCTCCGCCACGTCCTGGTCGCTGTCGAACACCAGCGCAGCCTCCGGGAGCGGCGCCTGCACGGAGGCGACGTGCACCACGTCGGCCAGCAGCAGCACCGCCTCCGCGCCGGCGCCGATGCGGTAGCCGGTGTGGCCGGGGGTGTGGCCAGGCATCGCCTCGGCGACCACGCCCGGCAGCACCGCCTCGCCGTCGGCGGACAGGCGCACGCGCCCGGCGTAGGCGTCGAGCAGCGCCCGCGCGGCCCGGAAGGTGGAGTGCGCCTGGGGCGGCGCCTTGGCCATCACGGCCTCGCTGCCCCAGTAGGCGGCCTCCGCCCTGGGCACGACCAGCTCGGCACGCGCGAAGGTCGCGCGGCCGCCCGCGTCGAGCAGGCCGCCGATGTGGTCGGGGTGCATGTGGGTGAGCAGCACGACGTCGATGTCGCCGGGCGCCAGGTCGGCGGCGGCCATGGACTGCGGCAGGCGGCCGGCGGTGTCGGGGCCGCCGGGGCCGTAGCCGGCGTCCACCAGGGCGACGCGGCCGTCGGGCAGGTGCAGGGCGAAGGCGCTGACGCTGATCGCCAGGCCGGCCGGCTCGAAGGCGGCGCGGCGCAGGCGGGCGACCTCGTCGGCAGGCACGCGCTGGATCACCTCGGCGCCCATGTGGAGCACGCCGTCGTGCAGCGCGGTCACCACCACGTCGCCCGCGCGCCTGCGATAGTAGCCGGGGGCCTGGGACAGCTCGATCATCGTGTCGTATCCTTGCGAGAGGAAGGAAGGCCAGAGGCTCTGCCTCTGGACTCCGCCAAAGGCTGCGCCCTTGGAACGCACAACTTAAGTCAAGGGATCAAAGGGCCTCCCGGCCCTTTGCGGGTTCGGGCAGAGCCCGACCTTCCTCAGCCCCGAGCCGCCCCGCCAGGTCCTGCGTGAACTGCCACGCCACGCGCCCCGAGCGCCCGCCGCGCGTCTGCGACCACTCCAGCGCCTGGGCGCGCAGGGCCTCGGGCGCGACCGGCAGCGCCAGGGCGCCGGCGTATCCCGCGACCATGGCGAGGTAGGTGTCCTGGTCGCAGGCGTGGAAGCCGATCCACAGGCCGAAGCGGTCGGACAGCGAGACCTTCTCCTCGACGGCCTCTCCCGGGCTGATCGCGGTGGAGCGCTCGTTGTCGATCATGTCGCGCGGCATCAGGTGGCGTCGGTTCGAGGTGGCGTAGAACAGCACGGTCTCCGGCCGGCCCTCGATGCCGCCGTCGAGCACGGACTTCAGCGCCTTGTAGTCGGCGTCCTCGCGCTCGAACGACAGGTCGTCGCAGAACACCAGGCAGCGGCGCGGATGGGCGCGCAGGACGCGCAGCAGCTCGGGCAGGGTCGCGATGTCGCCGCGCTCGATCTCGATCAGGGCCAGCGAGCCGGGGCGCTCGGCGTTGGCCTGGGCATGGGCGGCCTTGACCAGCGAGGACTTGCCCATGCCGCGCGCGCCCCAGAGCATCGCGTTGTTGGCCGGCAGGCCGCGCGAGAAGCGCAGCGTGTTCTCCAGCACGGTGGCGCGCTGGCGCTCCACGCCGCGCAAAAGGCCTATGTCGACGTGGGCGATGCGGGCCACGGGCTGCAGCTCCGGGCGCTCGGGATGCCATACGAAGCCGTCGGCGCCGGACAGGTCGATGGCGCGGGCGGGCGGGGGGGCGAGACGCTCCAGCGCCTCGGCGACGCGTCGCAGCAGGTCGGCGGTGTCGGCGGGCAGGGCAGCGTCGGGCATGGGCGGCGATCCGGCGGGTCGTGTTGCGGGGACGGCGGCGCCGGCGCGCGTTGCCGGCGTGGCACGGGCTGCCGGCAGGCCGGCCGGGCGCCTGGCGCGGCGGTAGCCGCGTGCCTGCGAACCGGGCACGCCCGGCGCGCGCGATGTGTGTTGACGCGCGGTCGGCGGAACCTATGGTCCCCTGCAGAACTCGGCAACCCGGAAGCCACAGCCATGAGCCTGCTCGACCTGCTGATCCCGCCGGCCCACGCGCAGGAGGCCGGAGGACTGTCCGGGATCCTCGGCAACGGCCAGCTGCTGCAGTTCCTGCCGATCGTGCTGGTGTTCGTGGTGTTCTGGTTCCTGCTGCTCCGGCCGCAGCAGCAGGCAGCCAAGACGCTCAAGGCGCAGCTCGGCGCGCTCAAGCGCAACGACCGCGTGGTCACCTCGGGCGGCATCGTGGCGACGGTGACGCGGGTGCGCGACGGGGTGCGCGAGATCGAGGTCGAGATCGCGCCGAACGTGCGCGTGACGGTGCTGCGCGAGACCATCACCGGGGTCTACGTGCCCACGCCGGCCAACGACACCAAGCCGGCGGCGAAGGTTTCCTGACGGCCGGGCTTCCGCAGGGCCGCAGAGACTTGGTGAGGCGTCCCGGCCGGAGGAGAAGCACGGCGGCTTCGGCCATCGCGGCAGTCTTTGCCCTGGGCGGGTGCGCCTCGCTGCCGGGTCTCGGCCTGTTCGCCGCCCCGCCGCCGCCCCTGGAGCCGGCCGCCGTGCGGGCCGACCCCGCGCCGGACCCGGGCACGGCGGCAGACGACGCCGAGGCGGCGGTGCCGGACGGGCGCTACGCCGGCCTGGCGATCCTCACGGCCTTCCACGGCGACTGCAACGCCGGGGGAACAGGCCAGATCGTCGTGCACGGTGGCACGCTTACCTACCGCGACGACCGCAACCCCCTGCTGTCCGGACCGCTCGGCGCGCACGGCGCGGTTGATCTCACGTCGGGAACAACCCGGCTGAGCGGACGATTTGCCGACGCGGTGTTCACCGGGCGCATTGCGGGTGGCGCCTGCGAGTATCAGATGCGGTTCGAGCGCGTGCCCGGCTAGAAGCCTGCGCGTGATGTCGGGCGGGTTCCTCCGCCCGTTCGGACACGGGTCTTCGTCGCTCTCGTCAGGGCGGGGCTTGGCGTCATGGCGGCATCCGGCCGGCGTCACCGGGGGCAGGTCGGAGCCGCGCCCCCGGGACCTTTTCCCGGGCAAGCACCGGGCAGGACAGCAATGGACCAGACCGACCGCTACGATCCGGACGCCTTCGACTTCCTGGGGCCGCCGTTCGCGGTGCCCGTGCGTGGCGACCTGCTGCTCACGATCCCGCAGGAGGACGCGCTCTCGGGCGCGCTCAACGCGATCGGCCGCGGCGTCGGGCTGGTGCTGATCGCCGGCGAGGCGGGGTCGGGACGCACGCTGGTGGCCGACGCGCTGGCGGACTCGCTGCAGGCGCGCGACATGACGGTCGACCAGATCGCGCAGCTCGGCGGCCCAGGCGGCGGCGCGCTGCTGGCCAGGGTCGCGCCGCTGCTCGGGATCGAGCCGGGCCGGCTCGCGCCGGCGCTGGCGGCGCTCGTGGCGGCCACGCGCGACGGCGGGCCGGACGTCGCCCCGGAGACGCGCGAAGCGGCGGCGCGCGGTCTTGCGGCCGGCCAGGCAGGGGCGGGCTTCGGCACGGTCCATGCCGCCACCGGGGTGATCGATCGGGACAGGCCGGGCAGGGTGGCGGACGGCAGGCGCCTTGCGGCCGAGGCGTGGCCCGCGCGCGCGCTTGCCGTGGTGGTGGACGATGCCGGCACCTGGCCGGACGAGGACCTGCTGCTGCTGGTCTCGCTGGCGGGGCTGCGGGTCGGCGACTCCCCGCTGCTGCGGGCGGTGCTGATCGGCGACGCGGCGCTGGCGCAGCGCGTCGCCATGCTGCGTGGCGCGGCGGCCGGCACCACGGGCGCGGCGGGCACCGGACAGGACGGATCGGACGCGGTGTCGCTGCGCATCCCGCCGCTGACGCTGCGCCAGGGCGAGGAGTACCTCGCGCACCGCATCGCCGCCGCGGGCGGCAGCCTGCAGCGCACCATGTCGCCGGGGGCGATCGAGGAGATCCTCCAGCGCTGCGGCGGCAACCCGGGCCGCATCGACCGGCTGGCCGACGACTGCCTGGCGATCACCGCACGCCGGCGTCGGCGCACCGTGACGGCGACGGTGGTGCGCACGGCGCGCCAGGCGCCCCGGCCGCGGCGGAGGCTTTCGGTGCCGGTGGCATACGCCCTGCTCGGCGTGGCCGGTGGCGCGATCGCCGCGGGAACCGGCGTGGCGCTGGCCCTGCATGGCTGGTCGCAGCCGGGCTCCGGGGCCGGCGACGTGCCGGACCGTGGCGATCCCGCGCTGTTCGCCGGAGCCGGACGGTTCGGCGCGCCCGACCCGGCGACCCTGCCGCCTGCACCCGCGCCCCGCGTCCTGCCACGACCGTACGTGCCGGACTATCCTGCACAGGGATTCGCGCGTGCCGTGCCGCGCTCCGCCTCGCCGCCGGCGCGGCTCGCGCTTGCGCCGGCGCCGGTCGCGCCGCTGCTTCCGGGAGTGGGCATGCCGTCATGGCCTGCCGTGCCGCCGCTGCCGGTGGCCGTTCCCTCCACGATCCGCACGCCCGGTCTCGCGGTCGTGGCCGGCGCCGCGCTTCCCGTGTTGCCCTCCGAACCGGCCCTGCTGCCCGCACAGGGCCTTGCCGCCGAGGCGGAGCTCCCGCCGGCCCCGGCAGCCTCTGCCATCGTCGTGCCCCCGCTCAGGGCAGGGAGTGCGCCCACGCGGGATGCGGCGCCCGCCCCCGGTCCCGCGCCGTCCCGGGCCACTACCGCGACGCCGCTTCCCGTGCCGCCGGATCCGCCCGTGCGTTTGCCGGCCGTCGCCGTTCCGCCGCCCGCCCCGGTTCGCCCGGCGCCGTCCGGGCCTCGCGACGGACTCGTCGTGACGCATGTGGCGCGGGGGCACGACACCACGGCGACGCTGCTGCGCCGCATCTGGGGGGCGGACGACCCGACGGCGCGTGCCCTGTTCCGCTCGCTCAACCCCGGGATCGACGCGCAGGGGCCCTGGCCCTCGGGGACCGTGGTGGCAGTCCCGCAGCGCCTGCGGGGTCAGCGAAGCAGTGCCCCGACCGTGCTGCCGGAGCCGCCGCCGCGCGTGGCCGAGGCGCCGCGTGCCAGGGAGTTCCAGGCTCCGCGTTCGAGGGAAGAGGCGGTGCGCGACAACCCGGCGGGGCAGCAACGGTCGGGCGTGCCATATTTCTGCCGGTCGATCCTGCCGCAGAACGGGGCGGAGGACGCCTACACCCGGCAGGTCTGCGGGCGCTGAGAACGCATCCTCCGACCGGATGCCAGGGGAGGGGCCGGTCGGCGCGCCGACCGGCCCCTCCGGGTCAGGCGCTGGCGAGCCGGCTCTCGGCGAACTCGTAGTTGGCGATCTTGTCCATCCAGTTGGTCACGTAGTCCGGGCGGCGGTTGCGGAAGTCCAGGTAGTAGCTGTGCTCCCACACGTCGATGCCGAGCAGCGCCGTGCCCTCGCCGGTGGCCAGCGGGTTCGAGCCGTTCGGGGTCTTGGTCACCTTGAGCTTGCCGTCGGCGCCGGCGATCAGCCACGCCCAGCCCGAGCCGAACTGCGTGGTGGCGGCGGTCTTGAAGGCCTCCTTGAACTGGGCGACGCCGCCGAAGTCCTCGGTGAGCTTCTGCTCCAGCCGGCCGGGGATGCCGCCGCCGGTCGGGCTCATGTTCTGCCAGAACAGGATGTGGTTCCAATGCTGGCCGGCGTTGTTGAACACCGGGGCCATGTGCGGCTTGCCGTTGGTCATCTGCACGATCTCGTCGAGCGACTTGCCCTGCAGCTGCTGGTCCTTCTCGACGAAGCCGTTCAGCGCGGTGACGTAGGCCTGGTGGTGCTTGTCGTGGTGCAGCTCCAGGGTCTCCTGGCACATGCCCTGCGCGGCGAGCGCGCTCTTGTCGTAGGGAAGGGCGGGAAGGTCGAACGCCATGGTGCACACTCCGTGATGAGGGCCGCGACGCCCGTCGGGCGCTGCACGGCAGCCCATAGTAACGCCGGCGCGATGGTTGGTTCCGGGCGGCGGGAGGAAGGCCAGGGCGCCGCCCTGGACCCGCCGGGGGCAGGCGCCCCCGGACCCGCGCACACGGAGGCAGGCGCGCCGGGGGGCGGTGGACGCGAGGCCCGGCCTTGCCTGCCCTCGTCCCGCAGGCCATCTGCGCCGGATGCTGTCCCCCCCCGCAGAGCTGGTGCGCCGCCACGATCCCGACCGCTTCCTCTGCGCGCTGTTCGCGCCCGAGGCGCTGCGCGAGCGGCTGTTCGTGCTCTACGCGTTCAACCACGAGCTGGCGCGGGCGCGCGAAGTCGCCTCCGTGCCGATGCTCGCGCTGATCCGGCTGCAGTGGTGGCGCGAGGTGGTCGAGGGCGCACGGCGCAGCCACGAGGTTGCCGGGCCGCTGCTCGACGCCGTCGAGGCGGGCGCGCTCGACCGCGCTGCGCTGCTCGCGCTGATCGAGGCGCGCGAGACGGAGGCGGAGGACGCGATCCCCACGCTCGACGGCTGGCGCGCGCACGTGCTCGCAGGGGCGGGCGGGCTCGCGGCGGAAGCGGCGCGGAGCCTGGGCGGCAGCACGGACGGCGCGGAGACGGCCCGGGCTTTGGGCGCTGCCTACGGGGTGGCGGGGATGCTGCGCAGCGTGCCGGCGCTGGCGCGGCAGGGGCGGTGCCTGCTGCCGGAGGACGTGCTGGCGCGGCACGGGCTGGACCGCGACGGCGTAATCGCGGCGCCGCGGTCGCCCGGGATGGCCGGGGTGCGCGCCGAGCTGGCCGGGGAAGGGCAGACGCTGCTGCGTCGGGGACGCGCGGTGCGGCTGCCGCGCCGTGTGGCCGCGTCGGTGCTGCCGGCGGTGCTGGCGCGCCGCGACCTTCGACGCGGCGGCGAGGGCGAGCCCGGGCCGAGGAGCCTGGGCGACCGTGTGGCCGTGATGCTGGCGGCAGCGCGCGGGCGCGTCTGACCGGGCAGCACATGTGCTCGGCAGGACCGGTGCAAGGCGCGAAGCCTGCCGTGCGCGCATGGGTCCTGTGCCCGTTCCGTGTGGTTCCGATCGGTCGTCCCGGCTTGCGCGCCCGTCCGAGCGGGTGTCAGTTTGTCAAGATCGTGTAAACCGA
The DNA here is from genome assembly GCA_050955025.1 of Janthinobacterium lividum. Classification (GTDB taxonomy): domain Bacteria; phylum Pseudomonadota; class Alphaproteobacteria; order Acetobacterales; family Acetobacteraceae; genus CAXSEF01. The sequence continues at coordinate 15,737 of JBPBQX010000057.1, forward strand.
CGTGAGGGCAACGACATGGATGGCAGCAGGCGCGCTTTTCTCGGGACCGCCGCACTGACCGCGGGCACCCTGGCCGCGCTCACGGGCACGGCCTCGGCCGCCGACAAGGGCCAGGTCAACGACAAGGGCCAGGCGGGCGAGGGCGGATTCGGCCGCGACGTCCAGCAGCTCAAGCCCGGCGCCGACGTCGCGTACCACAACCCGCAGGACATCGGCGAGATGCCGGAGTTCACGCGCTCGCTGGACGGCAGCGCGCCGAAGATCACCTCGGGAGGCTGGGCCAAGGAGTCGACCGAGCACAACTTGCCGATCATGAAGAACCTCGCCTCGGTTCACATGTTCCTCGACCCCGGCGCCTCGCGCGAGCTGCACTGGCACGCGATCGCCGCCGAGTGGGCCTACGTGATCGACGGGCATTGCCAGACCGTGGTGCTCGACCCGTCCGGCCAGACCGAGATCAACAACTACGGCCCCGGCGACCTGTGGTTTTTCCCGAAGGGCCACGGCCACGCCATCCAGACGATCGGCGACAAGCCGGTGCACTTCCTGCTGGTGTTCGACAACGGTGCCTTCTCCGAGCACGGCACCTTCTCGATCTCCGACTGGGTGAACGTCACGCCGAAGGACATGCTGGCGGCCAACTTCGGCCTGACCCCGGCGGCGTTCGACGTGTTCCCCAAGGGCGAGACCTACATCCAGGCCGGCCCGGTTCTGCCGGCGGCGCAGGCGATCGACGCGCCCTGGCCCAAGGAGTCGACCCACAAATTCAGCCTGCTGAAGGACGTCCGGGCCCGTCGCGACTTCGAGGGCGGCACCCTCAATCTCGCCACCGTGGACGAGTGGCCGATCTCGACCACCATGTCGGGCGCGCTGATGGTCATCAAGCCGGGCCAGATGAAGGAGCTGCACTGGAACCCGAACGCCAGCGAGATCCAGTACTACCTCAAGGGCACCGGCCAGGTCGTGATGTTCGGCTCGGGCGGGCGCGGCAAGCTCGCCGACGTCAAGGCCGGCGACACCGCCTACATCCCCGCCGGATACGGGCATGCGATGCGCAACACCGGCGACACGGACCTCGAGATCGTCCAGGCCTGGGACGCTGGCAAGTTCGAGGAGATCACCCTCAAGCACTGGATGGCCACGGCGCCGAAGTACCTGCTGTCCAACAACATGGTCGGCGTTCCCCAGGCCACGCTGGACAAGATCCAGGAGGCCTGACCCCCGGGCCCGCGGCATCCCGATACCAGGGTGCCGCGTCGCCCCGTGGCCTTCACGTCACTGTGGCGGTTCTGGTCGCGTGGGGTTGTCCGGGGCGTGCATGGCCGTTGGCGTCCGGACGGCGTTAGGGCCGTGTCGGTGCGCGTTCCGCGGGCCGGACATCGAGGTCCGCCATGCTCCCCTTCCTGATCGTTCCCGCAGTCCTGCTCGTCCTGCTGCTGCTCCGCACCGTGCGGGTGGCGCCGGAGTGGCGGCGCGTCGTGGTGCTGCGCCTGGGGCGGTTCCAGGCGGTGCGCGGGCCGGGCCTCTACATCCTGCTGCCGGTGCTCGACACCATCGCGATGACCATCGACATGCGCATCCAGACCACCTCGATCACCGCCGAGCAGGCGCTCACCCGCGACACCGTGGCCGTCGGCGTGGACGCCATCGTGTTCTGGCAGGTCGAGGACCCGCGCGCGGCCGCGATCAACATCGCCAGCTACGCCGAGGCGATCGAGCGCGTCAGCCAGACCAGCCTGCGCGAGATGATCGGCGCCTCGGACCTGTCGCGCCTGCTGTCGGACCGGCGCTCCGCGGACGAGCAGCTGCGCGTGACCATCGCCGGCAAGACGTCCGGCTGGGGCGTGGGCGTGCGCTCGGTCGAGATCCGCGACGTGGCGATCCCCGCCAGCCTGCAGGACGCCATGAGCCGCCAGGCGCAGGCGGAGCGCGAGAAGTCGGCGCGCGTCACCCTGGCCTCGGCGGAAGGCGAGATCGCGCGGCAGGTGCTCGAGGCGGCCGCAGTCTACGCGGGCAACCCGGTCGCGCTGCAGCTGCGGCAGATGAACCTGCTCTATGAGATGAACAAGGACCGCGGGGTCACCGTGCTGGTGCCGACCGAGATGGCGGCGGCGCTCGGGGTCGTGGCGCGGGGGATGGCGGCGAAGGAGTAGCAAGGCCGGGCTCTGCCCGGACCCGCCAGGGCGAGCCGCCCTGGACTGGCCTTATTTAAGGGATGCGTTCCAAGGGCGCAGCCTTTGGCGGAGTCCAGAGGCAGAGCCTCTGGCCTTGCTTCCTCCGGGCAAGTCCTACGGCGCTGCCGGGCTGGTCCAGGGGATGTCGCTGTCGCGCACCGCTCCTTCGAACAGCGGCTTGGCGAAGTAGAAGCCCTGGATGAACCGGGCGCCGGCGGAGCGCAGCGCGGCCACCTCTGACGCGTTTTCCACTCCCTCGACCACGACC
>JBPBQX010000058.1:0-15189 GCA_050955025.1 Janthinobacterium lividum
GGCAGGGCAGCTCGAGCCCCGGCTGGCGCTCGATCGCCCACAGCGCGTAGGGCTCGGCCACGGCGCCCACGGGCAGGATCGGCTCGGACACGATCCGGTCGACGACGCTGTTCGCCCAGAGCACCACGGTCGTGAGGTAGTCGACGAACGCCTCCGGCCGGTCCCACGCCCGCGCCACGCCGCAGACCAGGTCGCGCAGCCGCGTCCCGTTGCCCGGCAGCAGCTCGCAGGGGAGCACGGTGAGCGGCGCCGACGGCCGTGCCTGCCAGCGCGCGTGCAGCAGCACGGCCAGCTTGGCGGGGAAGCCCGCCGGCGCCAGTCCGGGCCCGGGCGGGCCGGCGTCGTCCGCGGGGTCCGGCGCGTAGCCGCTGTCGCCGGTGTTGGACAGGATCACGCGCGCCTCGTCGACCGCGATGCGGAGCACCTCCGGCCAGTCGCGGTCGGCGCGCAACGCCCGGGCGATCGAGCGGACGTGGACGGTGCGGTCGATCCGCTCGCCGTCCCGGAGGCCGCGGATGCGGACCGCGTGGCCGCCGCCGGACGCCAGGGCCGCGACGCGCGCCGCGCTGTCCGCGCTGCCGGTGGTCTGCACCACGGTGATCGGGCCGAGCGCCTCGCCGGTCGCCATCGCCTCGGACACGAACAGGTCGGCGTGGGCCTGGAGGAAGCGGCTGGTGCCGAACTGCAGGATGGGCGTGGGCATGCTCATGGGATCTCGATCAGCGCCTTGACCACGCCGCGCGCCGGGTCGAGCAGCGTGTGGAAGTCGCGCGGCACCGCCTCCAGGGGCATGCGGTGCGTGGCGAAGGCGGCGGTGGGGATCCGGCCGGCGCGCATGACGTCCAGCACCCGGTGGAAGTCCTCCGGCGTGGCGTTGCGGCTGCCGAGCAGCGTGGTCTCGCGCTTGTGGAACTCCGGGTCGGAGAACGAGATCTCGCCGGGCACGATCGACACCAGCACGTAGGTGCCGCCGTGCGCCACGAAGCCGAAGCCGCGCTGCATGGCGTCGCGGCTGCCGGTGGCGTCGAACACCGCGCCGAAGAAGTCCTGGCCGGTGAGCGCGCCGAGCCGCGCGGCGTCGTCCGGGCCCGCAGCGACGGCCTCGGCGATCGGCAGGTGGCGGCGCGCGAAGTCCAGGCGGTCCTGGCGCGGGTCGAGCATCACCACGCGCGCGCCCGCCTCGGCGGCGAACAGCGCGGTCGCCAGGCCGATGGGGCCGGCGCCCACGACCAGCGCGTCCGTGCCCGGCGTCACCGCCGCCCGTCGCACCGCGTGCGCCCCGATGGCGAGGAATTCCACCATCGCCGCCTGGTCGAGCGACACGCCCTCCGCCTTGTGCACGAGCCCGGCGGGCAGCGAGAGGTACTCCGCCATGCCGCCGTCGCGGTGCACGCCGAGGACCTGGATGTTGCGGCAGCAGTTCGTCTTCCCCGCCCGGCACGCGTTGCAGCCTCCGCAGGACACGTAGGGGACGACGAACACCGGGTCGCCCGGCGCGAGGCCGCTTCCGGGCGGCGCCTCCTCCACGGTTCCGGACAGCTCGTGGCCCATAACGCGGGGGTAGGACAGGTAGGGCTGGTTGCCGCCGAAGATGTGCAGGTCGGTGCCGCACACGCCGATGCGGCGGATGCGCACCAGCACCTCGCCGTCACCGCGCCCGGGCCGCGGCCGCTCCTCCAGGCGCAATGTGCCCGGCTGCTCGCAGACGATGGAACGCATCAGGGATCCTCCTCGCAGGCCCGCAGGCCTGTCGGCTTCAGGCGGTAGAAGCGACGCGCGTTGCCGGCGAACACCGCGTCGTGCGCGTCGGCGGGGACGAGCGCCTCGCACAGGGAGAGCCAGGCGTCGTACTCGCCCGCGAGCCGCAGCACCGGCCAGTCGCTGCCCCACATGACGCGCCCCGTTCCGAACAGCGACAGGACCTCGGCCGCGAAGGGCGCGATCGCGTCCCGCCCTGCCCGTGCGCCCGCCTCGGTGAGCAGGCCGGACAGCTTGACGTGCACGCCGGGCAGGGCGGCCAGCGCCGCGAGCGCGTCGCGCCAGCCCGCCGAACCGCCGGCGGCGATGTCCGGCTTGGCCGCGTGGTCGACCACGACCGGCAGCTCGGGATGGCGGCGCGCGAAGCGCAGGAGCGCCGGCAGGTGCTCCGTGCGCACCAGGGCGTCGAGCGTCAGACCCAGCGCCTCCATCGTCCGGATCGCCGGGTCGAGCGCCCGGTCGTCGATCCACGCAGGGTCGTCCAGGTCGTGCAGCATCGGCCGCAGCCCCTTGAGCGCCCGGTGGCGGGCCAGCTCCCTGATCGTCGCGGCCGCGTCCGCGGCCTTCAGGTTCGCCCAGCCGACGACGCCGAGGACAAAGGGATGGCGGTCCGCGAGCGCGAGCAGGAAGCGCGTGTCGGCGACCTCCGGGAGCGACTGCACCAGGACGGTGCCGTCCACGCCCGCCCGTTCCAGCTCCGGCACCAGGTCGGCGGGCAGGAAGTCGCGATAGATGGCGCCGAGCGAGGGCGGCGGCCACTGCCCATGGCGCGCTTCCAGCTTCCAGAAGTGCTGGTGCGAGTCGATCCGCATGGCTCAGCCCGCGGCGGTGGCGGCCGCGGCCGTGCCGCCCCGCCCTGGCCGGCCGCGGCCGGACAGGGCGGGGACGGACCCGACGCGGGACGGGCACTTGCCGCCGAGAGCCTTCATGCCTGGATCGATCCCGCCGGTGGCCGTGTCAGTACAGGACGTTCTTGGCGTCGGTGGAGTCGATGTTGGCCTTGTCGACCAGCACCACGCCGGTGTCGATCTGCTTGGCGGTCGGCTTGTGCTCCAGCAGCCCGAGCAGCGCCTGCACGCCGCGCTCGCCCATCTGGTAGGAGCCCTGCACCGCGATCGCCGTCAGCGTGCCGTCCTTGACGAAGTCTTGCAGGTCCTCGTTGCCGTCGAAGCCGACCGCGGCGACGCCGGTGCGGCCCGACTGCTTCAGCGCGCGGGCCATGCCGATCGCGGTGGGCTCGTTGGCGCCGAAGATGCCCTTCAGGTTCGGGTGGGCGGTCAGCACGTCCGTCGTCTGGTTCAGCGCCAGCGCCATCTGCGACTGCGAGTAGAACGGGCCGACGATCGACAGCTTCGAGTGCGCCTTGACGTAGTCCGTGAAGCCGCCGACGCGGCCGATCTCGGAGCCGGTGCCGGCGACGTACGACATCACCGCGATCTCGCCGGTCTGGCCGGTCTTGGCGATCAATGCCTTGGCGCAGAGCTCGCCCGCGTTCCTGTTGTCCGTGGCCAGGGAGGACTGGATGTAGTGCTGCCCCTCGGCGCCGAGCGGCGAGTCGATGACCACGACCGGGATGTGCGCCTCCCAGGCTGCCTTGACGGGCGGGATCAGCGCGTCGGGGTCGGACGGCGCGAGCACGATGCCGGCGACGTGCCGGTTCACCGCGTTCTGCACCATGTTGACCTCGTCGGCCACGGCGGACTCCGAGGCGGGGCCCTGGAACGTCAGCCGGTAGCCGGGCATGCCCTGGATCGCGGCGCGGGCGCCCTTCTGGACGTTCTGCCAGTAGGCGGAGTTCGTCGTCTTGACGATGACCGCGATCTCCTTCTCGCCGGGGGCCTGCGCGCGCCCGGTCGACGGGGCCTGCGCGATGACCATGGCCCCGAACAGGGCCGCGAGGTGGCGTCTTCTCATCCGTTTCTCTCCCTTGGAGCGGGCCGGTTGATCCGGCCGCGCGGAACCTGTCTTCGACCCGCGCTCAGTGGCGGTTGCGCAGCTGGTCGATCCACACCGTGAACAGGATGACCAGCCCGATGAGGATCTGCTGCGTGAAGGCGGACACGCCGTTCATGTTCAGGCCGTTGCGCAGGATGCCGATGATGAACGAGCCGATCGCCGTGCCCGAGATCGTGCCGATGCCGCCGATCAGCGAGGTGCCGCCGATCACCGCGGCGGCGACCGCGTCGAGCTCGTAGGCGATGCCCTCGTTCGGCTGGCCGGTCACGAGGCGCGACATCAGGATGCAGCCGGTCAGGCCCGCCATGGTGCCGGACAGCGCGTAGGCGAACAGCGTGACGCGCTGCACGTTGACGCCCGACAGCCTGGCGGCCTCCGTGTTGGAGCCGACGGCATGGATGTGGCGCCCGAGCACCGTGCGGGTCAGCATCAGCGACACCAGCACCATCAGCACGACCATGATCACCACCGGGTAGGGGATGCCCGGGAACGACACCTCCGGGAAGCCGTCCGCGCCGATGCTCTCGATGCGGAACAGCGAGCCGTTGCCCAGCACCCCGAAGCCCTGGCCGAGCCCGGACACTGCCTCGGCGCCGGTGATCTGCAGCGCGAGGCCGCGCGCCACCATCATCATGCCCAGCGTGGCGATGAAGGGCGGCAAGCGCAGGCGCGTCACCACCAGGCCGTTGAGCGTCCCGCAGGCGGCGCCGGCGAGGAGGCCGAGCAGCATCCCGCACCAGACCGGCAGGCCCCTGTGCACCGCGAGCGCCGCGACCACGCCCGCCAGCGCGAGGATCGAGCCGACCGACAGGTCGATGCCGCCGGTGATGATGACGCAGGTCATGCCGATGCCGAGGATGGCGATCGAGGTCACCTGCAGCGACACCGTAAGCGCGTTGCCAACGGTCGCGAAGGCCGGGCTGCTCAGCGAGAACGCGGCCACGAGGATCAGCAGGCCGCCGAAGGCCGCGAACTTCTGGATCATCTCGCGTCGCCGGTCCGGCGACCAGCCCCGGGGCGAAACCGGCGGCGGCGCCTCGGGCAGTGCGTGCGCGCCCTCGGCCGGGGCCGTCTCGCGCGAGCGGGCGCTCATGCCGGCACCCGGTCCTGGGAGGCGGGCTGCCAGGCGGCGCCGCGCCCGGACGCATACTGCATGATCTCCTCCTGGCCGGTGCTGCGCGTGTCCAGGATCCGGGCGATGCGGCCGCGGTGGAACACGGCGACGCGGTCGGACATGCCCAGGATCTCGGGCAGGTCCGAGCTGATGAGCACGACGCCGACGCCGCGCGCAGCCAGCTCGTCCATGATACGGTAGATCGCGAGGCGGGCGCCGACGTCGATGCCGCGCGTCGGCTCGTCGAAGAACAGCAGGCGCGCGCCGCTGAACAGCCACTTGCCGATGATGATCTTCTGCTGGTTGCCACCTGACAGCAGACGCACCTGCTGCTGCGCCGTGGGCGTGCGGATGCCGAGCATGTCGATGTAGCGCCAGGCGATCTCGCGCTCCCGGCCGTGGTCCAGCACGCCGAGCCGCGAGGACACCTCGCCGATGTTGGCGAGCGTCATGTTGGCGGCCACCGACATCTTGATCGCCAGCCCCTGGCTCTTGCGGTCCTCGGACAGGTAGGCGATGCCGGCGGCGATCGCGTCGCGCGGGCCGGCGATCGACAGCGTCTGCCCGCCCAGTCGGAGCGTGCCGGCGTCGAGCGGGTCGGCCCCGAAGATGGCGCGCGCGACCTCGGTGCGGCCCGCGCCGATGAGCCCGGCGAAGCCGAGGATCTCGCCGCGGCGCAGCGAGAAGCCGATGTCGTGGAACCTGCCCGCGCGGCTCAGGCCTTCGGCCTCGAACAGGACCTCGGCGCCGGGCCGCCGGGTCGCGGGGGGAAACTTCTCGTCAAGCGCGCGCCCCACCATCTGCGCCACGATGGCGTCCACGCTCGTGTCGGCGAAGTCCGCGGTGGCCACGAGGCGTCCGTCGCGCAGGACGGTCACCCGGTCGACGATCTCCGCCATCTCGTCGAGGCGGTGCGAGATGTAGATGATGCCCACGCCCTCGGCCCTGAGGTCGCGGATCACGCGGAACAGCAGGTGCGTCTCGGCGTCGGTGAGGCAGGAGGTGGGCTCGTCCATGATGAGCACCTCGGCCCGGATCGACAACGCCTTGGCGATCTCCACCATCTGCTGCTGCGCCACCGACAGGCTGCGCACCGAGGCCGCGGGGTCGATGTCGAGGCCGACGCGGCGCAGGTATTCCCGCGACTGCGCCAGAAGCCGCCTGCGGTTGACGAACGGGCCGCGCCGCGGCTCGCGGGCGAGGAAGATGTTCTCCGCCACGTCGAGGTGCGGGACCAGGTTGAGCTCCTGGTGGATGATGGCGATGCCGGCCGCCTCGGCCTCCAGCGTGGAGGCGAAGCTGCGCGCGACACCCTTGCAGGTGATCGTTCCCGCGTCGGGCGGGTGCACGCCGCTGATGACCTTCATCAGCGTCGACTTGCCCGCGCCGTTCTCGCCGCAGATCGCGTGGACCTCGCCGGCGCGGAGCTCGAAGCCGACGTCGTCCAGGGCGAGCACCCCGGGGAAGCGCTTGGTGATGCCGTCGAGGCGCAGGATCGGCTGGCCCGGTCGCGTCGTGCGCCCGGCCGCGGACTCCCTTGTCGCTGCTGCGGTCATGGGCCGTGTCTCTCCCCTGAACGATGCGCTCTTGTTCCGGGATCGATCCGGGCGGCGCGTGCTGGCATGGCCAGTCTTTTGCAACCGGGGTAGGGCGATTGGCCTTACCAGTCAAGCGTGGAGCGGGCAGGATGGTCCGGAACCGGAGGTTCTCGGGGCGGCATGGGTGAATTGATCAGGCCAGTCGAGCCGCGACGGCTCTATCAGGTGATCGCGGACCGGATCCGGGCCTCGATCCAGGCCGGGCAGTTCCCGCCGTTGGCGCGGCTGCCGGCGGAGCGGGAGCTGGCGCAGATGCTCGGGGTGTCGCGCCCGTCGCTGCGCGAGGCGCTGATCGCGCTCGAGATCGACGGCAGCGTCGAGGTGCGGATGGGCTCGGGCATCTACGTGAGCGCGGCGCGCGCCCGGCCCGACCTGGAGGAACGTTCGCTCGGGGACAGCCCGTCGGAGGTCATGCAGGCGCGCGTCGCCATTGAGGGGGCGGTCGTGGTGATGGCCTGCGCGCGCATGGACACCGGTTCGCTCGCCGCCCTGCGCGGGCTGCTCGGATCGATGCGCGACGCGATCGGGAGCGGCGACGTTCCGCTCGACCAGGACCGGGCGTTCCACATGGCCCTGGCCGCCCAGGCCGGCAACAGCGTGCTGTCCCGCTTGGTCGGCGACCTGTTCGACGCGCGCCAGGGGGCCATCCTGGCGGCGCTCAGCGCGAAGTTCGAGAGCCGCACCACCTGGCGCGTGGCACTTGCCGAGCACGAGGCGATCCTGGCCGCGCTGGAGGCAGTCGATCCGCTGCGCGCGGAGGCGGCCATGCGCACGCACCTGCAGCGCTCGGCCGAGCGCTGGCTGGGGAACTGAGGGCGGCGGCGGCACGAGCAGGCGATCGGGACAGGGCTTGCGCGCGCACGGAGCCCCTCCCCTTTCTTCGTTGGCACGACACTTGCTGACCGGTCCGTCCGGACGGCGGGAAAGGCCTGCGATGACGCACCAAGCCGCAGCAGCCGCAGCCGCCCCTCCGTTCGGGCGTCCGCACGGCCCAGGCTGGCGCCCGTGCTGACCTACCTCGCCCGCCGCCTGCTCGCGACCGTGCCGGTGATGGCCGTGGTGGCGCTGTTCGTGTTCAGCCTGCTCTACCTGGCGCCCGGCGATCCTGCCGCGATCATCGCCGGCGATCAGGCCACGCCCGCGGACGTCGCGCGCATCCGGGCCACGCTGGGGCTGGACCGCCCGTTCCTGTTCCGCTTCGCCGAGTGGGTGTGGCGCATCGGGCACGGCGACCTCGGCACCTCGATCTTCACCGGGCTGCCGGTCACGCACATGATCGGCCAGCGCATCGAGCCCACGCTGTCGCTGCTGCTGCTCACGCTGGTGATCGCGGTGTGCGTCGCCGTGCCGCTTGGCGTGCTCGCGGCCTGGAAGCACGACTCCCTCGTGGACCGCGCCGCGATGGTGCTCTCGGTGCTGGGCTTCTCGCTGCCGGTGTTCGTGGTCGGCTACCTGCTGGCCTACGTGTTCGCGCTGCGCCTGCGCTGGCTGCCGGTGCAGGGATTCTCCCCGCTCTCCGCGGGCGCGGGGCCGTTCCTGTCGAGCCTGGTGCTGCCCGCGGTGACGCTGGCGCTGCTCTACGTCGCGCTGATCGCGCGCATCACCCGCGCCACCATGCTCGACGTGCTCGCGCAGGACTACGTGCGCACCGCGCGCGCCAAGGGCGTGGGCCAGGGCAGCATCCTGTTCGTCCACGCGCTGAAGAACGCGGCCGTGCCGATCGTCACCGTGATCGGCATCGGCTTCGCGGCCCTCGTCAGCGGCGCCGTGGTCACGGAGAGCGTGTTCGCGATCCCCGGCGTCGGACGCCTGGTCACCGACGCCATCCTGCGGCGCGACTACCCGGTGATCCAGGGCGTGGTGCTGCTGTTCTCCGGCCTCTACGTGCTGATCAACCTCGGTGTGGACCTGCTCTACACCGTCTTCGACCCGAGGATCCGCTATTGACCGCGGCGCTCGCCGAGGCGCCGGTGCGGCCGGACGGCGTGGCCGTGGCCCCCGCGCTCCCCGACATCCTGCCCCCGCCGCGGGTGCGCGGCCGCGTGGCAGGGCTGGTGCTGCGCCATCCGACGATCGTGCTCGGCGGCGCGCTGCTGCTGGCGATGGTGCTCGTCGCGGTGTTCGCACCGCTGCTCGCGACCGTGGACCCGCTCGCGATCTCGCCGGCGCGTCGGCTGCGCCCGCCCTCCACGCAGTTCTGGTTCGGCACCGACATGCTCGGGCGCGACGTCTACTCGCGCACGCTGTACGGCGCGCGCGTCTCGCTGTGCGTGGGCTTCGCGGTGGCGGCGCTCTCCGCGGCGCTCGGCGTGCTGATCGGCGTGGTGTCGGGCTTCGTGCGCGTGCTCGACGCAGTGCTGATGCGGGTTATGGACGGGCTGATGTCGATCCCCTCAATCCTGCTCGCCGTGGCGCTCACGGCGCTGACCAGGGGATCGGTGGGCAACGTCGTGCTCGCCATCACCATCGCCGAGGTGCCGCGCGTCGCCCGCCTGGTGCGCGGCGTGGTGCTGTCGCTGCGCGAGCAGCCGTACGTCGAGGCCGCCGTGGCCTGCGGCTCGCGCCTGCCGCGCATCGTGGTGCGCCACATCCTGCCCAACACGCTGGCGCCGCTGATGGTGCAGGCCACCTACGTCTGCGCCTCGGCGATGGTGACCGAGGCCATCCTGTCCTTCATCGGGGCGGGCACGCCGCCGATCATCCCGTCGTGGGGCAACATCATGGCCGAGGGCCGCGCCCTGTGGCAGGTCAAGCCGTTCCTGGTGTTCTTCCCCGCCGCGTTCCTCTCCGCCACCGTGCTCGCAGTGCAGCTGCTCGGCGACGGGCTGCGCGACGCGCTCGACCCGCGCATGGCGGCGCGGCGCTGATGGCCCTGCTCGAGATCGAGGCGCTCCAGGTGCACTTCGCCACGCGCGACGGCGTGGTGCGCGCGGTGGACGGCCTGTCATTCGCGATCGGGGCGGGCGAGACCGTCGCCGTCGTCGGCGAGAGCGGCTGCGGCAAGTCGGTCACGTCGATGTCGATCCTGCGCCTGGTTCCCACGCCGCCGGGGCGCATCGCAGGCCGCATCCGCTTCGACGGCCGCGACCTGCTGGGCCTGCCGGAGGCGGAGATGCGTCGACTGCGCGGCAACGACATCAGCATGGTGTTCCAGGAGCCGATGACCTCGCTCAACCCCGTGCTCACCGTGGGCCGCCAGATCGGCGAGAGCATGCGCCTGCACCAGGGGCTCGGGCGCGCGGCCGCCGAGGCGCGCGCGGTGGAGATGCTGGAGCTGGTGGGCATTCCCGCGCCGGGGCGGCGGGTGCGCGAGTATCCGCACCAGCTTTCCGGCGGCATGCGGCAGCGGGTGATGATCGCGATCGCGCTCGCCTGTAACCCGCGGCTGCTGATCGCCGACGAGCCGACCACGGCGCTCGACGTCACCATCCAGGCGCAGATCCTCGACCTGATGCGCGACCTCAAGGTGCGGCTCGGCTCGGCGATCATGCTCGTCACCCACGACCTCGGCGTAGTCGCCGAGATGGCCCAGCGGGTCGTGGTGATGTACGCCGGGCGCAAGGTCGAGGAGGGCGCGGTGCGCGACATTTTTACCCGCCCGCTGCACCCCTACACGCGCGGGCTGCTGGGCGCGGTGCCGCGGCTGGGTTCCTCGCTCGACGCCGGCAGCTCCGGGCGGCTTGCGGAGATCCCCGGCCAGGTGCCGTCGCTGCGCGCGCCCATCGTCGGCTGCGCCTTCGCCGGGCGCTGCCCCGACGTCACCGCGCTGTGCCGCGAGTTCGCGCCCGCGTGCGAGGAGAAGGCGCCCGGCCATCTCGCCGCCTGCCACTACGCCGGGCGTGCCGTGGCACCGGTCCCGGAGCTGGTCGCATGAGGGAGCGTCGCGCATGAAGGCCCCGCCGCTGCTGGAGGCCAACGCGCTCACGAAGCATTTCCCCCTCAGGGGCGGGCTGTTCGGGCGCAGCCGCGGCGTCGTGCATGCCGTGGACGGCGTCACCTTCAGCGTCGATCGCGGCGAGACCCTGTCCGTCGTCGGCGAGAGCGGCTGCGGCAAGTCCACCGTCGGCCGCATGATCCTGCGCCTCACCGACCTCACCGACGGCGAGGTGTTCCTCGACGGCGAGCGCATCGACAACCTGCCCGCCCGGCGCCTGCGCCCGATCCGCCGTCGCGTGCAGGTCGTGTTCCAGGACCCGTTCAGCTCCCTCAATCCGCGCATGCGCGTGCGCGACATCATCGCCGAGCCGATCGTCAACTTCGGGCTCGCCCGCTCCCGCGCCGAGGTCGACGACCGCGTCGCCGCCATGCTCGACACCGTGCAGCTCCCGCGCGACGCCATGCGCCGCCACGCCCACGAGTTCAGCGGCGGGCAGCGCCAGCGCATCGGCATCGCGCGCGCGCTGGCTCCCGGCGCTGACCTGCTGGTGTGCGACGAGGCGGTCTCCGCGCTGGACGTCTCGGTCAAGGCGCAGATCGTCAACCTGCTCGCCGACCTGCAGCGCGAGCTGGGGCTGGCCATGCTGTTCATCAGCCACGACCTGGCCGTCGTCGAGCACATGACGCACCGCGTCGCGGTCATGTACCTGGGCAAGATCGCCGAGATCGCCGACCGGCGCAGCCTGTTCGCGAGCCCGCGCCATCCCTATACGCGCGCCCTGCTCTCCGCCGTGCCTATGCCGGACCCGGACGCCAGGCGCGCCCGCATCGTGCTCACGGGCGACGTGCCGAGCCCGATCGACCCGCCGTCGGGCTGCCGCTTCCACACGCGGTGTCCCTACGTGTTCGACCGCTGCCGCGTCGAGGAGCCGTGGCTTCGCGATGTGGGGCCTACGCGCAAGATCGCGTGCCACCTCGACGCGCTGCCGGCGCTGCAGTGAGGGAGCGCGCAGGAAGCAAGGCCAGAGGCTCCGCCTCTGGATTCCGCCAAAGGCTCGCCTTTGGAATCCCTTCCTTAAGTCAAGGGATCAAAGGGTCCTCGGACCCTTTGCGGGCTTGGGCAGAGCCCATGCTTTCTTGCTTTCCGGTTCGCGCGCCCACGACACAGGAGCAGTCCGCATGAGACGTCGCGCCTTCCTTGCCGCCGCCGCGACCGCCCTGGCAGCACCCCGCTTGGCCCGCTCCGCCGGCGCCGGCGTGCTGCGTTTCATTCCGCAGGCGGATCTCACCGTGCTCGACCCGGCGTGGACCACGGCCTACGTCACGCGCAACCACGGCATGATGGTGTTCGACACGCTGTTCGGGCTGGACGGCGGCTACCGCCCGCAGCCGCAGATGCTCGAGGGCGCCGTGACGTCGGCCGACGGGCTGGTGTGGACGCTGGGTTTGCGCGAGGGGCTGCGGTTCCACGACGGAACGCCGGTGCTGGCGCGGGACTGCGCGGCGAGCGTGGCGCGCTGGGGCAAGCGCGACGCGTTCGGGCAGGCGCTGATGGCGGCGACGGACGAGCTCTCGGCCCCGGACGACCGGACAATCCTGTTCCGGCTGAAGCGGCCGTTCCCGCTGCTGCCCGACGCGCTGGGCAAGGTGGGCGTCAGCATGTGCCCGATGATGCCGGAGCGCCTGGCGCGGACGGACCCGTTCACGCAGATCACGGAGATGGTGGGCAGCGGGCCGTTCCGCTTCGTGGCGGCGGAGCGGGTGTCGGGCTCGCGCGTGGTGTACGAGCGCTTCGCGGGGTATGCGCCGCGGCCGACGGGCACGCCGGCGCTGACGTCGGGGCCGAAGCTCGCGAAATTCGACCGTGTGGAGTGGACGGTGATCCCCGACGCCGCCACGGCGCTGGGTGCCATGCAGAACGGCGAGCAGGACTGGTGGGAGCAGCCGACCTTCGACCTGATGCCCGTGCTGCGGCAGGAGCCGAAGCTGCGCATTGACCTGCTCGATCCCACCGGGTACCCGGCGATGCTGCGGATGAACCAGCTGTACCCGCCGTTCGACAACCCCGCGATCCGGCGCGCCCTGCTCGGCGCGGTCAGCCAGTCCGACTTCATGAGCGCGGTCGCCGGCACCGACGGGTCGGCGTGGAAGGACCACGTCGGCTACTTCCCGCCCACCTCGCCGCTCGCGTCCGGCGTGGGCATGGAGGCGCTGGACGGGCCGCGCGACGTGGCGAAGGCGAAGCGGGAGATCGCGGAGGCCGGCTACCGGGGCGAGCGCATCGTGGTGATGGTCGCCAGCGACTACCCCACGCTGAACGCGATGGGGCTGGTCGGCGTCGACATGCTGCAGCGCTGCGGGTTCAACGTCGACGTGGTCGAGACCGACTGGGGCTCTGTGGTACAGCGGCGCGCCAACCGCGGGCCGCCGGACAAGGGCGGCTGGAACGTGTTCTTCACCAGCTTCACCGGGCTCGACGAGTACACCCCGGCGAGCCACGTCGGGCTGCGCGGCAACGGTGCCGCGGGGTGGTTCGGCTGGGCGGACGCGCCGAAGCTGGAGGCGCTGCGCGACGCCTGGTTCGCGGCGCCCGATCTCGCCGAGCAGAAGCGGATCGGCGAGCGGATCCAGGCGCAGGCCTTCGTCGACGTGCCCTACCTGCCGCTCGGCGAGTACCTGCAGCCCACCGCCTACACGAAGGCGCTCAAGGGCATGCTGACGGGGGCGCCGCTGTTCTGGAACGTCGAGCGCGCGGGCTGAGGGCGCTCAGAGCCCCGCGGCCTCGAGCGACAGGATCGTGCGGGCGGCGGCCTGCGCGCGGGGCACCAGGCTGTCCACGCGCAGGAACTCCTCGGGCGTGTGCGCCCCGCCGCCGACCGGGCCCACCGCGCACAAAGTCGGGGCGCCGGCCGCCGCGGTGAAGCCGGAGTCCGCGCACCCGCCCGTGAACTCGCCCGTCACCGCGAGCCCGCCCTCCGCCGCGGCGGCCGCGTAGGCTTCGAACAGGCGCGCGGAGGCGGCGTCAGGCACGAGCGGCAGGAACTCGCCGCGCACCTCCAGGCTCGCGCGGGTGCCGGCCACGTAACTGCGCGCGACGATCGCCTCGATCGCGTCCATCGCCTCCGCGCGGTCCTCCGGCTCCACGTAGCGCAGGTCCACCTGCAGCTCCGCGTCCGGCGCCACCGTGTTGACGCTCTGCCCGCCCGACACCAGGCCGACGTTGACGGTGACGCCCCGCTCCAGCCGCGTCAGCGCGTGCAGCGCCACCACCTTGCGCGCCAGCTCCTCGATCGCGCTGATCCCCGCCTCGAAGTTGCCGCCGGAGTGCGCGGCGCGCCCCGTGATCCGCACCACGCTGAACACCCCGCCCTTGCGCCCCGTCACCACCGCGCCCGACGGACGGCCCGGCTCGGCGTTCAGCACGCAGCGCGCCCCGCGTGCCTGCGACTCGATCACCGCGCGCCCTTCGGGACTGCCGATCTCCTCGTCGCCGGTGAACAGCGCGTGCACCGCGACCGGCCCGCCGGCACGTGCGAAGGCCGCGAGCAGGAAGCAGTTCATCACCAGCCCGGCCTTCATGTCCGCGACGCCGGGGCCGCTGGCGATGCCGTCGCGCACCGCGAACGGCCGCCGCCCCGCCTCGCCCGCGGGGAACACCGTGTCGCGGTGCCCGAGCAGCAGCACCGGGCCGGGCCGGTTGGAGCCGCGCCCGCCGTCCGGGCCGGGGACGCGCGCCAGCAGGCAGTCGCCGCGGCGCACGCCCGCGATCCGCTCCACCGCCACGCCGTGCGACTCCAGGAAGCCCCGCACGAGGTCGCCCACGGCGTCCACGCCCGGCTTGTCGTCGCTGCCGCTGTCGGTGTCGACCATGCGGCGCAGCAGGTCGAGCATGGCCTCCTCCTGGCCCGCAAGCCATGCGACGGGGTCGTGCATCGGGTGGTCCTTTCGGGGGGAGAAAGAAGGCAAGGCCAGAGGCTCTGCCTCTGGACTCCGCTCAAGGCTCGCCTTGAGAATCCGTTTGATTCAGGCGCGGCGGACGTTGGTGAACAGGATCAGGCCCCGCAGCATGCCGGTGAGGCTGTCGCGGTACGCGGTGGGCTGGTCGTAGGAGCCAAGCGGCAGGAACGGCACGTCCTCCCACGCCTGGGCCTGGATCCGGCGCGCGATCGCCTGCTGCTGCGCGAGGTCGCCGGCCTGCAGCCACGCGTCGCGCAGCGCCTCCAGCTTCGGCGCGTCGGGCCAGCCGTTGTAGGCGCCCGCGCCGTTGCCGCGCAGGAAGCTGTTGCAGCCCGGCGAGCCCGCGTCGATGCCGCCGGTGAACGAGGCGAACATGCTCCACCCGCCCTTGTCGAGCGGCTGGCGGCTCACCGAGCGCTGCACCACCGTGCCCCAGTCCGTCGACACCTCGTCCACGTTCATGCCGATCCTGCGCAGCATGTCCGCGCCCACCTCGGCGATCGCGTTGATGCGCGGCACGTCGGTGACCGTGAGGTACACCACGCGCTCGCCCTTGTAGCCGGCGGCCTGCAGCGCGCGACGGCCCGCCTCCGGGTCGTGGCGCCCCGCAAGCACCTCCATCCCGGCGTCGTTGGCCATCGGCGAATGCGCGCCGAACACCCCGCACCTGTCGTCGAAGGCGGCGTTGCTGCCCACGACCGCCTGCATGAACTCGGTCTGGTTGACGGCACCGAGCACGGCGCGTCGGACGGCAGGGTTGTCGAACGGCGCCACGAGCTGGTTGAAGCGCAGGAAGCCGAGCAGGCCGCGCGTCTCGGCCACCTCGACGCGGATGCCCGGCGTGTCGCGCAGGCTCGGCACCAGGTCCATCTGCGGCTGCTCGACCCAGTCGACCTCGCCCGACTGCAACGCGGCCGCCTGGGTCTGCGG
>JBPBQX010000059.1:0-14311 GCA_050955025.1 Janthinobacterium lividum
CCGCCCGCATCCTGCAGGACCAGCTCGCCCTGTTCATCAACTTCGACGAGCCCCAGCAGGCCCGCATCGAGGAGATCCAGGACGACCTGCCGTTCAACCGCAACCTGCTGCGCAAGGTCGACGAGCTCGAGCTCTCCGTCCGCTCGGCGAACTGCCTGAAGAACGACAACATCGTCTACATCGGCGACCTCGTGCAGAAGACCGAGCAGGAGATGCTCCGCACGCCGAACTTCGGCCGCAAGTCGCTGAACGAGATCAAGGAGGTCCTGACTAACATGGGCCTCGCCCTCGGCATGGCCGTGTCCGGCTGGCCCCCCGAGAACATCGAGGACCTCGCCAAGCGCCTCGACGAGCCTTTCTGACCCCACCGGCCACAGGAGAATAACGATGCGACACGGTGTTGCCGGTCGGAAGCTGAACGTCACCTCCACCCACCGCCTGGCCATGTTCCGCAACATGGCCCACGCGCTGATCAAGCACGAGCAGATCACCACCACCCTGCCCAAGGCGAAGGAACTCCGCCCTGTCGCCGAGAAGCTCATCACGCTTGGCAAGCGCGGCGGCCTGCACGCCCGCCGCCAGGCCTACGCCCAGCTGCGCGACGACGTCATCGTCGCCAAGCTGTTCGGCACCATCGCCGAGCGCTACCGCGGCCGCTCCGGCGGCTACTGCCGCGTCATGAAGGCCGGCATGCGCTACGGCGACGCCGCCGACATGGCGGTGATCGAGCTGGTCGATCGCGACGTCGCCGCCAAGGGCCTCGACAGCGGCCCGCGCGCCGAGCAGTTCTCCGAGGCCGACGAGGCGTAAGCACAAACCCGGGCTCTGCCCGGACCCGCCAGGGGCGAGCCGCCCCTGGACCGGCGCTCATGGAGAAACCCGCGGGGACACTGTTCCCGCGGGTTTTTTCATGGCGCCGGACAAGGAAAAGGCCGGGGCGGTGATCCGCCCCGGCCTTTCCGGTCCTGCAACGCTGTCGCGGCGGGGCATGGCCCGCCGCGGTTCGTCTCAGGGCTTCGGCATCGGCGTGCCGGCCGCGCCGCCGACGCCGCCCGTCGAGCTGCCGGCCATCGCGCCGTTGCCCTCGTTGCCGCCGCCCATCGCGCCCGTGGTGCCCGAGGTCTGCGCCGGCATCGTGCCGCCCGTGCTGCCCATGGAGCCGCCGCTCATCGAGCTGCCGCCCATCGAGCCCTGGTCCATCGAGCCGTGCATCATCTTCCCGTGCATCATCTTGCCGTGCATCATCCCGCCCGGCATCGCGGCGGCGCTGTCCGCGCCCGGGGTGAAGGCGGTGTTGGACTGCGCGGCGTGCAGGCTCTGATTGTTCAGCGCGTCGGTGCCCATGTCCTGCGAGCGCACGCCCTGCATGGACTTGCCCTCGGCCATCGACTCGCCGCTCATCTTGCCGTGCATCATGTGCGAATGCATCTTGCCGTGCATCTTCGGGTGCATGGCGGCGTGGTGCATCGGGTGCATCGCGGCGCTGGTGTCCTTGTCGGCGCTCTCGGCCGACGACGGGGTGGCCGTCTCCTGCGCGAACGCGGGCGCGACGCTCAGGCAACCGAGAACCAGCGCAGCGGCGCCCAGCGTGGTGGTGATCCGATAGGCCATTGAGGTCATCCTTCCGTTTCGGTTGCGAGTCTGCCTGCCGTCGCGGTGGAACGAGTCCGCCTCAAAGCTGGCTGCGCAGGGAGGTGAATGCGCGACGGCGGAGGTGGTTGCAATCGATATGCTGCCGCACACGCGAATAGCTGGCGTCCGTGCCCTCCGGCACACGCCCCCGGCACGGCCCGCACCTGCGTGCCGCCGCGAAGGACCCCGCCCATGGCCGCCCGACCGCCCCCGCCCGACCTGTTCGCCCCCGCGCCCGCCCCCGACGCGCCGCCCGCGCCCGCCGGCCCGCTCCCACTCGCCGAGCGCCTGCGCCCCGCCCGCCTCGACGAGGTCGTCGGCCAGGACGCGCTCCTCGGCCCGGCCGGCGCCCTCTCGCGCATGCTCGCCCGCGGCATCCTAGCGTCCATGATCCTCTGGGGCCCGCCCGGCGTCGGCAAGACCACGATCGCCCGCCTCCTCGCCGACGCCGCCGGCCTACGCTTCGCCCAGCTCTCCGCCACCTTCGCCGGCGTGGCCGACCTGCGCCGCGCCTTCGACGCCGCCGTGCGCCAGCGCGAGGCCGGCCGCGCGACGCTCCTCTTCGTCGACGAGATCCACCGCTTCAACCGCGCCCAGCAGGACGCCTTCCTCCCCGTCGTCGAGGACGGCACCGTCGTCCTCGTCGGCGCCACCACCGAGAACCCCTCCTTCACCCTGAACGGCGCGCTGATGTCGCGCTGCCAGCTCATGCTCCTGCGCCGCCTGGACGACGCCGCCATGGAGCGCCTCCTCGCCCGCGCCGAGGCCGAGACCGCCACCCCGCTCCGCCTCGACGCCGCCGCTCGCGCCTCCCTGCGCGCCATGGCCGACGGCGACGGCCGCACCCTCCTCAACATGGCCGAGCAGGTCCTCGCCCTCGACCCCGGCGAGCCCCTCTCCCCCGACGACCTCGCCGGCCTGCTGAGCCGACGCGCCGCCCTCTACGACCGCGACCGCGACGAGCACTTCGCCCTCATCTCCGCGCTCCACAAATCCCTGCGCGGCTCCGACCCCGACGCCGCGCTCTACTGGTTCGCCCGCATGCTGGCCGGCGGCGAGGACGCCCGCTACGTCGCCCGCCGCCTGGTCCGCTTCGCCTCCGAGGACATCGGCCTCGCCGACCCCCAGGCGCTGGTGCAGGCGCTCGCCGCCTGGGACGCGTGGGAGCGCCTCGGCTCCCCCGAGGGCGACCTCTGCCTCGCCCAGGCGATCGTCTACCTCGGCACCGCGCCCAAATCGAACGCCCTCTACACCGCCCACAAGGCCTCCGCCGCCGCGGCCCGCGCGTCCGGCAGCCTCTCGCCGCCGGCCCACATCCTCAACGCGCCGACCCGCCTGATGCGCGACCTCGGCCACGGCGCCGGCTACAGCTACGACCACGACACCGACGACGGCTTCTCCGGCCAGGACTACTTCCCCGCCGGGATCGGCCGCTCGACCTACTACCGCCCGAAGGACCGCGGCTTCGAGCGCGAGGTCGCCCGACGCCTCGCGCACTGGTCCGCCCTGCGCGAAGGCGCGCAGCCGTGATAGGAAGCAAGGTTGAGGCTCCGCCTCAAACTCCGCCAAAGGCTGCGCCCTTGGAACGCACACCTTGAGTCACGCCAGTCCAGGGCGGCTCGCCCTGGCGGGTCCGGGCAGAGCCCGGCCTTCCTTCCTTCAGGACTCCACCCCATGAGCGTCAGCATCCAGACCGTGGCCGAGGACGAGGCCGACCTGCGCCTGGACCGCTGGTTCCGCCGCCACTTCCCCCACATCACGCAGGCCGCGATGCAGAAGCTCTGCCGCACCGGCCAGGTGCGCGTGGACGGCGGCCGCGTGGACGGCGCGACCCGCCTCCTCGCCGGCCAGGCCGTGCGCGTGCCCCCGCTGCCCGCCGGCCCCGCCCCGAAGCCCGTCCCCGTGGTCGACGAGCGCACGCTGCGCGAACTCGAGCGCATGGTGATCTACCGCGACGACCACGTGATCGTCCTCGACAAGCCCTGGGGCCTGCCGGTGCAGGGCGGCCCGGGCATCACCCGCCACCTCGACGGCATGCTCGACGCCTTCCGCGACGACCGGGGCAAGCCCAAGCTCGTCCACCGCCTCGACCGCGACACCTCCGGCGTCCTGATCCTCGCCCGTGGTGCTGCGGCCGCCGCCAAGCTCGCCGCCGCGTTCCGCACCCGCCACGTCCGCAAGACCTACTGGGCCGTGGTGCACGGCCGCCCGAGCCCGCAGGAGGGCAGGGTGGACATGCCGCTGATCCGCCTCGGCTCCGGCCCCGGCGCGCTGACCTCCGCCGCCGACCGCGACGACGAGGACGCCGCCTCCGCGCTCACCGACTACCGCACGCTGGAGGCCGCCGGCCGCAAGCTCGCCTGGCTGGAGCTGCAGCCGCTCACCGGCCGCACCCACCAGCTCCGCGTCCACTGCGAGGCGCTGGGCACGCCCATCGTCGGCGACCCGAAATACGGCCCGCAGGAGGAGGAGAAGAAGCTCCACGTCGAGGGCATCGCGCCGAAGCTGCACCTGCACGCCCGCAGCCTGTCGCTGCCGCACCCTGCCGGCGGCACGCTCGACGTCGCCGCCCCGCTCCCGCCACACATGCGCGACAGCTTCCGCCTGCTCGGCTTCACCGCGCCGCCCACGCCGGAGCCGAGGCTGCACCGGGGGCGGCCGGAGTAGGGCAAGAAAGGCCAGAGGCTCTGCCTCTGGACTCCGCTCAAGGCTCGCCTTGAGAATCCACGACGAGGAAGAAAGCCTCCTCTTGCTTCGGGAGGGGTTTCCAAAGGCCCCTGGCCTTTGGCGGGTCCGGGCAGAGCCCGGCCTTGCTTCCTTCGCCTCCAAGGAACCACGCCCATGCGACGCAGCGCGCGGACCGCCGCCCTCACCGCAGCCGCCCTCGCGGCCCTGGCCGCCGCCGGCGCCACGGCCGCCTGGCTCGCCTTCGACCCCGACGGCCTCAAGCCCCGCGTGGAGGCCGCCGTGCTGCGCGCCACCGGCCGCGCGCTCACCCTCGACGGCCCGCTGCGCTTGACGCTTCTGCCGCAGCCCGGCTTCTCCGCGCAGGACGTGGCGCTGGCCAACCTCCCCGGCGGCTCGCGCCCGCAGATGGTCACCGCGCGGCGCCTGGCCGCGCGCTTCTCGCTCGGCGCCCTGCTGCGGGGCCGCATCGAGGTGACCGGCCTGCTCCTCGACGGCCCCGACCTGCTGCTGGAGCGCACCCCGTCCGGCCCGAACTGGGTGTTCGCGCCCCGGCCCTCGACGGCCCCCGCCGACGCCGCGCCCGCGCCTTCGTCCGCGCCGGAACGCCGCGCCCGCCCGCTCGACATCCGTGCGCTCCGCGTCACCGACGGCCGCATCGCCTGGGGCGGCACGGCGCTCTCGATCCCCTCGCTCGCCGCCACGCAGGACGCGACGGCGGTGCACGTGGACGCGAGCCTCGCCCACGACGGCGCCCCCTTCGCGCTGCAGGCCGACACCGGCCCCGTCGCCGCGATCGCCACCCCCGAGGGCACGCCCCCGCCCGCAGGCACCGCCGCCGCACCGGCCCCCGCGGCCGGCGCGCCGTGGCCGGTGGACGCGACCCTGTCCACGCCCGCCGGCGACCGCCTCGGGGCCAAGGGCAGCCTGACCCGCGACGGCGGCTACGACCTGGCGCTGCACGGCGCGGTGGCCGACCTGTCCGCCCTGAACGCGCTGTTCCCGCACGCCAACCTGCCGCCGGTGAAGGCGCTGCGCCTCGACGGCCACGTCGCGGCCACCGCCGGCGGCCCGCCCGTGATCTCCGCGCTCACCCTGGCCGCCGGCGCGTCCGACCTCGGCTCGGTGCGCCCTGGCCTCGCGGTGTCCTCCGCGATCCTGGAGCAGCGCGACGCCACCGGCCCGACCCGCCTGTCCCTGCGCGCCGCCCAGGAAGGCCAGCCCGTGTCGCTCGACGGCACCGTCGGTCCCATGGCCGGCGCGGACGCCCGCACGCTGCCCCTCGACCTGACCGCCGCAGCCGCCGGCGCCGTCGCCACCCTGCGCGGCACCGCGGCCCTGCGCACCGGCCCCGCGCCCGGCGCCGCACGCGGCATCGCGCTCGACCTCGCCGTGTCGCTGCACGCGCCGCAGCTCGCCGCCCTGTCCGAGGTGGTGGGCGCCGGCCTGCCCGCGCTGCGCGACCTCGCCGCCGAGGCGACGCTGTCCACGCCCTCGCCCGGCGTGCTCGCCGTGCGCGGCCTGCGCGCAACCTCCGCCGCCGGCGACCTGGCCGGCGACCTGGCGCTCGGCCGCGCGCCCCGCCCGTCGCTGCGCGGCACGCTGGTCTCCACGCGCATCGATGGCGACGCCCTGGTCCTCGCCCTGCAGCAGACCCCCCGCCTGATCGTCACCGCCAGCCCGCCCCCCGCCGCCCCCCGCGCGACCTCGCCTGCCGCCGCCCCGTCGCCGACCGCGCCCGCGCCCTCCGCCGGGGCAGGGCAGGGCGCCCCGGCCCCCACGGCCACCTCCGCCCCGTCCGGGGTGATCCCCGACCGTCCGCTGCCCTTCGCCGCCCTGGGCGCCGCCGACCTCGACCTCGCCTTCACCGTGGGCGCGCTGTCCGCCGGCGGCGTGACCTGGCGCGACGCCGCCGGCCACCTGACGCTCGACGACGCCCGCCTGGCGCTCGACCCCTTCGCCGCCGCCGCCGCCGACGGCCCCGTCGCCGTGCGCCTGCGCGTCGACGGCCGCGCCGCCCCGCCCACCGTCTCGGTCGCCGCGCGCATCCCCGACCTGCCGCTCGCCCCCCTCCTGGCCGCGGCCGGCCACGCCGGCGCCGCCTCCGGCCTGCTCGGCCTCGACGCCGTGCTCGACGCCGCCGGCGCGTCCCTGCGCGCGCTGGCCGCCACCGCGACCGGCCACGTCGGCCTGTCCGGCGTGAACGGCGAGGTCCAGGACAGCGTGCTCAAGGCCGCCTTCGCCCCCGCCCTGCGCGCCGCCGGCATCCCCTCCCCCGCGCTCGACGGCACCACCGCCGTGCGCTGCCTCGCCGTGCGCCTCGACCTCGCCTCCGGCCAGGGCACCCTGAAGGCCCTCGCCCTGGACAGCGCCCGCCTCCGCCTCGACGGCGCCGGCACCCTCGACCTGCGCGCCGAGCTGCTCGCCCTGACCCTGCGCCCCACGCTGCGCCTCGGCGGCACCGCCGTCGGCGTCCCCGTGGCGCTCGACGGCCCCCTCGGCTCGCCCCGCGCCCGCGTGGACAGCGCCCGTGGCGGCGGCCTGACCATCGGCGGCGGCGAGGGCCCCGACCTGTGCCCCGCCGCCCTCGCCACCGCCCGCGGCGGCATGTCCGGCCCCGCGCCCTCGGCCCCCGCCGCCCCGGCCAAGGCCCCGAAGGCGGCCGACCTCCTGCGCAGCCTGCTGCGGTAGGCAAAGCAAGCATGGGCTCTGCCCAAACCCGCAAAGGGTCCGAGGACCCTTTGATCCCTTGACTTAAGGGATGCGTTCCAAGGGCGCAGCCTTTGGCGGAGTTTGAGGCAGCGCCTCAACCTTGCTTGCTTTCGCGCCCGTGGCTCCTGATCTAGCAGGCCGGACGGCGGGGAGGGCGGGGGATGCTCAGGTTCTGGGACGAGGCGGGCGTGCGGCACGCCCCCGACGGCTTCGAGGTGGTGCTCGACGGCAGGCCGATGCGCCTGCCCGGCGGCCCGAGCCTTCGGCTGCGCTCCGCCGCGCTGGCCGACGCGGTGGCTGCCGAGTGGCAGGCCGCCGGCGGCGCCAAGGGCGGCGAGATGAGCCTGGACGCCGTGCCGCTGACGCGCCTGGCCGGCACGGCGCAGGAGCGCGTGGCGCGCGACCCGGGCGCATCGATCGCGGCGCTGGCCCGCTACGGCGAGGCCGACCTGCTGTGCTACCGCGCCGAACGCCCCGCCGCCCTGGTCGCGCAGCAGTCCGCCGCGTGGGACCCGC
This sequence comes from Janthinobacterium lividum, assembly GCA_050955025.1. GTDB lineage: Bacteria > Pseudomonadota > Alphaproteobacteria > Acetobacterales > Acetobacteraceae > CAXSEF01. The sequence continues at coordinate 7,546 of JBPBQX010000059.1, forward strand.
TGCTGGACTGGGCGGACGCGGCGCTGGGGGCGCGGCTGCGCGTGACGGCGGGGGTGATCCACGTGGCGCAGCCGGAGCCGGCGCTGGTGGCGCTGACGCGCGCGCTGGCGGGCTTCGACGCGGACGGGCTGGCGGGGCTTGGAATCGCGGTGCCGGCGCTGGGCAGCCTGGTGCTGGGGCTGGCGCTGGCGCTGGGGCGGCTGGACGCGGCGGAGGCGGCGTCGCTGGGCACGCTGGAGGAGCGCCACCAGATCGAGGCGTGGGGCCACGACGACGAGGCGGCGCGTCGCCTGGCGCTGATCGATGCGGACGTGGCGATGGCGGCGCGCTTCATGGCGCTGGCGGCCGCGCCGTGATCGCCAAGCGGGTGGTGGTCGGCGGCCGCGTGCAGGGCGTGGGCTTCCGGGCGTGGATGGTGCGCGAGGCGCAGTCGCTGGGCGTGTGGGGCTGGGTGCGCAACCGGCCCGACGGCACCGTGGAGGCCGTGCTGCACGGCGAGACGGACGCGGTGGGCGAGCTGCTGCGCCGCTGCCGCCGCGGCCCGATGCTGGCGTCGGTCAGCTCGGTCGACGAGACCGACACCGACCCCCCCGACGGCGAGGGCTTCCGCCAGCTCGGCTGAGACTCGTGTGCGCCGGTCCAGGGGCGCCCCCTCCGGTGGCCCTTCCATTGGATCCAGGAGGATCGTCGGAACCTTCGGCCACCTCCGCCCCTGGCGGGTCCAGGGCAGCGCCCTGGCCTTCTTTTTCCCGCGCCGCGAGACGTTCCCCGTCCTGCCGCGCAGGACAACGCGCCGAAAAAGCCGCCGTCCGTCCTGCGGCGCAGGACAAAACACCCCCGATTTGTCCTGTGCCGCAGGACGGAAACGCCCCCGCCGTCCTGCCGCGCAGGACGCCTCCCGACGACGAGCGCCATGTCCCGACAAGCCGATCCTGCCCCCCCGTACGGCGTCGCTCTCCCCGAGGCGCCGGGCATCGTGCGCGTGGTGGCGCCCAACCCCGGGCCGATGACGCAGCACGGCACCAACAGCTGGATCCTCGCCGGGCCGGACGGCGCCACGGTGATCGACCCCGGACCCGACGACGCGGGCCACGTCGCGGCGCTGCTGTCGGCGGCCGGGCCGGTCGCGCGCATCGTGCTCACGCACCGCCACGCCGACCACGCCGGCGCCGCGTCCGCCCTGCGCGCGGCGAGCGGCGCGCCGGTGATCGCGCACCACGCCTTCGCGTCCGCCCTGGTGCGCCCGGACCGCACGGTGGGCGACGGCGACGCGCTGCCCGGGCTGGTCGTGCTGCACACGCCGGGCCACGCGTCGGACCACCTGTGCCTCGCCGCGCCGGACGGGGTGCTGTTCAGCGGCGACCACGTGATGGGCTGGTCGACCACGGCGATCAGCCCGCCGGACGGCGACATGGCCGACTTCCTCCGCAGCCTGGAGCGGCTGCGGGCGCGGGGCGACCGCCTGCTGCTGCCCGGCCATGGTGCCGCGATCCGCGACCCGGCGCCGCTGCTGTCGACGCTGCTGCGCCACCGGCTGATGCGCGAGGCGGGGCTGGTGGCGGCGCTGCGCCGGGCGCCGGCGACGATCGAGGCGCTGGTGGCGTCCGAGTACCAGGGTCTGGCGCCGGGCCTGGCGCGCGCCGCGGGCGCCACGCTGCTGGCCCACCTGGCGAAGCTCCGCCACGACGGCGTGGCGGCCGAGGACGGCGGAGTCTGGCGTTTGTCCGACAAGAAGGGCTGAGGGTGCTTGCGCGATGCCCGGACCGAGGCGATCGTGCAACAATTCTGGAGGACATGGTGGGGAGGCCAGGCGAGCCGGATGATCAGCTGACGGCCCAGGACCGACGCACGGCTGCCGCCAGGGACGCCCCGCCTCCCGCGGCCCGGGTCAGGGCGTTGCTGGTCGTGTGCGCGCTGGCCGTGGTGGCGGGCTCGCTCGCCGCGGCGTGGTGGCTGGGCGCGGTCGCGGCGGTCGCCGTCTACGTGTCGGGCACGCTTCTGCTGGCGGCGGGGCTGATCGTCCTGGCCCGCTGGCGCAGGGTGGGCCGCCTCCGCAACCCCGGGCCGTGACGCGCGATCGGCGCGCGGCCCCTTGACGCGACGGCCTTCGTCTTCCATCTGCCTGTCAATCCGGACCGCCACGGTCCGCATAGGACCCGGCCGATGCTGAGGCTCTCGAAACTCACCGACTACGCGGTCGTGGTGCTGGTCCGCCTGTCCGACGCGGCGGGCGGCACGGTGCAGACCACCCCCGGCATCGCCGCCGCCACCGGCGTGCCCGAGCCGACGGTCGCCAAGGTGCTCAAGGCCATGGTGGGCTCCGGCCTGGTGGCCTCGCAGCGTGGTGCGCGCGGCGGCTACCGCCTGTCGCGTCCGCTGTCGGCCACGCCGATCCGCGACGTGATTGAGGCGATCGACGGCCCGATCGCGCTGACCTCCTGCGTGGAGGGCGGCGTCGGCGGCTGCGAGGCGGCGGCGCTGTGCCCGGTGCACGGCCGCTGGGACGTGGTCAACGACGCGGTCCGCGAGGCGCTGGCCTCGATCACGCTGGCCGACATGCAGGGCGCCGCGATCCCGCGCGCGTTCAGAACCCCGGGCCGCACCCTGGGCCAGGCAGCCACGCTGCCCGGCCAGCTCGCGTCCCACTCCGCAGATTGAACGAGGCGACATGCCAGCCGTTGTAGAGACACTCGACACCGTCCAGTCCGTCACCCAGTCCGGCTACAAGTGGGGCTTCGAGACCGACATCGAGATGGACCTCGCCCCCGTCGGGCTGAACGAGGACATCATCCGGCTGATCTCGGAGCGCAAGGGCGAGCCGGAGTGGCTGCTCGCGTGGCGCCTGAAGGCCTACGCCGCCTGGCTCAAGATGGAGGAGCCGGACTGGAGCAAGCACAAGTATCCGCCGATCGACTACCAGGCCCTCCACTACTACGCCGCGCCCAAGAAGAAGGCCGGCCCCGCGAGCCTGGACGAGGTCGATCCCGAGCTGCTGCGCATGTACGAGAAGCTTGGTATTCCCTTGCGCGAGCAGGCCATGCTTGCCGGCGTCGAGGGCGCGGTGCAGCTCGACCCCGAGACCGCGGTCGGCCGCAACATCGCCGTCGACGCCGTGTTCGACAGCGTCTCCGTGGCCACGACCTTCAAGTCCACGCTCGCCAAGGCCGGTGTGATCTTCTGCCCGATCAGCGAGGCCGTGCGCGAGCATCCGGACCTGGTCCGCGAGTACCTCGGCAGCGTGGTGCCCGCCGGCGACAACTACTTCGCGGCCCTCAACAGCGCCGTGTTCACCGACGGCTCCTTCGTGTTCATCCCCAAGGGCGTGCGCTGCCCGATGGAGCTGAGCACCTACTTCCGCATGAATGCCAAGAACACCGGGCAGTTCGAGCGCACCCTGATCATCGTCGAGGACGGCGGCTCGGTGTCCTACCTCGAGGGCTGCACCGCGCCGATGCGCGACGAGAACCAGCTGCACGCCGCCGTGGTCGAGCTGGTCGCCATGGACGACGCCACCATCAAGTACAGTACCGTACAGAACTGGTTCCCCGGCGACGCCGAGGGCAAGGGCGGCATCTACAACTTCGTCACCAAGCGCGCGGCCTGCCGTGGCGCGCGCTCCAAGGTGTCGTGGACGCAGGTCGAGACCGGCTCGGCGATCACCTGGAAGTACCCGTCGTGCATCCTGATCGGCGAGGGCTCGGTGGGCGAGTTCTACTCGGTCGCCGTGACCAACAACCGGCAGATGGCCGACACCGGCACCAAGATGATCCACATCGGCAAGAACACGCGCTCGACCATCGTGTCCAAGGGCATCAGCGCGGGCCATTCCGACAACGTCTACCGCGGCCTGGTGCGCATGCAGCCCAAGGCGTCGGGTGCCCGCAACTTCACCCAGTGCGACAGCCTGCTGATCGGCGACCAGTGCGGGGCGCACACCGTGCCCTACATCGAGAGCCGCAACCCGACGGCCAAGGTCGAGCACGAGGCCACCACCTCGCGCATCGCCGACGACCAGCTGTTCTACTGCCGCCAGCGCGGCCTGTCCGAGGAGGATGCCGTGGGCATGATCGTCAACGGCTTCTGCAAGGACGTGCTCAAGGAGCTGCCCATGGAGTTCGCGGTCGAGGCGCAGAAACTGCTCGCCATCTCGCTCGAGGGGAGCGTCGGCTGATGCTGCAGATCCGCGACCTCGCCGCCTCCATCGCCATCGAGGGGGCCGAGCCCAAGCCGATCCTGCGCGGCATCACGCTGGACCTGCCGCAGGGCGAGGTCCACGCCATCATGGGGCCCAACGGCTCGGGCAAGTCCACGCTGTCCTACGTGCTGTCCGGCCGCGAGGACTACGAGGTGACTGGCGGCTCGGCCACCTTCAACGACACGGACCTGCTCGCGCTCGAGCCCGAGGAGCGCGCGGCGCTCGGCGTGTTCCTGGCGTTCCAGGCGCCCGTCGAGCTGCCCGGCGTCGGCAACGCCAACTTCATGCGCACCGCGCTCAACGCCGTCAGGCGGGCGCGCGGCGAGCCGGAGCTGGACGCGATCGCCTTCCTCAAGCTCGCCCGCGCCGAGGCCAAGCGCCTGTCGATGCCGGACGACATGCTCAAGCGCAACGTCAACGTCGGCTTCTCCGGCGGCGAGAAGAAGCGCAACGAGGTCCTGCAGATGGCCCTGCTGCGCCCGAAGCTCGCGATCCTGGACGAGACCGACAGCGGCCTGGACATCGACGCGCTGCGCATCGTCGCCGAAGGCGTCAACGCGCTGCGCGGCCCGGACTTCTCGGCGCTCGTCATCACCCACCACCAGCGTCTGCTCGACTACATCGTGCCCGACCGCGTGCACGTGCTCGCGGCGGGGCGCGTGGTGCGCACCGGCGGCCCGGAGCTGGCCCACCAGCTCGAGGCCCAGGGCTACGCCCAGGTGATCGCGGAGGCGGCATGAGCGCGGCCCAGTCCATGCCGGTGGCCGACACCGCCGCCGGCTTCCTGCACCGTTTCGACGGCCTGCGCCGGCGCCTGCCCGGCGACGCGGCCGCGCGCGACGCCGCGGCCGCGCTGCTGCGCGCCAAGGGCCTGCCGACGCGCGCCCTGGAAGCCTGGCACTACACCAGCCTGCGCCCGCTCGCCGACATCGCGTTCTACGAGCCGCTCACCGCGGTCTCGCCCGGCGCCGACGTGCTCGACGGCGTGGCGCTGCCCGACGTGCCGCGCCTCGTGTTCGTCGACGGCCGCTTCCAGTCCGAGCTGTCCTCCGTGCCGGACGGCGTCGCGCTGACCCTGTTCGCCGACCGCCCGGAGTTCGGCACGCTCGCCCACCCCGAGCGCGAGACGCTGGTGGCGCTCAACACCATGCTCGCCGAGGACGGCGCGCGGCTGCACGTCGCGGCCGGCGTGGACGGCGGCACGCTGTGCCTGGTCTCCATCGGCGGCGGCGTGGGCCGCACCGCGATGGCGTTCCACCCGCGCCACGCGGTCACGCTGGAGCCGGGCGCGCGCCTGACCCTGATCGAGGTCTCGCACGGCGCCGGCGCCTACCTGCACAACCCGGTGATGGAGGTCTCCGTCGCCGAGGGCGCCGAGATGGTCCACATCCGCCTGCAGGACGAGGCGCCCGAGGCGTTCCACCTGTCCACGGTGTACGCCGACATCGCCGAGCGCGGCGTCTACGACAGCTTCGGCCTCAACCTCGGCTCGCGCCTGTCGCGCAACGAGGTGCACGCCCGCCTGCTCGGCCCGCACGCCGCCGCGCACCTGAACGGCGCGCAGCTGCTGTCCGGCTCGCAGCACAGCGATTTCACCACCGTGGTGTCGCACAAGGCGCCGTCCTGCGCGTCGCGCCAGACCGTGAAGAACGTGCTGACCGGGCACAGCCGCGGCGTGTTCCAGGGCAAGATCGAGGTCGACCGCATCGCGCAGAAGACCGACGGCTACCAGATGAACCAGGCCCTGCTGCTGTCGGCCGAGTCCGAGATCGACTGCAAGCCGCAGCTCGAGATCTACGCCGACGACGTCAAGTGCAGCCACGGCGCCACCGTGGGCGAGCTGGACGCCGAGCAGCTGTTCTACCTGCGCTCGCGCGGCGTGCCGCTGGCCCAGGCGCGCTCGCTGCTGGTGCGCGCCTTCCTCGCCGAGGCGCTCGACCCGATCGCGGACGAGGGCGCGCGCGCCATGCTGGAGGGCGCCGTGGAGCGCTGGTGGTCGCGCCAGGAGGCGGCCCCCGCGCGCGAGGGCGTCCCGGCGTGAACGACCTGTCCCACCCGCCGCGCCCCGCGGCCATCCACGAGGCGCCGGCACCCGACCCGCTGGCGCCGTTCCGCGCCTTCGACGAGGCGTCGATCCGCGCCGACTTCCCGATCCTGTCGCAGCGGGTGCACGGCAAGCCGCTGGTGTTCCTCGACAACGCGGCCTCGGCGCAGAAGCCGCGCGCGGTGATCGACGCCATGGTCGGCGCCATGGAGACGCAGTACGCCAACGTGCACCGCGGCCTGCACTGGATGAGCGAGCGCACTACAGACGCGTTCGAGGCCACCCGCGACGCCGTCGCCCGCCTGCTCAACGCCCCCTCGCGCGAGGAGGTCGTGTTCACGCGCAACAGCACCGAGGCGATCAATCTGGTCGCCCATTCCTACGGCCGCGGCATCCTCAAGCCGGGGCAGGCGGTGCTGGTCTCGGAGATGGAGCACCACGCCAACATCGTGCCCTGGCAGATGCTGCGCGACGCCCACGGCATCGAGCTGCGCGTGTGCCCGATCACCGACGGCGGCGAGCTGGAC
>JBPBQX010000060.1:0-13779 GCA_050955025.1 Janthinobacterium lividum
GGGTCGAGCAGCTCCTCGCCACCACCCTGACCACGGTGAACGCCAAGCCGATCGTCGCCGTGATGACCCGCGTCTACTCCGCCGCCGGCCTCGACTGGGGCCTGCTCGCCGCCGCCGGCGTCCTGACCATGATCCCCGGCGCCATCGTCATCTGGTTCGTGCGCAACCACATCGCCAAGGGCTTCGCGCTTGGCCGCGTCTAGCCGGAGAAAGCCAGCAAGCCTTCTTTTTCTGAAGAAAAAGAAGCAAAAAGACTTCTCCCCGTTCGGCACCGCGTCGCCCGGCCGGCCTGTGTCCCCACGGGGCAAGGTTCTTTGGTTCTTTCTTTCAGGAAAGAACTGCTTGCCTTCTCCTCCACACGCCAGGGAGCGCGGCTGATGGGCTGGATGGCCTGGACCTGGCAGACGGCGACGTTCTTCGCGCTGATCCTGCTCGCGCTGGTCACGCTCACCGTGCTGGCGGTGCGCCGCCCCGAGACGCCGCGCCGCGGCATCCTCGGCTTCCCCACCACGCGCGGCGACCGGCTGTTCGTGTCGCTGATCGGTTCCGCGTTCATCTACATCGCCTACATACGCCTCAGCGACGGCGGCAACCTGTGGTATCCCGCCGTGGCGGCGATCCTCTACACCGCAACGATGTTCCGCCTCGCCTGAGCCCACCGACGCCTTTCCGCATCGCGCGCGGAAGTGCAACGATTAGCCGGAAGACCCGCACCGGGCGCCGGACCTTACAGGGAGAACCACGATGAAACGTCGCGACGTGATGAAGGGCGGCCTGGCGATCGCCGCCGGCGCCGGCACGCTGATCCGCAGCCGGCCGTCCCACGCGCAGCAGATGGACGCCGCCAAGCGCTGGGTCGAGACCGAGTTCCAGCCCTCCACGCTCTCCAAGGACGAGCAGATGGCGGAGATGGAATGGTTCATCAACGCCGCCAAGCCGTTCAGCGGCATGAGCGTGAGCTGCGTCTCCGAGATCCTCAACATCCACGAGTACGAGAGCAAGACGCTGACCAAGGCGTTCGCCGAGATCACCGGCATCCAGGTCAAGCACGACCTGATGGACGAGGGCCTGCTGGTCGACAAGATCGAGGTCGAGATGCAGTCCGGCCGCCCGATCTACGACTTCTGGATGAACGACAGCGACTTCATCGGCACGCACCCGCGCTACAACGACATCGTCGACGGCAGCCTCACCGACTTCATGGAGAAGAACGGCAAGGACGTCACCAACCCCAAGCTCGCGCTCGACGATTTCATCGGCCTGGACTTCGGCAAGTACACCGACGGCAAGCTCTACCAGCTCCCCGACCAGCAGTTCGCGAACCTCTACTGGTTCCGCTACGACTGGTTCAACCGCCCCGAGCTGAAGGCGCAGTTTAAGCAGAAGTACGGCTACGAGCTGGGCGTGCCGGTGAACTGGTCCGCCTACGAGGACATCGCCGAGTTCTTCACCAACGACGTCAAGGAGATCGACGGCGTCCGCGTCTACGGCCACATGGACTACGGCAAGAAGGATCCCTCGCTCGGCTGGCGCTTCACCGACGCCTGGCTGTCCATGGCCGGCGCCGGCGACCGCGGCCTGCCCAACGGCCTGCCCGTCGACGAGTGGGGCATCCGCAACGAGGACGGCCATCCCCGCGGCTCGTCCATCACCCGCGGCGGCGACGCCAACGGCCCGGCCGCCGTCTACGCGCTCACCAAGTTCGTGGACTGGCTGAAGAAGTACGCGCCCCCCGAGGCCACAGGCATGGACTTCCTCGAGGCCGGCCCCGTCCCCGGCCAGGGCCACATCGCCCAGCAGATCTTCTGGTACACGACCTTCGCCGACAGCATGATGGGCGCCAACTCGCCGGTGATGAACGCCGACGGCACGCCGAAGTGGCGCATGGCGCCGAGCCCGCACGGCCCGTACTGGAAGGAGGGCCAGAAGCTCGGCTACCAGGACTGCGGCTGCTGGACGATGCTGAAATACGCGCCGATGGAGCGGGTCAAGGCGGGCTGGCTCTACGCCCAGTTCTGCGTGTCGAAGTCGGTGACGCTGAAGAAGGCCGCGCTGACCAAGCACTTCATCCGCGAGAGCGACGTGATGAGCGACACCATGACGCAGATGGCGCCCAAGCTCGGCGGCCTCGTCGAGTTCTACCGCAGCCCGGCGCGCAAGAACTGGACGCCCACCGGCGTCAACGTGCCCGACTACGGCAAGATGGCGCAGGTCTGGTGGCAGAACGTGTCCAACGCCATCGCCGGCAACGTCACCCCGCAGCAGGCCATGGACGGCCTGGCGCGCGACCAGGACGCGATCATGGAGCGCATCCAGCGCTCCGGGGCGCAGGGCGACAAGGGCCCGCTGATGAACAAGCCCGAAACCGCCGAGTACTGGTACAAGAAGGCGGAAACCGACGGCCACCTCGCGCCGCAGCGCAAGCTCGCCAACGAGAAGCCGAAGGGCGAAACCGTCGACTACGACGAGCTGATCAAGAGCTGGTCCGCGCCCCAGCCCGGCAAGGGCTGAGGCGCAGGCGGCGGCACCCCGGTGTCGCCGCCGCCTTCCGGAGTGCACACGCCGTGACATCGCGCCTCCTGGTGATCGACCAGGGCACCACGTCGACCCGCGCCATCGTGTTCGACGAGCACCTCGCCCCGCTCGCCACCGCGCAGCGCGAGTTCGCCCAGATCTACCCCCGCCCCGGCTGGGTCGAGCACGAGCCCGAGGCCCTGTGGGACAGCGTGCTCGGTACCGCGCGCGAGGTCCTGGCGCGCGCCGGCCTCGACGCCGCCGCGATCGCCGGCATCGGCATCGCCAACCAGCGCGAAACCACCGTGGTCTGGGACCGCGAAACCGGCCGCGCCATCCACAACGCGGTCGTCTGGCAGGACCGCCGCACCGTGGAGCGCTGCGAGGCCCTCGACGCCGACGGCCACGCGCCCCTGGTCGCGGCCCGCTCCGGCCTGCGCCTCGACCCGTACTTCTCCGCCACCAAGATCGGCTGGATCCTCGACGCCGTCCCCGGCGCCCGCGAAGCGGCGGAGCGCGGCCGCCTCGCCTTCGGCACGATCGACGGCTTCCTGCTGTGGCGCCTGACTGAGGGCCGCGTCCACGCCATCGACGCCACCAACGCGTCGCGCACCCTGCTGTGCAACATCGCCACCGGCGAATGGGACGACGACCTGCTGCGCCTCTTCGACATCCCCCGCGCACTCCTCCCCGACATCCGCGACAGCGCCACCGAGTTCGGCACCACCGCACTGCTCGGCGCCGGCCCCGTCGCGATCCGCGGCATGGCCGGCGACCAGCAGGCCGCCCTGATCGGCCAGGGCTGCTTCGGCCCCGGCGCCATCAAGGCCACCTACGGCACCGGCGGCTTCATCCTGCTCAACACCGGCGACCGCCCCGTGCCCTCGCGCCACGCCCTGCTCACCACGATCGCCTGGCAGCGCCGCGGACAGCGCCGCTACGCCCTGGAAGGCTCGATCTTCTCCGCCGGCACCGCGGTGCAGTGGCTGCGCGACGGCATCGGCCTGGTCGACACCGCGCCCGAGACCGGCCGCCTCGCCGCCCTCGCCGACCCCGCCCAGCCGGTGTTCCTCGTGCCCGCCTTCACCGGCCTCGGCGCCCCCCACTGGGACAGCCGCGCCCGCGCCACCATCAGCGGCATCACCCGCGGCACCACACGCCGCGAGCTCGCCCGCGCCACCCTGGAAAGCGTCGGCTTCCAGACCCGCGACCTGCTCGGCGCCATGCGCGAGGACTTCGCCGACGCCGGCGGCGACGCCCCCGCCACGGCCGACGCCATCCGCGTCGACGGCGGCATGGCGGCCTCCGACTGGACCATGCAGTTCCTCGCCGACATGCTCGACGCCCCCGTCGACCGCCCCGCCTGCCTGGAGACCACCGCCCTCGGCGCCGCCTACCTCGCCGCCCTGCAGTGCGGCCTCTGCCCCGAGCCGGACGCCATGCACCCGCCCACCCCCATCGAGCGCCGCTTCACCCCCTCGATGCCCGCCCCCGAGCGCGCCACGCGCTACCGCGGCTGGCGCCGCGCCGTGCGCCAGGCGCTGCACGAGCCAAGCGAGGCGGACGAGTAGGAAGGCAAGGCCTTCTTTTTCTGAAGAAAAAGAAGCAAAAAGACTTTCCCACATGGCACCTGAGCCCCCCGGCTGGCACCGCCCCAATGGGCAAGGTTCTTTGGTTCTTTCTTTCAAGAAAGAACTGCTTCCTTCCTTCCACCTGCACAGAAGGCCCCGCCCATGACCCGCGACGGCCCCTAGATGCGCGTGGTGTTCCGCTGCGACCCGGCGATGGAGCCCGTGCTCCCCCGCCCTGCGCCTGCGCGCGACGCGCTTCCCGGCTGGCTGCGCGACATGCCCCGCCATGCCGCCTCCGAGCTGCACGCCGGCGCCGAGGTCCGCACCGTCAAGCACTGCCCGCCGTTCGTGGACGCCATGGCGCACGGCTTCACCATGCCGCTGGCCTGCGACGTCACCGTGGCGGACGGCCGGCTGTCGTGGGACTGGGACGTGCCGCCGCTCCTGGCCACGGCCCACCCGCGCGCGCCGATCAGCTTCCACGGCCCCGCCCAGCTCGCCGGCACGCCGTTCCACGACCCGGCCAGCGTCGCGGTGAAGTTCAACGCGTTCTGGACGATCGAGCTGGAGCCGGGCTGGTCGCTGCTGGCGATGCACCCGCTCAACCGCCCCGACCTGCCGTTCCGCCTGCTCAGCGGCCTGGTGGACTGCGATCGCTTCTCCGACGTGGGCGTGCTGTTCCCCGCGGTCTGGGTCGACCCGGGCTTCACGGGCGTGCTGCCCCGCGGCACCCCCTTCGCCCAATGCGTGCCGGTGCCGCGCGAGCCGATGGAGCTCGACATCCGCTGCCTGACCGACGCCGACGCCCGCCGCTACGACGCCACCGCGGCGGCTCTTCTCGGCGGCGTGCCCCACCACTACCGACGCCTGCGCGCCCCCCGCGCCGCCTCAGAAGGCGGGCGCGACTCGCCCAACCAGGGCGGTGCGGAGGGCGGCGGGATCGAGGAACAGGCACCCGCACGGCGCTGACACCAGCGCCTGCGCGATGCGCCCCAGCGTGTCCGGCCGCAGCCGCAACGCCAGCGCATACGCATCCATCGCCCCGTCGAGATCACCGCCCTCCGCCAGCGCCACGCCGAGGTTGAACGCCGCCTCGTGCAGCGCGGGCCGCGCCCGCAGCGCCGCGCGGAAGGCCGCCGCCGCCGCCGGATGCTGCCGCGCGTCGCCGAGCAGCAGCCCGAGTGCGTACCACGCCTCCGCCAGCCCGGGATCGATCCCCACCGCCCGCCGCAGCACGCCCATCGCCTCCACGACCGCCCCGCACGCCCGCAGCCGCCGCCCGGCATGGAGCAGCAGCGCCGCATCCCCCGCCCCGAGCCGCGCCGCCCGCAGCGCCGCCGCCACCGCCTCCGCCCCCCGCCCCAGCGCGGCGAGCGCCCCCGCGCGCCCGAGCTCCGCCGCCGCCATCCCGCCGGCGGCCGCGGCCGCCTCGTCGAAGCAGCCCAGCGCCGCCCCCGCCTCGCCCGCCTCCAGCAGCGCGGCGCCCCGCCGGCACAGCCCCGCCGCGTCCACGCCGCTTCAGCCGCGCCCGAAAGCGGGCAGGTCAGCCGTTGCAGGAACAAACCGGATCACGCCCGCGCTTCCTCCCCCCGCCGGCACGCCGCCGCGATCCGCCACGCCGCGCCTACGACCACCCGGCCGGGAAGCCGGGCCCCGCCGGCATGGCCCGCTCCCCGCTCGAGAGCGCCCGCCGGAACATGGCCGGATCCACGTTCGCGCCGGTCAGCGCGACGGCCACGACGCGCCCCTCGACCGGCAGACGCCCGCACAGGACCGCCGCGAACGCCACCGCGCCGCCCGGCTCCACCACGACCCCGAACTCCTCGAACGCCACCCGCATGGCCGCGAGCGCCTCGTCGTCGCCCACCACCAGCCCCCCGCCCAGCCGCGGCGCGTTGATGGAGAAGGTGAGCGCGCCCGGCATCGGCGCCAGCACCGCGTCGCACAGCGACACCGCCCCCGGCGCGTTGCCCAGCCGCTGCCCGGCCGCGAGGCTGCGCGCCGTGTCGTCGAAGCCCTCCGGCTCCACCGCGAACACCCGCGCCTCCGGCAGCACCGCCTCCCACGCCAGCGCACAGCCCGCGGTGAGCCCCCCGCCGGCGCAGCACACCAGCAGCGCGTCCGGCACCGCGCCCATCGCCCCGGCCTGCCGCGCCACCTCCAGCCCGAGCGTCCCCGCCCCCGCGATCACCCAGCGATCGTCGTACGGCGGCACCAGAATCAGCCCCCGCTCCGCCGCGAGCCGCCGCCCCAGCGCCTCGCGGTCCTCGGTCGCGCGATCGTAGAGCACGACCTCGGCGCCCCACCCCCGCGTGCGCCCGATCTTGGCGGCGGGCGCGTCCGCCGGCATGGCGATCACCACCGTGGCGATGCCCAGCCGCCGCCCCGCCCACGCGACCGCCTGCGCATGGTTGCCCGACGAGAACGCCACCACGCCGCGCCCCCGCTCCTCCGCCGACAGCAGCGACAGCCGGTTCCACGCGCCCCGCGCCTTGAAGCTCCCCGTCCGCTGCAGCCCCTCCGCCTTGACCAGCAGCCGCCCGCCGAGCCGCGCGTTCAGCCGCTCGCTTTCCAGCAGCGGCGTCTCGACCAGCACGCCGCGTATGCGCCCCGCCGCCTCCTCGATCTCCTGGAAATCGGGTGCGCTCAGGTGCCAGGGTGCGATGTCATCCATGCCCCGAAAGTACGGGCCGCGCGCCTGCGAAGCAACGCCGCGACAGCACCGGCACCGGTGAGCCGGAGCGCGCCCTACAGCAGCGCCTCGACCCGGATCGGCAGCGTGCGCACCCTGCGCCCCGTCGCATCGAACACCGCGTTGGCGATCGCGGCGTTGACCCCGATGACGCCGATCTCCCCCAGCCCCTTCACGCCCTCCGGATCCGCCTCCGGATCCTCGTCCTCCACCGTGATCGCCTCCAGCCCGACGACATCCGCGGCCACCGGCACGAGGTACTCCGCCAGGTCCTCGTTCACGTACGCCCCCGTGCGCGGATCGACCACCGTCTCCTCCAGCAGCGCCGACCCGTGCCCCCACACCATCCCGCCCAGAAGCTGGGAGCGCGCCGTCATCGGGTTGAGGATGCGCCCCGCCGCGAACGCGCCCACGTGCCGCCGCACCTCGACCTCGCACGTCCGCGAATGCACCCGCACCTCCACGAAATGCGCCCCGAACGACCACGCGAGCTTCCCCGCCACCGGGCTCGCCAGCGTCATCCTCCCCCCGTCCAGCGCCTGCAGCGCCCCCTCCGCCGCCCCCTCCGGCACGAAGCCGACCTCCGCCACCCCCACCAGGCGCCCGCCCAGCGCCGCGCACGCCTGCGCCAGCGCGTTCGCCAGGCTCGCCGTCGTCGACGACCCTCCCGACAACCCCGCCGCCGGCAGCGCCGTGTCCCCGAGCCGCACCTCGACCGCCGCCAACGGCACCCCCAGCCGCTCGGACGCCATGGCCGCGAGCACGGTCTCGATCCCGTTGCCGATCTCGTGGTGCGCCGTCTCCACCAGCGCCGCCCCCGCCGTCCGCGTCACCCGCATCCGCGCCGGCGAGACCTTCGCTGGCCGCGCCGCCGCCGCGACCCCTTGCCCGACCAGCCAGTCGCTCTCCCGCCGCCCCCTGCTGCCCGGCGGCCCCGCGCGCCACCCGAACGCCGCCGCCCCCGCATCGAGGCAGCGCACCAGCCCCCGCGTCGTGAACGGATGCCCCGTGACCGGATCGACCTGGGTGTCGTTGCGCCGCCGCAGCTCCACCGGATCGACCCCGAGCGCCGCCGCCATCTCGTCCACCGCGCTCTCCAGCGCGAACAGGTAGGGCACCTCCGGCGGCGCGCGCATCGGCCCCGGCGTGTTGCGGTCCACGCGCACCACCCGCTCCGTCGCCGCGACCGCCGGGCACGCATACAGCGCGGTGGAAACGTCCGTCCCCTCCATCGCGAAATCGTCGAACCGCGACGTGACCGTCTCCGCGTCGTGCGCCAGCGCCACGAACCGCCCGTCCCGGTCCGCCCCCAGCCGTATGCGGTGCCGCGTCTCGCTGCGGTGGTTGGCAACCGTGAAGCTGTCGCGCCTGCTCACGTGCAGGTGCACCGGCCGCCCCGCCCTCTGCGCCGCCAGCGCGCACAGCACGGTGTGCTGCGACAGCGCCATCTTCGACCCGAAGTGCCCGCCGATCAGCGGCGCGATCACCCGCACCCGCTCCGGCGCGATGCCCAGCTGCGCCGCCAGCCCGTGCCGCGCCGCGCCCACGAAGCGCGTCGGCTCCCACACCGTCAGCTCTTCCCCCGCCCACCGGCAGATCGTCCCGGGCAGCTCGATCGGGTTGTGGTGCTGCACCGGCGTCGCATAGCGCTGGTCCACCACCGCCGCCGCCCCCGCGAGCCCGCCCGCCACGTCGCCCGCCGCGCGGTCCTCGTACCCCGCGTGCAGCGCCCCCAGCGGGATCCCCGCCGCATCGCCGTCCCCGATCCGCGCCGCATGCGGCGCCACCGCGTACTCGACCCGCAGCGCGCACGCCCCCGCCTCCGCCGCCTCCAACGTCTCCGCGACCACGACCGCGACGATCTGCCCCGCGTGGCGAACCTCGTCCGACGCCAGCGGCCGCGCGGTGCTGTTCGCCCACCCCCCCGCCATCAGGTGCCCCACCGGCCCCACCGCCTCGCCGACCTCGGCGAAGGTGAGCACGTCGAGCAGGCCCGGCAGCGCCAGCACCGCGTCGCGCCCGACCGCGACCACCCGCCCCCGCGCGACCGGGCTGCGCACCAGCCGCGCGTGCGCCATCCCCGCGAGCCGCGTGTCCCCCGCATACGCCGCCCGGCCGCTGACCTTGTCCGGCCCGTCGACCCGCGCCACGGCGGTGCCGAGCGCGGCGTGGCCCGGAGGAACGGCAAGGCGGGGGCATTCTGTCATGCCAACCCAACGCCCGGCCCCGCGAAAGATGCACGCGGCACGGCACCGTGAAGGGCGGCGCGAAGCGAAGAAAGCAGTTCTTTCTTGAAAGAAAGAACCAAAGAACTTTCCCCAATGGCCCCGTGCCAGCCACGCGGCCTCGGTGCCAGGTGGCAGAGTCTTTTTGCTTCTTTTTCTTCAGAAAAAGAAGGCCTTCCTGCCTCGCTTCTTCCTGGTCCCGCCCTACTCCAGGAACGCCTGGGTTGCATAGGCGCTCTGGTTCGACTGATCGAGCGGGTAGGCGTGCCGTGCCGTCTCGAGCCCGACCGTGAACGTCCCCGTGCCGATCAGCACGACCACGACCGCGCGCAGAACCGTGTCGCGAACCCCGAACCTGTCGCAGTGCTGCACGGCCATCCACAGGACGGTGCCGGCCACGATCGCCGCGAACCCCCAGGACGTGGGATCGCCGGGCACGGCCATCAGCCCTGCTCCGCCGGCAGCGCCCGCGCCTGCCTGCGCCCGTGGAAGACGCGCTGCACCACGGTGTAGAACACCGGCGTGAACAGCAGGCCGAACACGGTCACGCCGAGCATGCCGAAGAACACCGCGGTGCCCAGCGTCTGGCGCATCTCCGCGCCCGCGCCGGTGGCGCTCATCAGCGGCACCACGCCCAGGATGAAGGCGAACGACGTCATCAGGATCGGCCGCAGCCGCGTGCGCGCCGCCTGCTCCGCCGCCACCGCGGGAACCGCGCCGCCATCCTCGGCCTGGCGCGCGAACTCGACGATCAGGATCGCGTTCTTCGACGCCAGCCCGACCAGCACCACGAAGCCGATCTGCGCCAGGATGTCGACGTTCATCCCCCGCAGCAGCAGCCCCGACACGGCGGCGAGCAGGCACATCGGCACGATCAGCACCACCGTGAGCGGCAGGCTCCAGCTCTCGTATTGCGCGGCCAGCACCATGAACACGAACAGCACCGAGGCGCCGAAGATCAGCAGCGTGGAGTTGCCCGCCTGGCGCTGCTGGAACGCGAGGTCGGTCCACTCGAACCCCATCCCTGCCGGCAGCCGCTCCGCCGCGAGCTTCTCCATCGCCGCGAGCGCATAGCCCGACGACACCCCCGGCAGCGTGCCGCCCTGCACCTCGGCCGCCGGGAACAGGTCGTAGCGCGGCACGCGGTACGGCCCGGTCACGTCGTGGAACCGCGCCACCGAGCCGATCGGCACCATCGCCCCCGTGGCGTTGCGCGTCTTCAGCCTGGCGATGTCCTCCGTGCTCGCGCGGAACCGCCCGTCGGCCTGCGCCATCACCTCGTAGGTGCGCCCGAGATAGTTGAAGTCGTTGACGTAGGCCGAGCCGAGATAGACCTGCAGCGCCTCGAACACCTTCTCCGGCGCCACCCCCAGCTTCTCCGCGCGCACGCGGTCGATGTCGGCGTACACCGTGGGCGTGCCGTCGCTGAACTGCGTGAACACGCCCGCCAGGCCCGGCAGGCCGTTCGCCGCCCCCGCCAGGTCCTGCGCCGCGGCCGCCAGCGCCTTGGCCCCGGCGCCGCCCTGGTCCTGCACCATCATCTTGAAGCCGCCGGAGTTGCCGATCCCGCTCACCGGCGGCGGCGCCAGCACGAACACGAACGCGTCCTGCACCGCCGCCATCCGCTGGCGCAGGTCGGCCAGGATCTCCGGCGCGCTCTGGTGGCGCCCCGCGCGCTGCTCGAACGTCCTCAGCCCGGAGAAGATGGTGCCGGCGTTGCTCGCGTTGGTCAGGCTCGCCCCGTCCAGCCCCGCGAACACCACCGCGTTGCGCACCCCCGGCGTGTCCAGGATGATCCGCGTCACCTCGCGCACCACCGCGTCGGTGCGCGCGAGCGACGCGCCCGGCGGCAGCTGCATCACCGTGATCAGGTAGCCCTGGTCCAGCTCCGGAATGAACCCCGTGGGCGCGCGCGAGAACTGCCAGGCCGTCAGCCCGATCAGCCCCGCGTACGCCAGCAGCACGGCCGCGCTCAGCCGGATCAGCCCCGCCGTCAGCCGCCCGAAGCGCACCGAAAGCCACTCGAACGCCGCGTTGAACCCCGCGAAGAACAGCACGACCGGCCGCGACAGCACCGCCAGCACCGGCCTGCGCCCCGCTGCACCGGCCTCGTGCGCGTCATGCGGCCTGAACAGCAGCGCGCACAGCGCCGGGCTCAGCGTCAGCGAGACGAAGCACGAGATCACCGTCGACGCCGAGATCGTCACCGCGAACTGCCGGAAGAACTGCCCCGATATGCCGCTGATGAACGCCGACGGGATGAACACCGCGCACAGCGTCAGCGCGATGGCGAGCAGCGCCCCGCCGACCTCGTCCATCGTCCGGTGCGCCGCCTCGCGCGGCGACAGGCCGAGCCGCAGGTTGCGCTCGACGTTCTCGACCACGACGATCGCGTCGTCGACCACGATGCCCACCGCGAGCACCAGCCCGAACAGCGACAAGTTGTTCAGCGAGAACCCCAGCGCCGCCAGCACCGCGAACGTCCCCACCAGCGACACCGGGATCGCGATGATCGGGATGATCGACGCCCGCCAGGTCTGCAGGAACAGGATCACCACGACGACCACCAGCGCCACCGCCTCGACGATGGTCACCACGACCTCGTGCACCGACTGCGCGATGAACAGCGTGGTGTCGTAGGCGATGTCGAAGCGCAGGCCGGGCGGGAACTGCGCCGACAGCCGCGCCATCTCCGCGTGGATGTGCTCGGCGGTCGACAGCGCGTTCGAGCCGGGCTGCTGGAACACCAGCAGCGCGGTCGCCGGCAGCGTGTTCAGGTAGCCGTTCGAGCCGTAGTCCTGCGCGCCCAGCTCCACCCGCGCCACGTCGCGCACCCGCGTCACCCGCCCCGCCGCGTCGGACTTGATCACGACGTCGCCGAACTGCTCCGGCTCCGTGAGCCGCCCCTGCGTCTGCACGTTGAGCTGGAACGCCCCGGGCTGCGGCATCGGCGGCTGCCCCAGCACGCCCGACGAGACCTGCACGTTCTGCGCCTGCAGGGCCGCCACCACCTCGCCCGCCGTCATGTCGTGCGCGGCGACCTTGTCCGGGTCGAGCCACACCCGCATCGAGTAGTCGCGCCCGCCGAAGATCTGCACGTCGCCCACGCCGTCGAGCCGGGCCAGCGAGTCCTTCACGTGCAGCGTCGCGTAGTTCGACATGTAGAGCTGGTCGCGCGACCCGTCCGGCGAGGACAGGTGGATCACCATCAGGATGTCGGGCGAGTTCTTCTTCACCGTGACGCCCAGCCGCTGCACCGCGTCCGGCAGCCGCGGCAACGCCACCGACACGCGGTTCTGCGTCAGCACCTGCGCGGTATCCAGGTTGGTGCCCAGCCTGAACGTCACCGAGATGATCAGCTTGCCGTCGCCGGTGGACTGGCTGCTGAGGTACAGCATGTCCTCCACGCCGTTGATCTGCTGCTCCAGCGGCGTCGCCACCGTCTGGCTCAGCACCTCCGCGGACGCACCCGGGTAGACCGCCGTGACCTGCACCATCGGCGGCGCGATCTCGGGATACTGCGTGATCGGCAGCGTGAAATACGCCACCGCGCCGACGATGGTGACGAACAGCGACAGCACGGTCGCGAACACCGGCCGGTCGATGAAGACATGGGACAGGCGCATGGAGGAACGTCCTGGAGAACTGTTTCAAAGGCAAGGCCAGGGCTCTGCCCTGGACCCGCCGGGGGCCGCGCCCCCGGACCCGCACACGAAAGGGCAGGGGGGTCTCTTCTCGCAGTGCCGGTCCAGGGGCGGCTCGCCCCTGGCGGGTCCGGGCAGAGCCCGGCCTTACTGCCCGCCGGCCGCTGCGATCGTCCCGTCCTGCGCCGTGACCTTCATCCCCGGCCGCATCCGCATCAGCCCGTTGATGACGACCCTGTCGGTGGCGGAAACACCGCTCTCCACCTCGCGCAGCCCGTCGTCCCCGAGCGCGCCGACCTGCACCGGCCGCGGCGCCACCGTGCCGTCCGCGCCCACCACCATCAGCAGCTTGCGCGACTGGTCCGTGACCAGCGCCGCGTCCGGCACCAGCAGCACCGGCCGCGGGCTCGACACCGGCACCCGCAGGCGCGCGAACTGCCCCGGCGCGATCAGCAGCCCCGGGTTCGCGAAGGTGGCGCGGGCGTGCAGGGTGCCGCTGGAACGCTCCACCGCGTTGTCGAGGAAGTCCAGCGTGCCGCGACGCGGCCACCCCGCCTCGTCGCCCAGCGCGGCCTGCACGGCGCGGTCCGGCGCGCCCGCCGCCACGAAGCGCGCGTACGCCAGGTAGTCCGCCTCGCTCATGTCGAAATCGAGATGAACCGGGTCGAGCGAGACCAGCGTGGTCAGCGCCGTGCCCGAACCCGAGCCCGGCCCGCCGCTGACCAGGCTGCCGATCGACACGCGGCGCATGCTGACGCGCCCGGAGAACGGCGCGGTGATGCGGGTGAACTCGAGGTTGAGCTGCGCCGCGTGGATCGCCGCCTTGGCCTGCTCGATCCCGGCCTGCGCCGCGAGCTGGGCCTGCACGCGCTGGTCGAGCACCTCGTGGGACGCGAAGTTCTCGCGCACCAGCTCCGTGCTGCGCCCGACCTGCCGGTTGGCCAGGTCGAGCGCCGCCGTGGCCGCCTGGAACTGCGCGCCCGCCTGCTGCAGCGCGATCTCGTACGGCCGCGGATCGACCACGAACAGCAGGTCGCCCTTGCGCACCATCTGTCCGTCGGCGAAATGGATCTCGCTCAGGTAGCCGCCGACCTGGGCGCGCAGCTCGACCTCGTCCACGGCGGAGAACTGCC
>JBPBQX010000061.1:0-13430 GCA_050955025.1 Janthinobacterium lividum
TACGGGAATGCGGCGCCCCCCTCGACCAGCCCCGGCAGCCGCGCGGTGAGCGCATGGCCCTCCAGGTGGTTCACCGCCACGAACGGCACCCCCGCCGCGAGCGCGATCCCCTTGCCCACGCCGCTGCCCACGATCAGCCCGCCGATCAGCCCCGGCCCGCAGCTCGCCGCCACCCCGCCCAGATCGCCCACTACGACGCCTGCCCGCCCCATCACCTCGGCCACCAGGCGCGGCAGGTGCGCCAGATGCGCGCGCGCCGCGATCTCGGGCACCACGCCGCCGAACGCCGCGTGCTCCTCCTGGCTCAGCAGCGCCTCCGCCAGCACCGCGCCTTCGGCCGACAGCAGCGCCACCCCGGTCTCGTCGCACGAGGACTCGATCCCCAGCACGGGACCCGACACAGGCCCCGCGCGCCCAGCCGCGCTCACGCGCAGAACCCGTCGCACGGCGGCGCCATCCGCCAGCAATCCCGCCTGTCGCCCGCCCGTGCACCCCACCTGTCCATTCGCTCACTTCCCTTTCGCAGCGCCGGGTAATAGGACACCCCGATGTCAGACGCGCCGTTTTTGTCCGAAGACCCGCCCGCCAGCCACAGGAACTCGGCCCTCGTCCCGCACGAACGCAGCCTGCCGCTGCGCGTGGGCACCCGCGGCTCGCCGCTGGCGCTGACCCAGACGCGCAACTTCCTGGCCCTGCTGTCCCGCTTCTGCCCGGTGCTGCGCGCCCCGCTGTTCGGCGACAACCCGGTGTTCCAGGAGCACGCCATCCGCACCACCGGCGACGCGGTGCAGGACCGCCGCCTCGCCGAGATCGGCGGCAAGGGCCTGTTCGCCAAGGAGATCCACGAGGCGCTCGCCGACCGCCGCATCGACTTCGCCGTGCACAGCCTCAAGGACCTGGAGACCGCGCTGCCCCCCGGCATCGTGCTCGCCTGCTGCCTGAGGCGCGAGGATGCCCGCGACGTGCTGATCCTCGGCCCGGACTGCGGCACCCCCGACCCCGCCGATCCCTACGAGGTGCTCCCCGCCGGCGGCCTGATCGGCACTTCGTCGGTGCGCCGCCAGGCCCAGCTCCTCCACGCCCGCCCCGACCTGCGTGTGGCCATGATGCGCGGCAACGTCCAGACCCGCCTCGACAAGGTCGCCGCCGGCGAGTGCTCCGCCTCCATGCTGGCGCTTGCCGGCCTGCGCCGCCTCGGCCTCACCCCCGCCTCCTCCGTCGTCCTCGACCCCGAGTCCATGGTCCCCTCCGCCGGCCAGGGCATCGTCGGCATCACCGTGCGCGAGGACGACCTCGACCTGCGCGAGCTGCTCGCCGGCATCGAGGACCCCGAAGCCCGCGCCGTGTCCACCGCCGAGCGCGCCCTGCTGCAGGTGCTCGACGGCTCCTGCCGCACCCCCATCGGCGGCTACGCCCGCCTGCTCCCCGCCCGACCGGGCGAGGCCGCGCAGCTCCACCTGATCGGCCTGGTCGCCCGCGAGGACGGCTCGTTCCTGCTCAAGCGCTCCCGCCACGGCAGCGCCGCCGACGCAGAGCGCCTGGGCGCCGAGCTGGGCGCCGAGCTGCGCCGCGACAGCCCGGACGACATCTTCGCCTGAGCGCGCCGACATCGCGGACGCCGCGCGCACCCTCGTCCTGGTGACCCGCCCCGAGCCGGGCGCCAGCGCCGCCGCCGCCGCCCTGCGCGCCCGCGGCCTCGACCCCGTGGTCGCGCCCTTCCTCGCCGTCTCCGCGCGCGCCTGCACGCTCCCCGACCCCGCCCGCCTCCAGGCCGTGCTCGCCGCCAGCGCCCAGACGCTCGACCTGCCCGCCGCCCTGCCCGCGCTGCTCGCCCTCCCCTTCCTCGCCGTGGGCGACGCCACCGCCGCCCGCGCCACCGCGCGCGGCTTCCGCACCGTGCACAGCGCCGATGGCGACGCGGACGCGCTGGCCACGCTGGCCGCACGCCTGTGCAGCCCCTCCGGCCCGGCGCTGCTCCTGCTGTGCGGCGCGAACCAGGGCCACCGCCTCGCCGCCGCCCTGCGCGCCCGCGGCTTCCGCGTCGCCCGCCGCGTGGCCTACGCCGCCTGCCCGGTGCGGCGCTTCCCCGCCGCCGCCGCCGCCGCGCTGGGCGGCGGGCGAACCCGCGCCGCGCTGTTCCTGTCCGCCGAGACCGCGCGGGCTTTTGCGGCGACCCTGCCGCCGGCCCTTGTGCCCGCGCTTGCGTCGGTCGACGCTGTGGCGATTGGCGGCGCCGCCGCCGCCGCGCTACACGCTCTGCCCTGGCGGCACGTGCACGTTGCGCAACGACCCACCCTGGACGGAGTTCTGGCCCTGCTATGAGCGACACAATGCCCCCTTCGTCCGACCCCGAGCACCCCGGCCGCGCCGGCGGGGCGATCCCCGACGCCGAGCTCGTCGCCGGCGAGCCCGCGGCCCCCGCCTACAAGCGGCCCGCCTTCGAGCCACCTGCCCGCGACGTGCCCGCCTACGACACGCCCCCCCTCGACGCGCCCGCCGCAGCGCCGCGCTTCGGCGCCCGCGACGCCGCCGGCCCGGCCGCCGCGGAGGCGACGCGCGCGTCCCGCCTCGGCGCCACCCTCGGCGGCCTCGCCCTGCTCGGCGTGGTGCTGGAAGCCGGCGCCCTGGCCTACGGCTGGAGCCACCCCCCGGTCTCCCCCACGCTCGCCCAGGACAGCGCGCGCCTCCAGGACCTCGACGGCCAGGTGCAGGCCGCCAAGCAGCAGCGCGACGCCCTTGCCGCCGAGCTGGACAAGGCGCAGAGCCGCCTCGCCGCCGTGGAGGGCCGCCCCGCGCCCAACCTCGCGCCGATCGAGCAGCGCCTCGCCACGCTGGAGAAGCCCGCGCCGATCGCGTCGACCGACACCTCCGAGCTGGCCCGCCGCCTGGACTCCATCGCCGGCCGCCAGGACCAGCTCGCCGCCCGCCAGCAGGCCGACGTGAACACCCTGTCCGGCCGCACCGACGCCGCCGTCGCCCAGGCCACCGCCGCCGCGGCCGCCGCCAGCACCGCCCTCGGCCACCAGCTCGACGCCGCGCAGGCCACCCTCGGCAAGCAGCTCGACGCCGCCCAGGCGTCCGACAAGGCGGCCCGCGACGCCCTGGTCACCAGCCTCGGCGGCCGCATCGACGCCACCACCGCCCAGGCCGCAACCGCGGCCACGGCCGCCGCCGCCGCCCTCTCCGGCCGCATCGACGCCGCGCAGGCCGCCGACAAGACCGCCCGCGACGCCCTCGCCTCCAGCCTCGGCGGCCGCATCGACGCCGCCTCCGCGCAGGACGCCAAGGCCGTCGCCGACCTGTCCGGCAAGATCGGCGACCTCGACACCCGCCTCGGCACCGTAGAGCAGTCCTCCGGCAAGGTCGCCGGCCTCGCCGCACGCGCCGGCACCATGGCCAGGCTCCAGTCCGCCCAGGACCACCTCGCCGCCGGCCAGAAGCTCGGCCCGCTCCCCGGCGCGCCGCCCGCCCTGGCCCGCTACGCCGACACCGCGCCGCCCACCGACGCCTCCCTGCGCCTGTCCTTCGCCGACGCCGCCGAGGCCGCACGCCTCGCCAGCCAGCCGCAGAACGCCGGCCGCCCGTTCCTGAACCGCATCTGGTCGCGCGTGCAGCAGGCCGTCGTGGTCCGCCAGGGCGACGACGTCATCGTGGGCGACCCCGCCGCCGGCGTCCTCGCCCGCGCGACGGACGCGATGAACGCCGGCGACCTCCCCGGCACCGTGGAGATCGTGGAAACCCTGCAGGGCCCCGCCCGCCAGGCCATGGCCGACTGGCTCGCCCAGGCGCACGGGCTTCTCGACGCACGCGCGGCCCTCTCCTCGCTCGTGGCGCATTCCTGATGCTGCGCGCCCTCTCCCTCCTCGTCCTCGCCGCGATCGTCGTCACGGTCGCCTGGTACGTCGGCCATCTCCCCGGCCAGTTCGTGCTGCACTTCGGCCGCTACGTCGTGCAGACCTCCGTGCCCGTCGCCCTGCTGGCGCTCGCGGTGCTGTTCCTGGTGCTCTACGCGCTGGCCCGCTTCGTGTCCGGCCTCCTGCGCATCCCGCAGTGGTTCGGCGTGCGCGGCGCGCTCCGCCAGCGCCGCCGCGGCGACGAGGCCGTGACCCGCAGCCTGCTCGCCCTCGCCGCCGGTGACGGCACAGACGCGCAGCGCGAGTCCGCCCGCTCCCGCCGCCTGCTCGGCGACACGCCGCAGACCCTGCTGCTCGCCGCCCAGGCCGCGCGCATCGCCGGCCACGAGGACCAGGCCGAGGCCATCTTCCGCGAGCTGGCCGAGCGCAAGGACGCCGGCTTCCTCGGCCTGCGCGGCCTGCTCCGCCAGGCCCTGGCACGCCAGGACTGGGTCGCCGCCGCCGAGTACGCCCGGCGCGCGGAGGCCGCCCATCCCGGCGCCGCCTGGCTGCGCACCGAGCGCGCCCAGATCGCCATCCAGACCCAGGACTGGCGCGGCGCCCTCTCGCTCTCCGCCCCGGACGCGCCGCTCGCCGCCTTCGCCACCGCCGCCGCCCTGGAGCAGTCCGACCCCGACGAGGGCCGCAAGCTGGCAAAGAGCGCCTGGGAGGCCGACCCCTCGCTCGCCCCCGCCGCCATCGCCTACGCCCGCCGCCTGCGCGAGCAGGGCAAGGAGGCCAAGGCGATCGACGTGCTGCGCCGCTCCTGGTCGCTCGCCCCGCACCCCGACGTCGCCGCCTACGCCATCGCCCCGGCCAACGGCGCCCTGGAGCGCCTCGCCGCCGCCGAGTCCATGGTCGGCACCACCACCGAGCACCACGCCGAGACGCACCTGCTGCTCGCCCGCTTGCACCTCGACGCCGGCCAGATCGCCGCCGCCCGCACCGAACTGGACCGCGCCCGCGCCGGCGGCCTCGACCAGCAGCGCGTCTGGCTGCTCCAGGCCGACATCGCCGAGGCCGAGGGCCAGGCCGACGAGGCCCGCGAGGCCCTACGTCACGCGACCACCGCGCCGTCCGACCCGGTCTGGCGCTGCGGCTCCTGCGGCACCGTCCACGTCCAGTGGCTCGCGGTCTGCCCACAGTGCCGCACCCCAGGCCGCATCGTGTGGGGCACCACCCGGGCGGAGACGGCGCTGGTCGCGGTCTAGCGAAGCAAGCCCGGGCTCTGCCCGGACCCGCCAGGGGCGAGCCGCCCCTGGACCGGCCTCTATAAGAAAAAGGGGCACGCCGCCGCAGCGGTGTGCCCCTTCTCATGCGCAGGTCCAGGGGCGCTGCCCCTGGGCAGAGCCCTGGCCTTGCCTTCCTAGTTCTTCGCCTTGTCCACGAGCGCGTTCTTGCTGATCCACGGCATCATCGCGCGCAGCTTCTCGCCGACCTGCTCGATCGGGTGCTCCGCGAGCCGGCGCCGCGTCGCCTTGAAGCTCGACTGGTTCACCTTGTTCTCCAGCATCCAGTCCCGCGCGAACCGCCCCGACTGGATGTCCGTCAGCACCCGCTTCATCTCCGCCTTCGTCTCCGAGGTGATGATGCGCGGCCCGGTGACGTACTCGCCGTACTCCGCGGTGTTGCTGATCGAGTAGTTCATGTTCGCGATGCCGCCCTCGTAGATCAGGTCGACGATCAGCTTCACCTCGTGCAGGCACTCGAAATACGCCATCTCCGGCGCATACCCCGCCTCGGTCAGCGTCTCGAACCCGGCCTTGATCAGCTCCACGAGCCCGCCGCACAGCACGGCCTGCTCGCCGAACAGGTCGGTCTCGCACTCCTCCTTGAACGTCGTCTCGATGATGCCCGCGCGCCCGCCGCCGATCGCCGACGCGTACGACAGCGCGATCTCCATGGCGTTGCCCGACGGGTCCTGCGCGACCGCCACGAGGCACGGCACGCCGCCGCCGCGCTGGTACTCCGAGCGCACCGTGTGCCCCGGGCCCTTCGGCGCGATCATGAACACGTCCAGGTCCGGCCGCGGATCGAGCAGGTTGAAGTGCACGTTCAGCCCGTGCGCGAACGCCAGCGCCGCGCCCTGCTTCATGTTCGCCGCCAAGCTATCGCGATAGAGGTCACCCTGCCCCTCGTCGGGCGTGAGCACCATGACGATGTCGGCCCACTTCGCCGCCTCCGCCGCATCCATCACGCGGAAGCCGGCGGCCTCCGCCTTGGGCACCGCGACGGAGCCGGGCCGCAGGCCGATCACGACGTCGGCGACGCCGCTGTCCTTCATGTTGTTAGCATGGGCGTGGCCCTGGCTGCCGTAGCCGATGACGGCGACCTTCTTGCCCTTGATCAGGTTCAGGTCGGCGTCGCGATCGTAATAGACGCGCATGTGCGGGTCTCCCTTCCGTGAGAAATAAAGGAAGGCCAGGGCCCTGCCCTGGACCCGCCAGGGGCAGCGCCCCTGGACCTGCATCCGATTAGAGTGCCGGTCCAGGGCGGCTCGCCCTGGCGGGTCCAGGGCAGCGCCCTGGCTTTGCCTCGCGTTGGCCTAGAGCGTGCCCGTGCCCCGTGCAATGGCCGCAACCCCGGTGCGCGACACCTCGACGAGCCCCAGCGGCCGCATCAGCGCCAGGAACGCGTCGAGCTTGTCCGTCGCTCCGGTCAGCTCGAACACGAAGCTTTCCGTGGTGGCGTCGATCACCCGCGCGCGGAACGCGTCGGCGATGCGCAGGGCCTCGGCGCGGTGCTCGCCGCTGCCCACGACCTTGATCATCGCCAGCTCGCGCGCCAGGTGCGGCCCCGACATCGTCAGGTCCGACACGCGGTGCACCGGCACCAGCCGGTCGAGTTGCGCCTTGATCTGCCCAATCACCATTTCGGTGCCCGAGGTGACGATGTTGATGCGCGACTGCCCGCGCTCGTCGTCCACCGGCGCCACGGTGAGGCTGTCGATGTTGTAGCCGCGCCCGGAGAACAGCCCGATCACGCGCGCGAGCACGCCGGACTCGTTCTCCACCAGGATCGACATGGTGGCGGATCGCACGGCATCGCCCTGCGCGGTCTGCGAATGTGGCATCAGAGCAGCATCAGCCCCTCGTTGGTGATCGACGCGGCCTCCTTGTCGTGGCCCGGGCCGAGAATCATCTCGTTGTGCGCCGCGCCCGAGGGGATCATCGGGTACACGTTCTCTTTCTCGGCGACGCAGATGTCGGCGATCACCGGCCCCGGCTCGGCCAGCATCCGCTCGATCACCCCGTCCAGCTCGTCCACCGAGCGCGCCCGCAGCCCCGTCGCGTGGAACGCCTCGGCCAGCTTGACGAAGTCCGGCAGCGCCTCGCTGTAGCTCTCGGAATGCCGGTCGCCGTGCAGCAGCTCCTGCCACTGCCTGACCATGCCCATGTACTGGTTGTTCAGGATGAACACCTTCACCGGCAGGCGGTACTGCGCCAGCGTGCCCATCTCCTGGATGTTCATCAGGATGGACGCCTCGCCGGCGATGTCGATCACCAGCGCGTCCGGCATCGCCACCTGCACGCCCATCGCCGCCGGCAGCCCGTAGCCCATCGTCCCCAGCCCGCCGCTGGTCAGCCAGCGGTTCGGCTTCTCGTACAGGAAGTGCTGCGCCGCCCACATCTGGTGCTGGCCGACCTCGGTGGTGATGAAGGTGTCGCGCCCGTCCCTGTGGCACAGCTCGTTGAGCCTGCGCACCGCATGCTGCGGCCGGATGATCGCACCGGGAGTCATGTCCTGGGTGAAGCCCAGCGACTTCTTCTCGCGCCACGCGTCGATCTGCTTCCACCAGGCCGCGATCGCCGCGCGGTCCTGCACCGCCTCGTCCGCACGCCACGCGGCCAGCAGCGCGTCGAGGATGCGCCCCGCGTCGCCCACGATCGCGAGGTCCACGCGCACGTTCTTGTTGATCGAGGAACGGTCGATGTCGCAGTGGATCTTCAGGCTGTCCGGGCTGAACGCGTCGAGCCGCCCTGTCACCCGATCGTCGAACCGCGCGCCGATGTTGAGCATCACGTCGCAGCCGTGCATGGCCATGTTGGCCTCGTAGGTGCCGTGCATCCCCAGCATGCCCACGAACTGCGGGTCGCTGCCCGGGAACGCGCCGAGCCCCATCAGCGTGTTGGTGCACGGGAACCCCGTCGCGTGCACGAACTCCGCCAGCCGCTCCGACGCCTGTGGCCCCGCGTTGATCACGCCGCCGCCCGCATACACCATCGGCCGGCGCGCCGACTTCAGCATCGCCACCGCCCGCTTGATCGCCGCCGGCTCCGGCTCCACCACCGGCCGGTACGAGCGGTGCGGCTCCATCGAGGCCCTGGAATACGGCGCGTCGCCGATCAGGATGTCCTTCGGCAGGTCCACCAGCACCGGCCCCGGCCGCCCCGAGCGCGCCACGTAGAACGCCTCGTGCACCACCCGCGCCAGGTCTTCGGGCCGCTTGACCAGGTAGTTGTGCTTGGTCGCCGGCCGCGTGATCCCGGTGGTGTCGGCTTCCTGGAACGCGTCGTTGCCGATCAGGTGCGTCGGCACCTGCCCCGTCAGGCACACCAGCGGAATACTGTCCATCAGCGCGTCCACCAGCCCCGTGACCGCGTTGGTCGCACCGGGACCGCTGGTCACCAGCACGCAGCCCACCTTGCCGGTCGAGCGCGCATAGCCCTCCGCCGCGTGCACCGCCGCCTGCTCGTGGCGCACCAGCACGTGGCGGATCGCGTCCTGCTGGAAAATCGCGTCGTAGATCGGCAGAACCGCGCCGCCGGGATAGCCGAAGATCACCTCGACGCCCTGCTCGCGCAGCGCCCGCAACAGGACGACGGCGCCGGGCTGCAGCTCGGGCGTCGACTGCGCAGCCGGGGTGGTGCTGGTGATCGCGTTCATGGTGGCGTCCTTCCGCAAGGCGGCCTGGCCGACGCGCGGTTCCTCCGCGCGGCCCGCACAGGACGGCGTCCCGCGCGAGAGCCGGGGATTAGGCCCCGTTGCGCCGCAGCGTCAACCGATCCGGCGAACAAAGTTCAACATGTCAGCCATGCTTCTTTCCGAAAATTGCGCCAGATCGCGCACGCACGCATCGATTACCTGCGTCCGTTCCGGACCCGCCATCCGCCGTGCCCCGAACCAGGTCCTCTGCCGCTTGGTGTAGCGCAGCGTCGCCGCCACCGCCGCAGCCTCCGCTTCGGCCAGCGTCGCCTTCCCCCGCAGCACCGCCGACAGCTCCGGCATCCCGTGCGCCCGCAGCGCCGGCACCGCCGGATCCGGCCCCGACAGCAGCAGCGCCCGCACCTCCTCCAGCGCCCCCGCCGCCAGCATCCCCGCGAACCGCCCCGCGATCGCCCCCCGCAGCGCCTCGCGCGGCGGGTCGAGCCTGAGCACCGTGAACGCGTACGGCGCCGCCCCGCTCGCCGGCCCCGCATGCCACGCCGCCATCCCCCGCCCGGTGCCGCGCCACACCTCCCACGCCCGCGTCACCCGCTGCGGGTCGCCCGGCCGCAGCCGCGCCGCCGTGTCCGGGTCGACCAAAGCCAGTCGCGCGTGCAACGCCGCCGACCCCTCCGCCGCCACCAGCGCCCGCGCCTCCGCCCGCGCCGCGTCCCCCACCTCCGGGATCTCCGCGAGCCCGTCCGTCAGCGCCGCCAGGTACAGCCCCGTCCCCCCGCACAGGATCGGCAGCCGCCCCGCCGCCGTCGCCTCCCCCATCGCCCCCAGCGCCGCCGACCGCCACCACGCCGCACTCCCCGGCTCGGCCGCCGCGCGCACCCCGTACAGCCGGTGCGGCACCCGCGCCTCGTCCGCCGCCGAAGGCCGCGCCGTGAGCACGCGCAGCTCGCGATACACCTGCATCGAGTCCGCGTTGATCACCACGCCGCCCAGCCGCTCCGCCAGCCCGAGCGCCAGCGCCGACTTCCCGCTCGCCGTCGGCCCGCACACGATCAGGCACGGCGGCAACGCGCACCCGCCCCCGCCACTCTCGTCCCCGCCCTGGCCAGCCTGCCCCGCTTCGTGCGATGCCGCGCCCATGTCCTTCTTCCTCACCCTGGTCGCCGCCCGCGACGCCGGCCTGCCCGCAAGCCTCGTCACGCGCGTCCGCGACGCGGTCCGCGGCCGCAACCCGGTGGCACTTTCCCCCAACGAGGCCGCCGACATCGCCTGCAAGGACCGCCCCGACCCGTCCGTGGTCCACGCCGCCCTGGAGGACGCCCCCGTCGACGCCCTCGTCACCCGCGCCCGCGGCCGGCGCAAGGGCCTGCTCGTCGCCGACATGGACGGCACCATCGTCGACGGCGAGACGCTCGACCGCCTCGCCGCCGACGCCGGCGTCGGCGACGAGGTCACCGCGATCAGCCACCGCTGCATCGACGGCGAGATCGACTTCGCCCAGGCCATGCGCGACCGCCTCGCCCTCCTGCGCGGCATCCCGCTGGCCACCGTCGCCCGCGCCGTCGCCGAGGTCCGCCTCACGCCCGGCGCGCGCACCCTAGTCGCCACCATGCGCGCCCACAACGCCAGCACCGCCCTGGTGTCCGGCGGCTTCACCCTGTTCACCGCCCACGTGGCCAGCCTGTGCGGCTTCGACGAGCACCGTGGCAACGTCCTCCACGAAAGCGACGGCCTGCTCACCGGAACGCTGGAGGAACCTGTGCTCGACGGCCCCGCCAAGCTCGACGCCCTGCGCGCCCTGCGCGAAGCCCGCGGCCTGCGCCCCGCCGCCACGCTGGCCGTCGGCGACGGCGCCAACGACCTGCCCATGCTGCGCGAGGCCGGCATGGCCGTGGCCTTCCGCGCCCGCGACATCGTCAACCGCGAGATCGGCAACCAGGTCCGCCACGCCGACCTGCGCGCCCTGCTGTTCGCCCAGGGCTACCCGGCGAGCGTGTTCCGCAACGAATGAAGGCAAGGTCGAGGCTCTGCCTCGAGCTCCGCCAAAGGCTCGCCTTTGGAAACCCCGACTCAGGACAGCCGCCCCTCGCACGTCCTTGAGTCGTGGAAGGATTTTCCTTACGCTCTGCCGATGATCACGAGCCGGCTCACCAGCAAGGCGCAGACGACCGTCCCCCAGGCGGTCCGCACGGCCCTCGGCCTCAGGCCCGGCGACGAGCTCGCCTACTCGATCGAGCAGAACCGCGTGGTGCTGACCCGCAGACCGGCCCCGGTTGAGGGCGAGGACCCGTTCGCCGGCTTCGGCGAATGGGACAGCGCCTCCGATGCCAAGGCCTATGCCGGATTTTGAGGTCTGGGACGTCGTCAAGGTCCCGTTCCCCTACACGAACCGCCCGGTGCAGCAACGCCGCCCCGCCCTCGTGGTCGCCTGCCACCGCGCCCCGGGCATGCCCGCGCTGCTCTGGGTCGTGATGATCACGAGCGCCGCCCACCGCCGCTGGCCCCACGACGTCGAGATCACCGACCTGGCCGTCGCAGGATTGCCGGCCCCCTCGATCGTGCGCCCGACCAAGATCGCCACCCTGGAAGCCGACGACGCCGAGCGGGCCGGTCGCCTGCCCCACCCCGACCGGCGCGCCGTGGCCGCTGTGCTGTCCGCAAGCCTGGACGAAATCCGCACGTCCGCCGGAACCGTGCCCTAGCGCCGCAAGGGCAGGCTCACCCCCGCCCGCGATACCCCGGCACGTCCTGCGCCGGCACCCAGCACCCCTCCGGCGGCGCGCCTGTCTGCCAGAACACGTCGATCGGCATGCCCCCCCGCGGATACCAGTACGCCCCGATCCGCAGCCACACCGGCGACAGCAACCCGACCAGCCGCGTCGCGATATCGAGCGTGCACGCCTCGTGGAACGCCCCATGGTTGCGGAAGCTGGTGAGATACAGCTTCAGCGACTTGCTTTCCACGAGCCAAGCCCCGGGCACGTAGTCGATCACGATGTGCGCGAAGTCCGGCTGCCCCGTGATCGGGCACAGCGACGTGAACTCCGGCGCCGTGAACCGCGCCACGTAGTGCCGCCCCTGGTGCGGCGCCGGCACCCGCTCCAGCACCGCCTCCTCCGGGCTCCCCGGCGCCGCGACCTGCCGGCCCAGCTGCGTCAACCCTTCGCCCATCGCACCCTCCGAAAGAAAGCAAGACCAGAGGCCCTGCCTCTGGACTCCGCCAAAGGCTCGCCTTTGGAAACCTATACTTAGGTGTGCCGGTCCAGGGGCGCCGCCCCTGGCGGGTCCAGGGCAGCGCCCTGGCCTTCCTTCCACCCCGCCCGCACCCCCGCCGCGTGCGCCGCGAACGCCCCCGCCACGATCGCCTCCCGCATCCCGCGCATGAGGTCCTGGTAGTACCGGATGTTGTGCTCGCTGAGCAGCATCGGCCCCAGCATCTCTCCCGCCCGGAACAGGTGGTGCAGGTACGCCCGCGAGTGCCGCCGGCACGCCGTGCACCCGCATGCCTCGTCCACCGGCCCGGCATCCCCCGCATGCCTGGCGTTGCGCAGGTTCAGCACGCCGCGCGACGTGTAGGCGCGCGCCGTGCGCCCCGCCCGCGTCGGCATCACGCAGTCGAACATGTCCACGCCGCGCGCCACGCCCTCCAGCAGGTCGTCCGGCGTGCCCACCCCCATGAGGTAGCGCGGCTGGTCCGCGGGCAGCAGCGGCACCGTGGCGTCGAGCACGCGCAGCATCTCCGCCTGCCCCTCGCCCACCGCGAGCCCGCCCACCGCATACCCCTCGAACCCGACCGCGCGCAGCGCCGCCACCGACTCCGCCCGCAACTCGGCGTCCGTGCCCCCCTGCACGATGCCGAACTGCGCATACCCCTGCCGCGCCACGAACGCCGCGCGCGACCGCTCTGCCCAGCGCATCGACAGCCGCATCGACGCCGCCACCTGCTCCGGCGGCGCGGGGTAGGGCGTGCACTCGTCGAACACCATGGTGATCGTGGCATCCAGCGCGTGCTGGATCTGCACGGACCGCTCCGGCGTCAGCCGATGCCTGCTGCCGTCGAGATGCGAGCGGAACGTCACCCCGTCCGCGTCCAGCGTGCGCAGCGCGCCCAGCGACATCACCTGGAACCCGCCGGAGTCCGTCAGGATCGGCCCCGCCCAGTCCATGAACCGGTGCAGGCCCCCCAGCGCCTCGACCCGCTCCGCCCCCGGCCTGAGCATCAGATGGTACGTGTTGCCCAGCACGATCGACGCCCCGGTGGAACGCACCGCATCGGCGGTCATCGCCTTGACCGTGCCCGCCGTGCCGACCGGCATGAACACCGGCGTCGCCACCGGCCCGTGCGCGGTGCGCATCACCCCCGCCCGCGCCGCCCCGTCCTGCGCCACCCGCTCCCAGCCGAACGCCTCGCCCGACGCCGCCGGCACCGCCAGGCCGCTCACGCCCCTGCCCCCGGAGGCTCGAGCAGCGACGCATCCCCGTACGAATAGAACCGGTAGCCCTCCGCCACCGCGTGCCCGTACGCCGCCCGCATCCGCTCCGCCCCCGCGAACGCGCACACCAGCACGAACAGCGTCGAGCGCGGCAGGTGGAAGTTCGTCAGCAGCAGGTCCACCGCGCGGAACCGGTGCCCCGGCCGCACGAACAGCCGCG
>JBPBQX010000062.1:0-13322 GCA_050955025.1 Janthinobacterium lividum
GCTTGCCGCCCGCCTCGGTGATGCCGATGTGCAGCGGGTGGTCGCACTGCTCGGCGAGCTGCTGGTAGGCGGCGACCGCCATGAACACGTCGGACGCCTTCACGCTGATCTTGAACTCGTGGAAGTCATGGTCCTGCAGGATCTTGGCGTGCTCCAGCGCGGACTCGACCAGCGCCTCCGGGTTCGGCTCGCCGTACTTCTCCAGCAGGTGGCGCTCCAGCGAGCCGGCGTTCACGCCGATCCGGATGGAGCAGCCGTGCTCGCGCGCCGCGGTGACGACCTCGCGCACCCGCTCCGCGCTGCCGATGTTGCCCGGGTTGATGCGCAGGCACGCGGCGCCGGCCTGCGCAGCCTCGATGGCGCGTTTGTAGTGGAAGTGGATGTCGGCCACGATCGGCACGTTCACCTCGCGCACGATCTCGGCCAGCGCCGCGGTGCTCTCCACGTCCGGGCACGACACCCGCACGATGTCCACGCCGGCCAGCTCTGCCCGGCGGATCTGCGCGATGGTCGCGGCCGCGTCCGAGGTCAGCGTGTTGGTCATGGTCTGGATCGAGATCGGCGCGTCGCCGCCGACCTTGACGCGGCCGACGCTGATCTGGCGCGAACGCCGGCGCTCGATCTGCTGGTAGGGGCGGTAGCTCATGGGATCTCCAGGCCGGGCCGTACGCTGTGCCCGTTTCTGTGTGCCGTCTGCGTCAAGGACTACCAGCCCGCGCCGCGAAAGACCAAGCATCGCGCACGCAGGGCAGGCAGCGAGCAAGGCCAGAGGCTCCGCCTCTGGACTCCGCCAAAGGCTCGCCTCTGGAAACCGCCACGCAGGAAGGGGGTTCCCGCGGGCCGGGCGGCCTCAGTGCTGGCCGAGCTGTCTGGCGTTCAGCGCGTCCGCGGAACTGTCCGCATCGACCGGCGCGGCGGCGGCGGCGGGCTTCGGCTTCGGCTTGGGCGCCACGGGAGCCGCGGCGAGCTTGCCGCCCTGCAGCCCGGCGGGGTCCAGCGGCAGGTCGCGCCGGCTGGTGCCCTGGAGCTGCGGCACCGCCGCGCCGTCCACCTGCACCGTCAGGGCACGCGCGTTGCCCACCGACAGCAGCAGCGGGTGGTCGTCCACCGGCACCGGCCAGGTCTCCCCGGGGTGCAGCGTCTCGTTGACCAGGACCTTGCCGCCCTTCTCGCGCACCATGATCCAGCTCGGCGCCGTGCTCGAAAGCACGATCCGCGTCCCCGACGGCACGACACCGGGCGCCGCTACAGGGCCCGCGGCTGCTGCCACCGGCACGTTGGCCGCGGGCTGCGCGGCCAGAGCCGGCGTCGCGGCAGGAGCCGGCGCGGCCTGGACCGGCTGCGGCTGCACGGCCGGCGCCGACGACGTCATGACGGGCTGCGCTCCGGCCGGGGCTGGCGCACCCGGCGGCGGCACGATGGCCGGCAGGGGCGCTGGCGTGGTGGCGGGTAGAATCGAGGCCACCTGCGGCGAGGGCGCGGCCATCACCGGAGCGGCCTGCGACGCGAGATGCTCGGGCACCTCCGGCACGGTCTGCACCGGCGTGTGGCCGTCGCTCGAGATCCGGTACCAGCCTGCGTACGCCGCCACTACCACTAACGCGCCGAGCACCACCACCGCGCCGGCCGGCATCCCGCGCTGCGGCACCGGCGCCGGGAACGCCAGCTCCGTCCGACGGTTGACCTCGGTGGCGCCCTGGCGGAACCGCTCGGCGAGCGCGTCCGCGTCCAGCCCCACGATCCCGGCGTAGGCCCGCAGGAACCCCACGGCATAGGCACTGCCCGGCAGGTCGGCCACGCGCCCCGCCTCGATCGCCTCGAGGTAGGGCTGTCGGATGCGAAGCTGCGCCGCCACCGCCTCGACGCTCCAGCCAAGCGCCTCGCGCGCCTCGCGGATCTCCGCTCCGACCTGCACCGCGCCGGCCCGCAGCGGGGCGCCCGACGCCTCCGACAGCCGCTCGCGCGATCCTGCGAGCCTCGACTTGGATTGCTGCAGCACGCTCACCCCTTCGGGCGCCCTGGCCTGGCACGGCACGGCGTCATCCCGTCCGCAGACTAGGCCCAGAAGGCGCCCGCTGCCAACGATCCGCGCACCCGCCGCGCGCCACTTCCGCCCCACCCCCCGCCCATGCCCGCCACGCGGCCCCGCGTGCCGCCGCGGCGTTCCGCCGGCTTGGCACCGCCCGCGCCGCGGCCTATTGCCGCTGCTGCCCGCCTGCCCCGATCGAAGGACCGCGCCATGACCGTCGGACGCTTCCCCGCCACCCGCATGCGCCGCAACCGCCACGACGCCTGGACCCGCCGCCTGGTCGCCGAGAGCCGCCTGTCGGTCGACGACCTGATCTGGCCGGTGTTCGTGATCGACGGCCAGGACACCGCCAGCGACATCGCCTCCATGCCCGGCGTGCAGCGCGTCACACTCGACCGCCTGGCTGCCCACGTCGCCCCCGCCGCCCGCCTCGGCATCCCCGCGCTGGCCCTGTTCCCCGCGACCCCCGCGGAGCGCAAGGACGCGGAGGGCACGGAGTCCGCCAACCCCGACAACCTGATCTGCCGGGCGTCGCGCCTGCTGAAGCGCGAGTTCCCCGGCCTCGGCCTGATCGGCGACGTGGCGCTCGACCCCTACACCGACCACGGCCACGACGGCGTGCTGCGCGACGGCTACGTCGCCAACGACGAGTCCGTCGCCGTCCTCGCCCGCCAGTCCGTGAACCAGGCCGACGCTGGCATCGACGTCATCGCCCCCTCCGACATGATGGACGGCCGCATCGCCGCCATCCGCGAGGCCCTCGACGCCGCCGGCCACGGACACACCCGCCTGATGTCCTACGCCGCCAAGTACGCGTCCGCCTTCTACGGCCCGTTCCGCGACGCGCTCGGCTCCGGCGGCGCGCTGAAGGGCGACAAGAAAACCTACCAGATGGACCCCGCCAACGGCGACGAGGCCCTGCGCGAGGTCGAGATGGACCTGCTGGAAGGCGCCGACATGGTCATGGTCAAGCCCGGCATGCCGTACCTCGACATCGTGCGCCGCGTCCACGAGCGCTTCGCCGTGCCGACCTTCGCCTACCAGGTGTCGGGCGAGTACGCGATGCTCGCCGGCGCCATCGAGCGCGGCTGGCTCGACCACGACCGCGCCATCCTCGAAAGCCTGCTCGCCTTCAAGCGCGCCGGCGCCAGCGGCGTGCTCACCTACTTCGCCGTGGAGGCCGCCACGCTGCTGCGCGAACGCGACGCCGGCTGAGCAAGCAAGGTCGAGGCTCCGCCTCGAGCTCCGCCAAAGGCTGCGCCCTTGGAACGCATCCCTTAGGTAAAGCCAGTCCAGGGCGGCTCGCCCTGGCGGGTCCGGGCAGAGCCCGGCCTTGTTTGCTACGCCCGCGCCCGGTAGCCCCGCGCCGCGCCGATCTCGACGAAGTGGTGCTCGGGGTCCGCGTACCAGCCCTCGCCGATCTCCTGCGCCGCCATCGGGTAGGTCCGCGCGTACCAGGCCGCGTCGACCGGCACGGCGGCCCGCCTCTCGTCGAAGCCGTGCGCGACGTAGTGCTCGTGCCCGGAGTCGTAGCCGCCGGCCTCGACGGCGGCGCGCACGTCGGGGTGGGCCGCGAGGTAGAACGCCTCGTCGAACAGCGGCGCGATGCGGTCGAAGCGGCGCGGCAGGCGCGGCACGGCGCGGAACATCTCGCGCAGCATCGCCGGCTCCGCCAGCCGCCACTGCCCCAGCAGCGCCTGGTGCACCGGCCCGAACTCGCCGACCGGCACCGCGTAGTTGGCGGGGAACAGGAAGAAGCGGTAGCGCGGGTCGTCGAGCGGCAGCAGGCTGGCGTGCGGCCCCATGACGGGGTGCAGCATCCCGTCGACGGGCAGGAACACCTGCTCCGCGTCCGACAGCCACGCCGCGAGCCAGGCGAAGGTCGACACGCTCGGCACGATGTTGCGCGACCGGCGCAGCGCGGCGAAGTCGGCCATCGGCCCGCGGCTTTCCACGAACAGCGCCTCCGGGAAGCGGGCCCGCAGCGCGTCGACGTAGGCGTTGGCGTCGAGCTGCCCGAGGAACACCGGCGACAGCCCGGTGCGCGACGCCAGCTCGGCGTAGAACTCCACCGGGAGCAGCACGTAGCCCGGGTGGCGCCCGTCCAGCACCTCGCCGCCGCGGATGGAGCACACGAGCTGCCCCGCGCCGAAGCCGGGCGCCACGTCCTCGCCCGGCGTTGCCGAGGCCGGGAAGGCCTGGCGCCAGAACTCGACCGGGAGGAAGTAGTCCAGCCGCTGCCCGTAGACCTGGATCTCCAGCCGCCCCACGGCGCCGGAGCGCAGGCGCTCGACCTCGCGCGCCAGGTCGAACCGTTCGTCGACCACGACGTGGCGCGGCCCTTCGCCCGCCGGCACGGGCGGGAAGCGCAGGCCCCACTCCGGCAGGTCGACGTTCGACACGACGCAGCCCGGCACGTGGCTGGCGAGCGTCATCGCCACCATGGCCTGCATCATCCGGTTGGCGAGGCCGCCCATCGGGTTGACGTGCACCACCGGCGGGCCGGCCGGCCCTGCGCCCGTGTCAGGAAGCAAGGCTGGGCTCTGCCCAGACCCGCCAGGGGCGAGCCGCCCCTGGACCTGCCTTGACTAAGAGAGGCCGGTCCAGGGCGGCTCGCCCTGGCGGAGTTTGAGGCAGAGCCTCAACCTTGCTTCCTCCGCCCCTCACCCGGCGAGGCCGCGCAGCCCGCCGGCGCGCATCGCCGCCATCTCGCGCTTCACCGCCGCGACGTAGCGCAGGGCGGAGGCGTCGAGCACCTCGTTGCGGTCGTGCTCGACGAAGGCGTCGTCGGTGCGCTCCACGTCCAGCCAGCGGCGCGCCATCTTCACCCGCCAGTGGGCGAGCGAGCGCGTGAAGTAGTGGTGCAGGCGCGCGGTCGCGAAGTCCGGCTGGTCGCGCGTCACCCCGGCCTGCGCCTCCCAGTGGATCGGCCGACCGTCGGGGTCCACGTAGCCGTCGTGCCAGCCGTCGCTTTCGAGGCGCGCGCCCTTCATCTCGAACCAGTGCGACAGGTGGCAGCGCACGACCTCACGCGGCCGCACGATCGACTTGATGTGCCGGTTGGGCACGAAGTCCTCGCGCGCGCGGTGCAGGAAGCTGTCGATCACCAGGCCCTTCGGCCAGTCCACCAGGCGCGACGAGCCGAACACCGCCCAGTGCACGCCCACCGCCGCGTGCGCGTCCAGCGACTCCAGCAGCGCCGGCACCGAGCCGTGGCGCAGGGGCAGCAGGAACTCGTCGGCGTCGAGGAACGCCATCCAGTCGAACTCCGCGCCGAACAGCGCCAGCGCGTGGTCGTAGGCGTCGGCGTGCGAGCTGAGCGCCACCGAGGGCCAGTCGAGCAGGCGGACGTCGTGGGTCTGGGCGGCCATGCGCACCACGTCGGCCGTGCCGTCGGTCGAGCCGTTGTCGAGCACGATCACCGCGTCGAAGCCCACCACGAACTGGAACGCGAGCCACTCCAGCAGGTCGCGCGCCTCGTTCTTGACCAGCAGGACGGCGGCGATCCTCACGACCTCACCCGGCCGGCCCCGCCGCCGGGGCGCCGGCCGACGCCGGACGCGCCGCCGCGGGTGCGAACCCGCCGAGCTGCAGGAAACGCCGGCCGAGCACGTCCCACCCGGCCGTGGCGGGGTCGGAGCGGTAAGCTTCGGCGATCGCCGCCATGCGCGCGGCCGACGCCGTGCGCATCGCGGCCTCCGCGGCCGCCACGCCGGGCAGCGCGCGCAGCGCCGCGATCCCGTCCGCCAGGCCCGGCGCGCAGCGCGTCGCACGGTCGTCGACGACCACGTCGCCCGCACGGTGCTGGCGCATGAAGCTGTGCGCGTCGGCCTGCGCCATCACCCGCGGCGCGCGCTCCAGCCCCGCGTCGCCACTGTTGCGCGACTTCTTCCACGCCCACTCCTCGGCCGACTTGAACAGGTAGTGATGCACCGCCGCCGCCTCGGTGCGCAGGGTGGCCGCAAAGTTCAGCCCGTCCGCGTCGCCACCGGGGCGGCTGCGTCCGTGCAGCTCGCCCGACGCCGCACGATACACGAGCGTGCGCCGCTCGTCCGTCACGGGCGCGTGCGCCCCGGACTGCATCATCATCGCCGGCCGCGCCAGCGTCTTGACCAGGCGCACCTCCTCGCCGAGGTGGCGGCGGT
This sequence comes from Janthinobacterium lividum, assembly GCA_050955025.1. Classification (GTDB taxonomy): domain Bacteria; phylum Pseudomonadota; class Alphaproteobacteria; order Acetobacterales; family Acetobacteraceae; genus CAXSEF01. The sequence goes on from JBPBQX010000062.1 coordinate 6,175, forward strand.
TCAGCACGCGGGTGTTGCGCGACACCAGCGGCGCGTCCGGCCAGCCCGGCGCCTCGCCCGACCCGAACGGCAGCCAGTTCACCGCCACCGCGTCCACCGAGCGCCGCTCCTGCCACGCCAGGTAGTCGTTGACCGAGCCGAAGCGCTCCGGGTCGAACACCAGGAACTCGTCCGCGTCCGCGGTCAGCACCCAGCGGTGCGCGAGCACCTCCGGCAGCACGCTGAACGCATGGCCGTAGGCGCGGGCGCGCGCCGAGCCGCCGGCCGCCACGCGGTTGTCCAGCCAGGTGACCGCCCCGGCGTCGGCCAGCGCGCCGAGCAGCGCGTCGGAGCCGTCCTCGTTGTCGTTGCTGTAGAGGTAGAACGACTCGAAGCCGATCGCGCGGTGGTAGGCCAGCCACTCCAGCAGGTAGGGCCCCTCGTTGCGCAGCGTCGCCACCACGCAGGGTCCGCGCGTCGGCACCACGGTGCTCCTGGCCTGCACGGCGACGGCGTGCGGGAAGGACGCGAACGCGCCGGACAGCCCCGCCGTCGCCACGTCGTCGAAGGCCGCGTCCACCACGCGCCGGTTGGGCGACGCCTCCGCCTCGTCGCGGCGCGGGCGCCCCGAGCGGCGCAGCAGCCCGAAGCCGCGCGAGGGCGAGGGCGCCTGCGCCACCACGCCCTGCATCTCGGCGAGCGCCGGCAGCGCGTGCGCGGCCCATACGTCGCCCGGGAACGCCGCCGCCAGACGCCGCGCCAGCTCGTCGGACGCGAGCACCGCCCGCCCGATCGCCTGCAGCTCGTCGAGCCGCACCAGCGGCAGCACCGCGTTGAGCACGTCCGACGCGAACCGCCCCTCCGCGCCGACCAGCGCCAGCACCGAGGCCGTGTCCACCCCGCCCGCCAGCGCCGCCTCGATCGCCTCGGCGCGCGCGCGCACGGTGCGCGGCACGAAGATGTCGCGCACCGGCTCCAGGGAGAACGCCTCCCACTCGCCGGCCTCCTCGCGGTCCACCAGCACCGGGGCCGCCTCGTCGGGGTCGTCCGGAGGCGGCGCGGACGCGAAGCGCCCGGAGGACGGGTCCAGCAGCGTCACGTGCCCCGCGTCGCCCACCCAGTGCGCCTCGAGCAGGTGCGCGGTGGCGCGCAGGCCGCCCGGTCGCAGCCGGAACGGCGCCGCCTCCTCCTCCGTGGACTCCATCAGCACCAGCAGGTCGCGCCGCGCCCGCGGCACGATCGCCATGGTCGCGATCCGGTCGTGCGCGGCGCGGTCCGCGGTGACCAGGGTCGCGGTCGCGGTGCCCACGAACACCTCGCTGCCGTCGCACGACAGCAGCCGGTAGCAGCCGGGCTCGCGCAGCGGCTGCGGCGCCACCACGCTGGCCTGCCCGGGCGTGGCGGCGGCGCCCACGGCGGCCAGCGACGGCGACGCCGACAGCGCGCGCAGCAGCCGGTTCTCCGGCGAGCCGCGCACCTGGAAGCGCGCGCTGTCGCGCATCGCCTGGCGCAGGCGCGCGGCGGCGGCGGCATAGGCGCGCTCCACCGAGGCCGCCGCGGCCGCCACGTCGGGCAGCGCCGACAACCGTGCCAGCTCGCCGGCGGCCGCGTCGGCGAACACGGTGGCGCGCTCGTCGGGCTCCTCCCAGTCGGCGCGGTGCTGGTCGAGGAACCCCTCGATCATCGCGGTGCCCAGCAGGTCGAGCTGCAGCGGGCGGGTCACGGTGCGGTCGCCCGCGTTGCGCGAGCGGCGCAGCGCGAACTCCTCGGCCGACTTCATCGCGTAGTGCGCCACCCAGGCCTGGCGGTCCTGCGGGTCGGGCGAGAACGCCGCCGCGTTGCCCTCGATCTGCTGCGGGTGCGGCGCGCCCTCCGAGCCGCGGAAGCTCCACGCCTGGCCGAACGGCGCCACGGGGAAGTGCGCCTGGGCGTGCACGAAGCGGCGCGGCCGGTACAGCGACTTGACGTGGCGGTCCACGGGGTGGCGGCGCAGGAAGCGCTCGACCACCGGCCGCGGCTCGCGCGACGCCAGGCCGCCCGACCCGAACACCACCCAGTTCAGCGCCACCGCGTCCACGCTCTCGCGCTCCTGCCAGGCGAGGTAGTCGGCGAAGCTCGCGTGCAGCGCGGTGTCGAACACCAGCGCCTCGTCCAGGTCGATCACCGCGACCCAGCGGTAGTCCAGGATCTCGGGCAGCATCTGCAGCGCGTGGCCGTAGGCCTTGTACTGCGGCGAGCCGCCCGGCGGCACGTCGTTGACCACCCAGGTGATCTCGCCCGCCCGCGCCAGCGCCGCCAGCAGGTCGTCCGAGCCGTCGGTGTTGTCGTTGCTATAGAGGAAGAAGTGCTCCACGCCGAGCGCGCGGTGGTGCGCGATCCAGTCCAGCAGGTAGACGCCCTCGTCGCGCAGGCAGGCCAGCACGCACAGCGTCCGGCGCGGGTTCACCGCGGCCCGCGCGCCCATGTTGAGCGTCTGCGCGAAGGACACCGGCCGCCCGTCGCGCCCCGCGGTCTCCAGCACGTCGCAGTCGCGCCCGCAGCGCCGCACCTCGGTCACCCGGTCCGGCGCCGCGATCCAGCCGGCAAGCTCCGGCAGCGCCTGCGCCGCCCACAGGTCGCCGAGCAGGCGCGCGGTCAGCCCGTTCAGCGCCGCCGGCCGCCCCAGGAGCATCGCGCCCAGCCAGGCGGCATGGTCGGCCGCCAGCAGCCGCCCCATCGCCTGCAGCAGCTCGGGGCTGATCTCCTCGGAGGACTCCAGCAGCTGCAGCATCGCCGGGCCGCTGACGCAGGCCGGCAGCACGCGGTCGATCATCGCGAGCAGCGGCAGCAGCGGCTCGGCGCGCAGGAACGCCACGGGGCGCAGCGAGAAGGTCTCCCACGGGCCCTGCGCCGTGCGGTCGGCCAGCACCCGGCCGCCGCCGGCGTCGACTGGCGGCGCGCTGAGCATCAGGCCTGTGAGCGGGTGGCCGAGGCCCACGGTCTCGTCGCCCCAGACGCGCAGCGACAGCATCGTCGCCACCCACGGGTCGCTTTCCAGGTGCAGCGCCCGGCGCGGCAAGAGGAACGCCACCGCCGGGAAGGCCGGCGGCCGGTACAGCAGCACCGGGTCCGCCGGGTCGGCCTCGTGCGACACCAGGTCGTTGCCGTCCACGCAGGCCAGCAGCGTGCCGTGGGTCGTCGCGACCGTGTACAGCCCGGGCATCACGTCCACCGGCGCCGCGCCGCCGTCGGGCGCCGGGCCGGCGGACGGAGCCGCCAGGGCCGGGGCGACCGCCGGGGCCGGAGCCGCCAGGGCCGGCACCGCCGCCGCCGCCGCGCCCTGTCCGGCGCCCCCGCCTGTCACGTCTGCGCTCACGGCGCGTCCCCCTGCAGCCCTGCGAGCAGGAAGCGCCTGACCACGTCAATTTCGGATGAATCCATCAGCGCCGGGGCGTGGCCCGCCCCCTCGACCACGTGCACCTGCGCGCCGTCCGACGCCATCCCCGCCAGGACCTCGGCGGTGAGCAGGTCGCTCGACGCCCCGCGGATCGCCAGCACCGGCACGCGCACCGCCGACCACACCGCGCGTAGGTCGACCGCCGCCGCGGGCCGCGCCAGGATCGGCGCCGCGATCGCCGGGTCGTGGTGCAGCGCCAGCCGCCCGTCCGGAAGCGCGCGGGCGGAGTGGCGCGCCAGGTGCCCCCACTGCGCGTCGTCCAGCGTCCCGAACGGCGCGTGCACCCGGCGCAGGTGCCGCTCCAGCGCCGCCAGGTCGTCGAACGCCGGCGCCTCGCCGACGTAGCCCCGGATGCGCTCCATCGCGGCCAGCGGGATCTGCGGCCCGACGTCGTTCAGCACCAGCCGCGTCACCGGCGTGCCCGCCGCCGCAGCCACTAGCATGCCGCAGATGCCGCCCAGCGACGTCCCCACCCAGGCCACCGGAGCGCCCAGCGCCGCCAGCAGGTGCGACAGAGCCACCACGTAGGACGCCGGCTCGTAGAGTGCCGCGTCGCCGAGCCAGTCCGAGCGCCCCCGCCCCGGCAGGTCCGGGCACACCACGCGGAACCGGTCGGACAGCGCGCGCGCCAGCGGGTCGAAATCGCGGCCGTTGCGCGTCAGCCCGTGCACGCAGAGCACGACCGGCGCGTCCGCATCGCCCCATTCCGCGAACGCCATGCCGTGGAACGCGGTGCCGAGCAGGTAGCGCACGCTGCCCTGGCGCGGCTCCTCGCCGGGTGCGGTCGCGGCGCCGGCCGTCATATCACCCCGCGTTCGCGCAGGCCGGCGAGCGCCGCCGCGTCCAGCCCCAGCCGCGCGCCGAGCACCTCGTCGGTGTGCTCGCCCAGCAGCGGCGGCGGCAGGCGGTAGTCCACGGGCGTGGCCGAGAGCCGCACCGGGTTGGCGATCACGCGCACCCCGTCGGGCGTCGAGGGGTGGGCCATCTCGACCACCATGCCGCGCGCCACGACCTGCGGGTCGGCGAACACCTGGCGCAGCGTGTTGATCGGGCCGCAGCCGATCTTCAGCGCCTCGAGCCGCTCCACCCACCACGCGGTGGGCTGCCCGCCGAGCACCGGCTCCAGCGTGCGCGTCACCAGGTCGCGGTTGGCCACGCGCGCCGCGTTGGAGGCGAAGCGCTCGTCGTCGGCCATCTCGGCGAGGCCGAAGTTCTCGCAGAAGCGGCGGAAGGTCGGGTCGTTGCCGACGGAGAGCACGACGTGGCCATCGGCGGTGGCGAACACCTGGTAGGGCACGATGTTGGGGTGCTGGTTGCCCAGCCGCTCCGGGTCCTGCCCGGTCGCCAGGTAGTTCATGCCCTGGTTGGCGAGCCAAGCGACGTGCGTGTCGAGCATGCCGATGTCGATGTGCTGCCCGCCCGCGCCGCGCGACGCGCCGGCCGGGGCGTCCGGCGACGCGCTCTCCAGCGCCCCCGCCGCGAGCCCGCCCGCCGAGGTCGCCCCGCCCGCGTCGCTGCCGAGCGCCACCGTGCCGCGCGCCAGCGCCGCGTGGCCGACCACGGTCTCGGCCGCAGCCCTCAGGTCCGCCGCCGCGGCATCCGCGCTCTCGTTCCGTGCGCCGGTGTCCTGCGCCGCGCCGTTCGCCAGCCCGCCCTGCCCGGTTGCGTCGCGGTGGCGCAGGGCGGCCAGCACGCCGATGCAGCCGTAGAGCCCGGCGAACAGGTCGGCGACGGGGACGCCCACCTTCTGCGGCATGCTGCCCGGCTCGCCGGTCAGGCTCATGATGCCGCCCATCGCCTGCATCAGCCCGTCGTAGCCGGGGCGCTCGGCGTAGGGCCCGCTCTGCCCGAAGCCGGTGATCGAGCAGTAGATCAGGCGCGGGAAGCGCTCGCGCAGCGCCTCGTAGCCCAGGCCGTAGCGGGCCAGCGCGCCGGCCTTGAAGTTCTCCACCAGCACGTCGCACCCTTCGAGCAGGCGCAGGGCGAGCGCCTGGCCTTCCGGCTTGGCGATGTCGAGGGTGACGGAGCGCTTGTTGCGGTTCGCGCCGACGAAGTAGGCGCTTTCCGTGGTGCCCGGCATGAAGGGCGGGGCGAAGCCGCGGGTGTCGTCGCCGCTGCCGGGCTTCTCGATCTTGATCACGTCCGCGCCGAGGTCGGCCAGCATCTGCACGCAGGTCGGCCCGGCCAGCACGCGGGTCAGGTCGAACACCCGCAGTCCCTTCAGCGGACCGCTCGGCTCCGTCGTGCTCATGCTGCTCTCCCGCGCGCCCGCTCCGGGCGGCACATTGTGTCGGTAGACTGCCCCTGTGTGCCTGTCCAGGGACGCTGCGGCCGCTTGCCGGACGCCCTGGCCTGCGGCCTGCGGAACCCCCGACCCTATGTCCAGGTTTCCAAAGGCGAGCCTTTGGCGGAGTCCAGAGGCAGAGCCTCTGGCCTTGCCTTCCTCCCTTCCCCGAAGCCTCCCGGCGCGTGCGACCCTGCCCGCCGCCGCGCCCGCAGCATCGGCCGCTCGATGCCCAGGAACGACGCCGCGCTCAGCCCCGCCGCCAGCGGCAGCGCCACCGCCGCCCACCGCGCGCTGCCTCGCGCCGCCAGCCCGTCGGCCAGCGCGAACGCCCCCCAGTGCCAAAGGTAGACCGAGTAGCTGGCGCGTCCGACCAGCAGCGCAGGGCGCGACTCCAGGGCGCGGCGCCAGTGGTGCGTGGTCAGCGCCACCGCCGGCACCAGCACCGCGAGCGCCACGCCCTGCACCGTGGTGCGCAGCGCCTCGCGCCCCGCGGGCCCTCCCAGCACCGCGCCGCCCGGCAGCCCCGCCGCCCAGGCCGTGCCGAGCGCGAGGCTCGCCGCCAGGAGCGCCAGCGCCAGGGCCGGCAGCACGCGCGCCGACGCGAGCCGTGCCGCCCACTCCGGCCGCATCGCCAGCAGCAGCGCCGGCACCGCGCCCCACGCGATCGAGTCCAGCCGCGTGTCCGTCGCGAGGTAGAGGCGGTTGAAGCGGAACGCGGGGTTGTCCTCGATGCGCAGGCACGCCCATGCGCCGGGCCGCGGCCCGAAGCAGTCGCCCAGCAGCCACAGCCGCCAGGCCAGCACGGCCCCGCACGCCGCCAGGCACAGCGCGAGCGCCCGGCCGGGCCGCCCGCGCGCCAGGCATGCCAGCAGCGCCGCCGGCCACAGCAGGTAGAAGTGGTCCTCCACCGCGAGCGACCACAGGATGTTGAACGGGTGCCGCACGCCCGGCAGCACCGAGTGGTAGCCGGCGACGAGCTGGTAGTAGTTGCCGCCCTGCGCCAGCGCCGCCGCCCAGCCGCCCGGCGCGATCCGCCCGCCCGCGAGCACGAACGCGCCGCCCGCCAGCACCACGTAGGCGAGCCAGGCCGGCACCAGGCGCAGCAGGCGCCGCCGGTAGAACCCGGCGAGCCCGACGCGGCCGTCGCGCCGGTGCTGCGCCAGGAGCTGGCGGGTGATCAGGAAGCCGCTCACCGCGAAGAACACCGTGACGCCGAGCCCGCCCGGCACGGCACGCTCCAGCCCGGCGTGCGAGGCCACCACCAGCAGCACCGCCGCCGCGCGCAGCCCGTCCAGCGCCGGGAGGTATGCGGACTGGGCAGGGATGAACGGATGTTCAGGTGACGGGGCCGGCGCCATGGGTGCATCCACTGTGCGCCGCGGACGTTAGTGCATCGCCAGGCGACACGCGAGCCGATTGCGGGTGTCTGCAACCGCAGATTGGCTC
>JBPBQX010000063.1:0-12909 GCA_050955025.1 Janthinobacterium lividum
GGGCTGGTGTCGGCGCTGCTGGCGGCGGGGCACGGGGTCACGTTCTTCGAGCGCGACGTGCCCTACTACGCGGCGAACCGGGACTTGGCGGAGCTGCCGGCCGGCGGGCGGCTGGTGCTGTACTCCGAGTGGGACGAGGCGGCAGCAATGCGGGCGCTGGCGGGGGCGGACGTGGGACTGGTCACGTCGTACTGCCCGGATGCGGCGGCGGCGCGGCACGCGGTGTGCGACAGCGCGGCGCTGCGGTGCTTCTACGACCTGGACACGCCGGTGACGCTGGCGCGGCTCGCGGCGGGCGAGGTCGTGGACTACGTGGCAGGCGGGCTCGCGATGTACGACCTGGTGCTGAGCTACACCGGGGGGCCGGCGCTGGCGGGGCTGCGCGACCGGCTGGGCGCGCGTCGGGTGGTGGCGCTGTACGGATCGGTCGACCCGCAGCTGCACGCGCCGGGGCGGGCGGTGTCGGCGTGGGCCGGGCGGCTGTCGTACCTGGGGACGTATGCGCAGGACCGGCAGGCGGCGCTGGAGGCGCTGTTCGTGGCGCCGGCGCGGGCGCGTCCGGAGATGCGCTTCGTGCTAGGCGGCGCGCAGTATCCGCCGGATTTCCCGTGGACGGAGAACATGTTCTTCCTGCGCCACGTGGCGCCGCCGGAGCACCCGGCGTTCTATGCGTCGTCGCGGCTGACGTTGAACGTGACGCGACAGGCGATGGCGGCGATGGGGTGGTGCCCGTCGGGGCGGCTGTTCGAGGCGGCGTCGTGCGGGTGCCCGGTGCTGAGCGACGCGTGGGCGGGGCTCGACGCGTTCTTCGCGCCGGGCGAGGAGATCCTGATCGCGCGCAACACCGACGAGGCGCTGGACGCGATCGGGCTGGGGGAGGCGGCGCTGGCGCGGATCGCGGGGCGAGCGCGGGAGCGGACGCTCGTGGAGCACACGGCGCAGCGCAGGGCGCAGCAGATGGTGGCGGCGTTCGAGGCCGCGCAGGCGGGCGACGCGGATGCGCGGGTCGGCGTTGCGGCCGCGGCGGGGGGCTGAGCGGTGTGGGGCATCGTTCCGGCGGCGGGCACGGGGACGCGCATCCAGCCGCTGGCGTTCTCCAAGGAGCTGCTGCCGGTGGGCAGCCGCATCGACGAGCACGGGGTCGAGCGGCCGCGCGCGGTCAGCGAGCACCTGGTGGAGCGGATGCTGCTCGCGGGCGTCACGCGGCTGTGCTTCGTGATCTCGCCGTGGAAGTCGGACATCCTCCAGTACTACGGCGGCACGGTCGGGGGCGTGCCAGTCGCCTACGTGATCCAGAACCAGGCGGCGGGGCTGTGCGACGCGATCTTCTGCGCGGTGCCGCTGATCGCCGCGGACGAGACGGTGGTGATCGGGCTGCCGGACACTGTGTGGTTCCCGGCGGACGCGCTGCAGGCGCTGCCGTCGGACGGGCTGGCGTTCCTGCTGTTCCCGGTCGCGCGGCCGGAGCTGTTCGACGCGGTCGTCACCGACGACGACGGGCGGGTGCGCCGGATCGAGGTCAAGCAGGCGGCGCCGTCCACGGACCGGGTCTGGGGGGCGATGCGGATGCCGGGGCACGTGCTGCACGCGCTGCACGCGCTGTGGCTCCGTCGGGAGAAGCGCGACGAGTTCCTGGGCACGCTGGTCAATGCGTGGCTTGAGGAAGGAGGCGTCGCGGTGGGCGTGCGCGCAGGGGAGAGCTACGTCGATGTCGGGACGTTCAACGGGTATCGCGAGGCGATGAGGCTGCTGTCGGATGGGTGAGGAAGCAAGGCCAGAGGTGCTGCCTCTGGACTCCGCCAGGGCGAGCCGCCCTGGACCGGCGCAATGGGGGGCGGAGGCCATCCGGGCACGGGCGGAGGCGCTGGGGCCGTGGTTCCACAACCTCGATCTGCAGGGGGTGAGGACGGCGCCGGACCATTTCCTGTTCGACTTTCCCGCGGTGAAGTGGGCGTCGTTCCGAGACCACGTGCCGGCGGACCTGAGCGGGCGCACCGTGCTCGACATCGGCTGCAACGGCGGGTTCTACAGCCTGGAGATGAAGCGGCGCGGCGCGGCGCGGGTGGTCGCGATCGACCACGACCCGCACTACCTGGCGCAGGCGCGCTTCGCGGCCGAGGTCGAGGGGCTGGAGATCGAGTTCCGCCAGCTGTCCGTCTACGACGTGGCGGCGCTTGGGGAGCGGTTCGACGTCGTGCTGTTCCTCGGCGTGCTGTACCATCTGCGCCATCCGCTTCTGGCGCTGGACCTGATCCACGAGCACGCCTGCGCGGACCTGCTGGTGTTCCAAACCATGCAGCGCGGCAGCGAGGCGATCGAGGCGGTGGAGCCGGACTACGACTTCTTCGCGCCCGCGCCGTTCGATGCGCCGGGCTTCCCGAAGCTGCACTTCATCGAGCACAGCTACGCGCACGACCCGACCAACTGGTGGGCACCGAACCGGGCGGCATCGGCGGCGATGCTGCGCTCTGCGGGGTTCGAGCCGTTCGCCAACCCGGAGGCGGAGATCTTCCTGTGCCGGCGTGTCGCCGCGGCGGAGCACGGCGCGGTGTATCCGGCTGCCGGGCCGGGAAAGGAAGGCGAGGGCGCTACTCTCGACCCGCAAAGGGCCGGCGGCCCTTTGATCCCATGACTTCGCTGCGGTTCGAACGTGGCATGGACCGCGTGTCGGACTGGCTGGCCACTTCCCTTGATGTGTGCAGGTCCAGGGGCGCTGCCCCTGGTGGGTCCAGGGCAGAGCCCTGGCGTTGCCTTCCTGCCGACGGAGCCTGCGCATGATCGAAGCCGCGATGATCTGGAACGAGCCCAACAACAAGTCGCACTGGGACCTGGAGTCCGACCCCGGCTGGGTGCAGTTCGCGCGGATGACGCGGCTGGCCGGCGAGGCGATCGGGGCTGAGGCGCCGGGGCTGACGCGTGTGCTGGGGGGCATGTCGCCGATCGACCCGGACTTCCTCAACGTGCTGGGCGCCCAGGGGGCGCTGGACGCGCTGGACGCGGTGGCGGTGCACGGGTTCCCGCTGGACTGGAACCACTGGCCGATTGACGCCTGGCCGGAGCGGATCGCGACGATCCAGGCGGCGACGGACAAGCCGGTGTGGGTGTCGGAGGTGGGGATCTCCACGTTCGGAGCCGAGGAGGTGCAGGAGTGGGGGCTGCGCCGCACGTTCGAGCTGCTGTCGGGGCGGGCGCCGCGCATCCACTGGTACAGCCTGTACGACCTGCCGGCGGCGTGGCCGGCGACGACGCGGCACCGCGAGGCCGAGGGGTCGTCTTACTACCGGCACTTCCACATGGGGCTGCTGGACGAGCACGGGCGGCCGAAGCGGGCCGCACGGATCTTCCACGAGTTCGCGCCGGAGTTCGGGCTGTGCCAATGGTTCCACTACCAGGACCACCGGCTGGACGACGCGGTGCGCCTGATGCACGAAATGGGCGTGCGGCGGCTGCGCACGGGGCTGTCGTGGGCGGACTGGTTCAGGCCGGACTGCGAGGCGTGGTTCGACCGGCAGATGCGGGCGCTCGAAGGGTTCGACGTCACGGTGACGTTCTGCTTCACGCCGGAGCACCGCGGGACCTGGGCGCACCACACCGCGCCGCCGCTGGTGCCTGAGGAGTTCGCGGAGTTCTGCGCGGCGATGATCCGTCGCTACGCGCCGGGGCGGGCGGATGCGATCGGCGCCACGCCGCACGAATCGCGGGTGGCGGGGGGCGTGGAGCCGTCGATCGGCGCGTTCGAGCGCGCGGAGATCGGGCGGGGATGAGCCTCGCGGACGACGTGCTGGGGCGGCTGCGGCGCCGGCGCGCGATCGAGGCGCCCGTGGCGCTGGTGGCGGCGCACCCGGACGACGAGGTGATCGGCGCCGGCGCGAGCCTGCGGCTGTTCCAGCGGCTGCTGCTGGTCCACGTGACGGACGGGGCGCCCGCGAACGGCGAGGACGCGCGGGCGGCAGGGTTCGCGACTCCCGCGGCGTATGCCGGGCAGCGGCGGCGGGAGCTGTACGCGGCGCTGCGCCTGGGCGGGGCACAGCCGGCGCGGGCGGCGCTGGGCGCGCAGGACCAGGCGGCGTCGCTGCGGATGGCGGAGCTGGCCGAGGCGCTGGTGCGGCTGCTGCGCGCGCACGGGACGCGGCTGGTGGTGGCGCATCCCTACGAGGGCGGGCACCCGGACCACGACGCGGCGTGCTGGATCGCGCATGCGGCGGCGGCACGGCTCGGGCTGCCGGTGCTGGAGATGGCGTCGTACCATGCCGGGGCGGACGGGGGACGGCGCTGCGGGGGCTTCCTGGGAGACGCGGAGGTGGTGGCGGCGGGGCTCGGAGCGGAGGAGCGGGCGTTGCGGCGGGCGATGCTGGGGGCGTTCGTGACGCAGGGGGCCACGCTCACGGGGTTCGAGGACGCGGGCGAGGTGTTCCGGGCGGCGCCGGCCTACGACTTCGCGCAGGCGCCGCACGAGGGGACGCTGCACTACGAGCGATACGACTGGGGCATGGATGGGGCGCGCTGGCGGGCGATGGTGCCGCGGGGGTGAGGGCGGCGAGGAAGCAAGGCCAGAGGCTCTGCCTCTGGACTCCGCCAAAGGCTCGCCTTTGGAATCCTCTTCTTAAGTCAAGGGATCAAAGGGTCCTCGGACCCTTTGCGGGTTCGGGCAGAGCCCGACCTTGCTTGCTTCCTCGGGTCTCGCCGTGGCGCTGACGGTGCTGAGCGTGGCGTATGCGCTGGCGCCGGTGGGGCCGGACGCGGTGGGCGGGGCGGAGCAGATACTGTCGGCGCTGGACCGGGCGCTGGTGCGTGCGGGGCACCGCTCGGTGGTGGTGGCGCAGGCGGGGTCCGCGGTTGCGGGGGAGCTGGTGCCGGTTGCGGCCGCCGCCGGGACGCTGGGTGTGGCGGAACGGGCGGCGGCGGAGGCGGCGGTGCGGGCGGCGGCAGCGGGCGTGCTGGCGCGCGGCGGGGTGGACCTGGTGCACATGCACGGGATCGACTTCGCGGCGACGATGCCCGCAGCGGGCGGGGTGCCGGTGCTGGTGACGCTGCACCTGCCGCCGGCGTGGTACCCGGCGGGGGCGCTGCGTCCGCGGCCGGGGGTGTGGCTGGTGTGCGTGTCGGACGCGCAGTACGCGCGCTGCCCGCCGTCGGACGCGCTGCTGCCGCCAATCGCGAACGGGGTGGACGTGGCGGCGCTGGGAGCGGCACGGCACGCGTGCCGGGGGTATGCGGTGTGCCTGGGGCGGGTGTGCCCGGAGAAGGGGCAGCACTTGGCGGCGGAGGCGGCGCGGCTCGCGGGGGCGACGCTGCTGCTCGCGGGCGAGGTGTTCGGGTATCCGGAGCACCAGGTTTATTTCGCGGACCAGGTCGTGCCGCTGCTGGACGCGCGGCGGCGGTTCGTGGGCCCGGTCGGGTTCGCGCGGAAGCGGCGGATGCTGGGGTCGGCGCGGTGCCTGCTGGTGCCGAGTCTCGCGGAAGAGACGAGCTCGCTGGTGGCGATGGAGGCGCTGGCGTGCGGCACGCCGGTGATCGCGTTCCCGGTCGGCGCGCTGCCCGGGATCGTGCGCGACGGGGTGACGGGGTTCCTCGTGGACGACGCGGCGGGCATGGCGGAGGCGATCGGGCGGGCGGGCGGGCTGGACCGCGCGGCGTGTCGGGCGGAGGCGGTGGCGCGGTTCTCGGCGGAGCGGATGTCCTCGGAGTACTTGGCGTTGTATGGCAGGCTCGCGGCGTGAACGGCGTTGTCGTGGTGCGCGACGAGGCGGGGCTGCAGGCGCTCGTGCCGGCGTGGCAGGCGCTGTGGCGGTCGCTGCCGGGGGCGTCGCCGTTCGCCTCGCCGGCGTGGCTGGTGCCCTGGTGGCGGCAGTTCGGGACGGGGGCGCCCCGGGTGGTGGTGCGGTGGGGCGGAGAAGGAAGGCCAGGGTCCTGCCCTGGACCAGCACACGCCGAAGGCGCGACCCCTGCCCTGCTCTCGCTGCTGGCGTTGTACGAGATCGACGACGCGCATGGGCGGCGGCTGCTGCCGATGGGGGTGGGGCTGAGCGATCATCTCGACGCGCTGGGGGCGGCGGAGGGGCTGCTGGAAGCGGTTCTGGACGGCGAGGCGGCGTGCGACCTGCCGGATCTGGCGCCGGGCGCGGGGCTGCTGGGCGCTGCGCTGCCGGCGGGGTGGGAGGAGACGGGGTGGATCGGCGACCCGTGCCCGGTGCTGGCGCTGCCCGGCAGCTTCGAGGCGCTGCTGTCGGGGGTGTCGCGGGGGACGCGGCGCTACTGGCAGGAGGCGCGGAAGCGAGCGGGCGAGGTGCGGGTGGAGCGGGCGGGACGCGACATCGGGGTGGAGGCGGCGCTCGACACGCTGTTCGCGCTGCACGCGCTGCGGTGGCAAGCGCGCGACGAGGCGGGGGTTCTGGCGGACCCGCGGGTGCAGGCGTTCCACCGCGAGGCGGCGCCGGGGCTGCTGGCGGAGGGGGCGCTGCGGCTGGAGGTGCTGCGGGTCGAAGGGCGGGTGGCGGCGGCGCATCTGTCGCTGCTGAGCGAAGGGCGGCTGCTGCACTACCTGACGGGGTTCGACCCGGCGCTGGAGGCGGTCAGGCCGGGGACGCTGCTGCTCGGGCACCTGATCGGGGAGGCGATCGAGGAGGGGCGGCGGGAGCTGCACTTCCTGCGCGGGGCGGAGGGGTACAAGTACGCGTGGGGCGGGGTGGACCGGATGAACGTCGGGCGCAGGCTGAGGTGGGGAACGTGACGGCGATCGAGATGGCGCTGGCGGGGCGGATCTCGCCGGAGATCGCGCTGGCGCGGATGGTGCTGGGCGGGGCCACGGTCGCGGAGATCGAGACGGAGCTGGCAGCGTGTGCGGGGGAGCCGGCGGCAGCAGGGATGCTGGCGCTGGTGACGAGGTACCGGGGATCGCTGGAGCGGCTGGCCGGGGTGTTCGAGGGGACCGGGCTGGACCATGCGGAGGCGGGCGGGGCGGAGCTGATCGCGCGGGTGGCAGGGGCGTACGACGTCGCGGTGGCGCGTTCGCCGGAGGCCAGCGTGGCGGCGTACTCGCTGGGGGACGCGGCGACGCTGGCGCGGGCGACGGCGGAGCTGGTGGGGTGGCTCGAGGGCGCGGGGGTGCTGCCGGCGGGGGCGGACGTGCTGGACGTCGGGTGCGGGATCGGGCGGGTGGCGGCGGCGATGCTGCCGCGGGCGCGCTCGGTGCTGGGGCTGGACGTGTCGGCGGGGATGGTGGCGGAGGCGCGGCGGCGCTACCCGGACAGGCGGCTGCGCTTCGAGGTGACGCACGGCCGGGATCTCGCGGGCGTGGCGGCAGGCGAGTTCGACGTGGTGCTGGCGTCGGACTGCTTCCCCTACCTAGTGCAGGCGGGCTTGGCGGGCGGGCATGTCGCGGGCGCAGCACGGGCGCTGCGCGCAGGCGGGGCGCTGGTGGTGCTGAACCTGTCGTACAGGGGGGACGCGGCGGCGGATCTGGCGGATGCGACGCGGTGGGCGCGCGAGGCGGGGATGGTGCTGGAGCGGGCGGGGGAGACGCCGTTCGCGCTGTGGGACGCGAGCGCGTGGGTGTTCCGGCGGCGTTGAAGGAGCAAGGCCAGGGCTCTGCCCTGGACCCGCCAGGGCGAGCCGCCCTGGACTGGCTTCCGTCTAGGCGAAGCGCGCTTGGCTCGAACTTGTCCGCTTTCTTAGAGATGGATTCTCGAGGCGGCTGCCTTGAGCGGAGCCCAGAGGCGCAGCCTCTGGCCGTGCCTGTCTTCCGCGTCAGGCCAGCAGGGACGCCGCGTGGCGAAGGTCCTCGACGAAGGCGGCGTACTCGCGGGCCTTGGCCTCCTCGTCGGGCAGGCGGAGCAGGTAGGATGGGTGGACGGTGACGAAGGCCTGGGCGTTGCCGTCGAGCGCGATCGGGCGGGAGCGTTCGCGGCCGATCGTCACGGCGCGGCCGAGCACGGCGCGGGCCGCGGTAGCGCCGAGGGCGACGGTGAGCGCGGGGCGAATGGCGGCGCGTTCGGCCTGGAGCCAGGCATTGCAGGCGTTGATCTCGGTGACACCGGGCTTGACGTGGATGCGTCGCCGGCCGCGGAGCTCGAACTTGAAGTGCTTGACGGAATTGGTGACGTAGACGGTGGTGCGGTCGATGCCGGCCTCGGCGAGGGCGCGGTCGAACATCTGGCCGGCGGGGCCGATGAACGGGCGGCCGGCAAGGTCCTCCTGGTCGCCGGGCTGCTCGCCCACGAACATCAGGCGGGCGTCGACGGGGCCCTCGCCGAACACGGTCTGCGTCGCGGGCTCCCACAACGGGCAGCGGCGGCAGTCGGCAGCCTCGGCGGCGAGGGCGACCAGGTCGCCGGTCAGGTGCGCGGCGGTGGCGGGGAGCGCGTCGGCGGGAGCTGCAGCGGGAACCTTGGGCATCTTTCTTTCCTTCGGCGGCGAGAGGGTCGGGCGCTCGACCATCTGCTCGGTGCGGCTCTGGGCGTCGCGGATCAGGCCGGGGATGGCGGCGGCCTCGGGCAGGTTCTTCCAGTACTTGCGCGGCATCTCCGAGGTCATGGCGCCGACCTTCAGGCGGGCGGGGTTGAAGATCGAGGAGAAGTAGGCGCGCCAGTAGTCGGCCAGAGCATCGTCGTCGGGTAGCTGCGAGCGGTCCGCGCCGGCGGTGAAGGTCAGGGCGTCGCCGTCCCAGTGGGCGCAACGGTCGGGCGTCAGGATCGACCACTGCATGGTGGCGAAACGACGCACGAAGAACGGGGCGTTGGCCTCGACGATGAAGTGGTCGGGCTCGAACCAGGCGACGTAGCGGCCGGCAGGCTTGTCCGCGTGCGTGGCGGGCGCCGGCACGACGATGGATGCCTCGTGCATGCCGACACGCGCGGGATCGGCGGGCGCGCCGTCGTCCGTGGGGTCGTCGGGCACGACGGGGGACGGGCCGAGGCCGCCGGTTTCGCGGACCTCGCGGAAGCGCACGAAGGCGCGCATCTTGTGTGTGTCGCGGCGCACAGCCTGGGCGAGGCGCTGGACGCGCTGCACCTGAGGATCGGCGGCGTCCTCCAGCAGGTGCTTCTCCCCGTGGTGCGCGCGCCAGACCAGGCGGTAGAGCAGGGCGAAGCGTTCGGCGTCGCGGGCCTGGATGACGGTTTCGGCGAGGTCCACGAGGGCACGGGAGACACTGAAGGTGCCGGCAGGCGGGGGGGCGTCAGCGGCCGGGGCGGCGAACAGGTCGGTCGCCTGGGACACGGACCAGACGGCGTCCTCGGGGGCGACGCCCTCCAGGGCAAGGGCGCGGGCGGCGCGTCGCCAGCCGGGGAAGTCGGTCTCGGTGTCGAGGACAATGCTGCGCATGGGCGTTCCAACGCCGAGAGAAAGCGGGAAGTTCATGGCGAAGGCCGGGAGGAAGCTAAGCCGGGCTCTCTCTCCGCTGCCATTGCAACGATCCAAGCGGATCGTCGGAACCTTTGGCCGCCACGCCCGGACACGTCAGAGATCCGAGGCCTTTGAAAACCCGTGACTTAAGCAAGGGGATTCCAAAGGCGAGCCTTTGGCGGAGTTTGAGGCAGAGCCTCAACCTTGCCTTCTTCTACAGCAGTGCGAGCTGCTTCGGCTTCGGCGCAAGGCGGGCGAGCAGGCCGGCGCTGTCCAGCGCGGCGCGCGGCGTGTGGTCGGGGGTGACGACGAAGGGCGCGAGCTTGGCCACGGGCAGGCGCAGGCGGGCGAGGTCCTCGAGGCGCACGGAGCGGTGGCGGCGCGAGGCGATGATGCGCTCGACGGACTTCACGCCGAGGCCGGGGACGCGGAGCAGCATGTCGCGGTCGGCGCGGTTGAGGTCGACGGGGAACAGCTCGCGGTGCTCCAGGGCCCAGGCGAGCTTGGGGTCCATCTCGAGCGGCATGTTGCCGGCGGCGTCGAGCGCGAGCTCGCCGGCCTCGAAGCCGTAGAAGCGGAGCAGCCAGTCGGCCTGGTAGAGGCGGTGCTCGCGCAGCAGGGGGGCGGCGGCCGGCGGCAGCGAGGCGGAGGCGTCGGGGATCGGGCTGAACGCGGAGTAGTAGACGCGGCGCAGGCCGTAGGAGCCGTAGAGGTTGGTGCTCATGTCCAGGATCGAGCGGTCGGTGCTGCTGTCGGCGCCGATGATGACCTGGGTGCTCTGGCCGGCGGGTGCGAAGCGGGGGGTGGCGGCGCCGCGCGAGGTCTTCTTCGCGTGCTCCGCCTCGTCGATGCGCAGGCGCATGCGGCCCATGGAGCGGCGGATGCGCGGCAGGTCCTTCTCGGGGGCCAGCTCGGTGAGGGCGGCCTCGGTGGGCAACTCGACGTTGATCGAGAGGCGGTCAGCGTGGCGGCCGGCCTCGGCGAGCAGCTCGGGGGAGGCGTCGGGGATGGTCTTGAGGTGGATGTAGCCGCGGAAGCCGTGGTCCTCGCGCAGGGTGCGGGCGATCTCGACGATCTGCTCCATGGTGTAGTCGGGGTCGCGGATGATGCCGGAGCTGAGGAACAGGCCCTCGATGCAGTTGCGTCGGTAGAAGCCCAGGGTGAGCTTGACGACCTCGTCCACGGTGAAGCGGGCGCGCTGCACGTTCGAGGAGCGGCGGTTGATGCAGTACTTGCACTCGTAGATGCAGGAATTGGTCATCAGGATCTTGAGCAGGGAGATGCAGCGGCCGTCCGGGGCGTAGGCGTGGCAGATGCCCATGCCTTCGGTGGAGCCGATGCCTGTGGTCTCGCCCTTGCTGCTGCGCTTTTCCGTGCCGGAGGAGGCGCACGACGCGTCGTACTTGGCGGCGTCGGCGAGAATCTCGAGTTTCTGCAGGAGATCCATCGTGCCCCGATACCGGTTGCGCGGGCCCCCTGCCCTGCGTTGCGTATATGGGATGAACGCAGGCCGATGGGAGGGGTTCGGGGTCATGGGCACGAAGGCCCGGCAGCACTCGCGGGGTCGTCCTGACGTGTGCGGATGTCGAGGAGGCCTGTCACTGGCAGGTCCACGCCTTCAGGCGTGAGGCGGGGCGCCGATCCTGCATCGGGAACGCCTGGCGTGGCGGCGGCTTGTGTGCGGGTCGGGGCGGAGGGGTGCGGCATGGCGCGGATCGTGGTGGTGGGCGGCGGGATCGCGGGCGTCGTGGTGGCGACCCACCTGGCGCGGCGGCTGCCGGCGGCGGAGGCGGCGGAGGTGCTGCTGGTAGACCAGAACCCCGCGCACGTATGGAAGCCGATGCTGCACACCTTCGCCGCCGGCACGTCGGTGTATGCCAACGAGGCGATCAGCTTCGCGGTGCAGGCGGCGCGCAGCGGGTTCCGCTTCTGGCCCGGGGTGCTGGCGGGGCTGGACCGGGCGCGTCGCGTGGTCAGACTGGGGCCGGTGCGGCTGCCGGACGGGACGGACATGCTGGCGGGGCGCGAGGTGGCCTACGACACGCTCGTGCTGGCGGTGGGCAGCCGGGCGGACGATTTTGGCACCCCGGGGGTGGCGGAGCACTGCCGGTTCATCGACGAGATCCGCGAGGCGGAGCGGTTCAACGACGTGCTGCGCTCTCGGCTGATGCAGGGGGTGGACGCGGGGCGCGACGTGGGCGTCGTGATCGTGGGCGGGGGTGCCACCGGGGTGGAGCTGGCGGCGGAGCTGCGCCGCCACATGGACATCCTGGGCGGGTATGCGGCAGGGGGCACGCGCACGGCGCTGCGGCTGACGCTGGTCGAGGCGGGGCCGCGGCTGCTGCCGGCATTCCCGGAGCGGATCTCGGGGCAGGCGCTGCAGGTGCTGCGCGGACTGGGCGTAGACGTGCGGGTAGGCACGAAGGTGGTGGGCGCAGACGCGGGCGGCGTGGTGCTGGAGGGCGGGCGGGTGGATGCGGCGCTGTCGGTGTGGGCGGCGGGGGTGCGCGCGCCGCGCGTGGTGGCGGAGTTGGACGGGCTGGCGGTCGGGCGGCACGGGCAGGTGGTGGTCGGGCCGACGCTGCAGAGCGTGACCGACCCCGAGGTGTTCGCGCTGGGCGATTGCGCGAGCTTGGCGGGGGCGGACGGGCGGCCGCTGCCGGCGACGGCGCAGGTGGCGCGGCAGCAGGCGGTGTTCCTGGCGCGCAGCCTGGCGGCACGGGCGCGCCGGGGCCGGGCGCTGCGCGCGTTCGCGTTCCGCGACATGGGCAGCGTGGTGTCGCTGGGCGACTACGCGGCCTACGGGACACTGGGGTCGTACGGGGTGTTCCGCGGCGGTTTCCTACCCGGGCGGGTGGCGCAGCTGAGCCATGCGGCGCTTTACCGGATGCACCAGATGGACCTTCAGGGGGTGGTGCGCGGCGGAATCGGCTGGCTGGCGGACGATCTCGGGCGGATGGCGAGGCCGGGTGTGCGGCTGGACTAGGGGCGCCCGAACGGACTGGAGTGCCAGGGAGCGGCCGCCCGCGTCGACCCGGCGGCGCTCAGGACGGCGGCGACGGGAGATGGTCGGGGCGGACGGCGGTTGTGGCAGCGAGGCGCGGGCCAGCCCTGGTCGCGGCGAGGTGGAAGACCGCGGCCGCGACCGCTGCGCACAGGATGCCGCCGGCCAGGTGGCCGTCCGTGCCGTCGCGCACCATCATCAGGTTGACGAGGGCGGCCGTCAGCACGAAGAGCAGCGAGCCGACATTGCACTCGTGCGCGTCCGCAAGGGCCAGCCTTCCCGCGGTGCCGCCGGCGACCAGGGCCAGCGCCGCGACGCCGGCCAGGATGATCCGGATGTCCTCGGTGCGGACGCAGCGCTCGACCGCCATGCCGGCGACCATGCCCCCGAGGAGGCACGCCCATTCCAGGCCCAGGACAAGGATGGCTCGGCTGATCTGCATGGGGAGGGTTCCGGACGAGGGCCCACCTTCGCCGGCCGGGATGAATTTTCCGCAAACGACAGCCTCGCCCGGCCGGCGTGCAGGCACGTCTATTCCAGGCGGAACGCGTCGCCGATGCGTC
>JBPBQX010000064.1:0-12778 GCA_050955025.1 Janthinobacterium lividum
CCCTGGGCGGGCCTCCCGAGCAGCCGGCCGACGCGGAAGCGGACGACGACGACGCCCACGCCGATCTGGCCGCCCACTGGGCCATGGTCACCGACATCGCCCTGACCACCCTCTCCGGCCCGGACGGGCTGCACGTCCTTGCCAGGTCCCTGGCCACCGCCATGCCCCTGCCCGGCCTCGGCCTCGCCCTGCATTCGCTCGGCCAGGAGGTGCTCGACCAGCAGACGACGGACGCGCACGGCGAGGCCCTCTTCGCGCCCGGCCTGCTGCGCGGCCAGGGCGCGGCGTCGCCGGAGGTGCTGAGCGCGGCCGGGAACGGCGATTTCGCGATGCTCAGCCTCGCCCGGCCCGCGTTCGACTTCTCGGACCGGGGCGCGTCCGGCCTGCTGGCGCCCGGCGCCGTGCAGGCCTTCGTCGCGCTGGACCGCGACATCTTCCGGCCGGGCGAGACGGTCAACGTCACCGCCCTGCTGCGCGACGGCTCGGGGCTGGCCGCGGCCGACATGCCGCTCACCCTCGCGCTGCTGCGCCCCGATGGCGTGGAGGCCAGGCAGGTCAGTCTGGGCGCGGGCCTGGCCGGCGGCTTCCACGAGGCGTTCGTCCTGACCAGGTCGGCGGCCCGGGGACACTGGACCATCGAGGCGCGCCTCGATCCGAAGGGCAAGGCCATCAGCAGCGTCCAGTTTGACGTGCAGGACTTCGTGCCGCAGCAGCTCAAGGTGAGCCTTGCCTCGACCTCGCGCGACCTCGCGCCCGGCCGGCCGATTGACGTCACCCTGAACGGGCAGTTCCTCTACGGGGCTCCGGCGGCCGGCCTGCACGGCGAGGCGGAACTGAGCATCCAGCGCGATCCGAGCCCGGTTCCCGAGGCCGCGGACTACCAGTTCGGCCTGGTCACCGACGAGACGCCGCCGACCGTCCAGAAGCTCGAGCTCCCCGACGCCGACGATGCGGGCAACAGCCACATCGCGACGGCGCTCGATCCCCTGCCCGCCACGTCGGTCCCGCTGAAGGGCGTCCTGACCGCGGGCCTGTTCGAGCCGTCGGGCCGGGTGGTCGACGAGCACCTGGAGCTGCCCATCCGCAAC
Source organism: Janthinobacterium lividum (assembly GCA_050955025.1). Taxonomy (GTDB): domain Bacteria; phylum Pseudomonadota; class Alphaproteobacteria; order Acetobacterales; family Acetobacteraceae; genus CAXSEF01. Next base: position 1,089 of record JBPBQX010000064.1, read on the forward strand.
CAGCCGCTGCTGATCGGGCTGCGCTCGACGGGCGCGACTCAGGGGGATGCGACCCAGCAGGTCGCGTTCGACGTGCGCACCTTCACGGGCGACGCCCGGCCCGCGGCAAGGACCGGGCTGCAGTGGAGAATCGTCCGCGAGGACGTGCGATATGACTGGGTCAGGAGCGGCGCGCGTTGGACCTACCACCGCCACGTCCTGGACGTTCCCGTCTCCTCCGGCTCCCTGGACGTGCCGGAGGCGGCGCCGGGCCACGTCACGGCGGCGCTGCCGTGGGGCACCTACAGGCTGGTGGTGAGCGATGCCGCCAGCGGCGCCGCCAGCAGCGTGAGGCTCGGCGTCGGCTGGAGCGTCGTCTCCACCGACGACGACACGCCCGACAAGGTCGCCGTCACCACGGACACGCCGGTGGTCACGGCCGGGCAGGACGTCCGGCTGCACATCGACGCCCCGTTCGCCGGGCTGGCCCAGGTCACGGTCATGGGCAGCCGCATCTTCGAGGCCCGCAACATCCCCGTGGCGACGCAGGGAGCGGACCTCGTCATCAAGGCGCAGGCCGACTGGGGCCAGGGCGCCTACGTGATGGTCGATGTCGTGCGGCCGCTGCGGGAGGTGCACGGGCATGCCCCGGTCCGCGCGGTCGGCCTGGCCTGGATCGGCCTGGACCAGGCGGCGCATACCCTCGACGTGAGGCTGGATGCGCCCGAGCGCATGGTCCCGCGGCAGCCCCTGCGCATTCCCGTGCATGTGGGCGGCGGCGTGGCCGGCAAGCCCGCCTGGGTGAGCCTGGCCGCGGTGGACGAGGGCATCCTGCAGCTGACCCGCTTCGAGACCCCCGATCCCGCCGCCTTCCTGTTCGGCAAGCGCCAGCTCGGCTTCGACATGCGCGACGACTACGGGCACCTGCTCGACGGCAACGCGGCGGGCGGCCAGGTCCGCGAGGGCGGCGACGAAGGCAAGAGCATCGGCGGCGCCTCGCTGGCGGTGACCAGCACGAAGATCGTCTCCCTGTTCTCGGGCCCGGTGGCGCTGGACGCCGACGGCAACGGCGTCGTCACCCTCGAGGTGCCCGACTTCGAGGGGCAGCTGCGGCTGATGGCGCTGGCCTGGAGCCGGCAGGGCGTGGGCAAGGCCGAAGGCCGCGTCACGGTGCGCGACCCGGTGCTGGCGGACCTGTCCCTGCCGCGCTTCCTCGCCCCCGGCGACGACGCGGTGCTCGCGGTGTCGGTGGCCAACACGGATGGCGCCGAGGGCGACTACCGCATGGAGCTTGCCTCCGGCGGCGCGGCGCAGCTCTCGAACGATCATCCCCTGCAGTGGCATCTCAAGCAGGGCGACCGGCAGCAGGACAGGATCGGCATCCGCGGCCTCTCGGAAGGCGTCGCCACCCTGGGCGTCGACCTCGCCGGGCCGGCCGGCTACCACCTGCACCGCGACTGGCAGATCGTCGTGCGCAGCCCCCACTACCCAGTCACCCTGGAGCAGACGGCAGTCCAGAACCCGGGCGATACCTTCCGGCTGGACCCCCGGGTCGTGGACACTTTCTCGCCGGGCGGCTTCACCGTCAGCGTGGGCTATTCCGGCCTGGCCGGCATCGACGCGCCAAGCCTACTACAGTCGCTCTACCGCTACCCCTATGGCTGCACCGAGCAGCTGGCTTCCTCGGCCTGGCCGCTGATCTACTTCAACGACCCCAAGCTTCTGGGCAGCCTGCCGCGGGACGAGAAGACCGGCGCGCGGGTGCAGGCCGCGGTGGACTCCATCGTGGATCGCGAGGACGCGGGCGGCCGCTTCGGGCTGTGGCAGACCAATGACGGCCTAGCGTCGGCCTGGCTCAACGCCTACGTGCTCGACTTCCTCCTGCACGCTAGGGATGCGGGCTTCGACGTGCCGGACGAGGCGCTGCAACGCTCGCGCCGCTGGATCCAGCAGAGGGTGCGCGGGTCGGGCGGCAACGACGACGGCACCTCGTATGCCGAGGGCGAGGCGAACAGCCGTGCCTACGGCGAGTATGTGCTCGCCCGCATGGGCCAGGGCGACATCGCCGCGCTGCGGCGCGACCGCGACGCCCTGTCCGCGCAGGCGGGCTCGCCCTACACGTTCTGGTCGCTCGTCGCCGCGAAGGACGCGGTGGCGGCGCCACTGGCCCTGGCCGAGCTGGCAGGCTCCCTGTCCCTGATGGGCGACAAGCCGGGCGCCGAGGCCACCTTCGCCCACGCCCTCTCCAACCTCGCCCTGCAGGCTCGCCTCTGGCCCGCCTGGTGGTTCACCTACGACTACGGCAGCCCGGTCAGGGACCTCGCCCAGATGGGCGCGATCGCGGCCGACAGCGGCAACGACGCCCTGGCGCACACGATCGTCCAGCGGATCGCCGGCCTGAACCTCAAGAGCGAGGGGCTCAACACGCAGGAGAAGGCGGCGCTGCTCTCGGCCGCCCACGCCATGAGCCGCGACGATGCGGCCCGCCGGCTGAAGGTCGACGGGATCGACGGGCCCCTGTCCCTGCCCGCCGAGTTCGCCCCGGACCCGTCGCGGGTCGCGGCGGGGTTCGAGACGGTCAACACCGGGACCAAAACCCTGTGGCGCACGCTCAGCGTCCACGGCGCACCCCGCGATGCCCTGCCGCCCCTGTCTCACGGCTACACCCTGCACAGGGAGTACCTGGGCCTCGACGGCAAGCCGGTGGACCCCGGCAAGACAAGGCAGAACGACCGGCTGATCGTCGCCCTGCACGGGCAGATGACGGACGAGGCGGACCGCCGCACCGTGCTGGTGGAGATGCTGCCCGCCGGCTGGGAGATCGAGACCGTCATCCGCACGGCCGGCAAGGACGGGCCTTACGCCTTCCTGGCGCCGCTCAGCGACAGCCGGGTGGAGGAGGCGCGCGACGACCGCTTCGTGGCGGCCTTTGACCTGGACGGGGTGGGAGGCGTCTTTGGCGCCGCTGCCACGGATGCCGAGGCAGCGTCCGACTCCCCTGGTACGGCACCGACGCTGCCCGCCGACCAGTTCCATGTGGCCTATCTGGTACGGGTGGTGACGCCGGGACATTTCGCGCTGCCCGAGGCCGAGGTGGAGGACATGTACCGCCCCGAGGTGATGGCCCGCACCGGCGCGGGCGCCATCGGGGTCGCCCCCCGCTGATGCACCGCCGGCTGGCGGCGGCGGCGGCGCTGCTGGCCGTGCTGGCCGCAGGCGCGGTGGCGGCCGACCGCATCGCGCCGCCCGCGCTGACGCGCCTGCAGGACCTTTCCCTGGGCCTGCTGGACCGGCAGGGGACGCTGCTGGACGTACGCCTTTCGCGGGACGGCATGTGGCGCCTGCCGGCCGGCGTGGAGGACGTGGACGCCGGCTACCTAGCCCTGCTGCTCAGGACGGAGGACGCCCGGTTCGAGCGCCATCCGGGGGTGGATCCGCTGGCGCTCGCGCGGGCGGCCTGGCAGCTGGCCACCCGCGGCCGCGTCGTCTCGGGCGGCTCGACCCTGACCATGCAGACCGCCCGCCTGCTGACGCCGCACCGCCACGACGTGGCCGGCAAGCTCCTCGACATCGCCCGGGCGCTGCAGCTCGAGGCGCACTTCACCAAGCCGCAGATCCTCTCGATGTACCTGACGCTCGCGCCCTTCGGCGGCAACATCGAGGGGGTGCGGGCGGCGTCGCTGACCTGGTTCGGCCACGAGCCGTCCCGGCTGAGCCAGGCCGAGGCGGCGCTGCTGGTGGCGCTGCCGCAGGGCCCCGCCCGGCTGCGCCCCGACCGCCACCCCGGGCGGGCCATCCTCGCCGCCGGCAGGGTCCTGTCGCGTGCCGTGGCGGGCCGGGATGCCGCGGAGCTCGCCCCGCTCGAGCGCCATGCGCTGCCACGGGAGGCCGGGTACCTCGCGGTTCGCCTGCAGGGCCAGGAGAGGCGGGGCCTCGTCCGCACCACCCTGGACGGCGGGCTGCAGGCCGGGTTGGAGGCTCTTGCGGCCCGTCAGCTGCGCGACGGCAGCGCGAGCGGCATGGCCGCCCTGGTGGTCAGGAACTCGGACCGCAGCGTGCTGGCCTACCTGGGGGGCAGCAACCACGCGGCGCGCGGCGGCCAGGTGGACATGGTCCGGGCGCGCCGCTCCCCGGGCTCCGCCCTGAAGCCGTTCATCTACGGCCTGGCCTTCGACGACGGGCTGGTGCGGCCGGACACGCTCATCGACGACACCGCGATGCGCCTGGGCGACTACGCCCCGCGCGACTTCGACCGCCGGTTCCACGGCACGGTGTCGGTGGGCGAGGCGCTGCGCCAGTCCTACAACCTGCCGGCCGTGCAGCTGCTGGAACGGGTCGGCCCGCAACGGTTCGTGGCCACGCTGCGCCAGGCGGGCGCAGACGTGCGGATTCCCTCGAACAGCGTTGCGGCCGGCCTGCCGGTGGCGCTGGGCGGGCTGGGCATCAGCCTGCAGGACGTGGCCATGCTCTACGCGGGCCTCGCCCGGGACGGCATGGCCGCTCCCCTGCGCCTGCTGGCCGCCGACCCCGCCGTGCCGCCCCGGGCGCTGATGACCGCCGCCTCCGCCCGGCAGCTCGGCGACATCCTCGGGGGCATGGCCAGGCCAGACGGGCGTGCTCCGGGCGGCCGCGCGATCGCCTTCAAGACGGGGACCTCCTACGGCTTCCGCGACGCCTGGGCCGCCGGCTACTCCGGGCGCTACACGGTGGTCGTGTGGACCGGGCGCGTGGACGGCACGCCGGTGCCGGGTGCCTACGGCCGCAACACGGCCGCCCCCGTGCTGTTCCAGGCGTTCGACCTGCTGCCGCCCGAGCCCGCCCAAGAGGCCGGCAGGGTCGAGGCATCCCGGGCCGGCCGCCTTTCCCCGGGCCTGATGCGCTTCTCGCCGGGACGCGGAGAACGGCAGGGCCCGCGCATCGTTTTCCCGCCCGACCACGCCACGCTGGAGCTGGACGGGGAGAATGACCGCTCCCCGCTCACGCTCGAGGCCGGCAGCGGCGTGCCTCCCTACCGCTGGCTGGTCGACGGGGTTCCGCTGCCCCGGCCGGATGTCGGCATGGCCGCCACCTGGATGCCCGACGGGCCGGGCTTCGCGCACCTGTCCGTCGTGGACGCGCTGAACCACGAGGCCAGCGTGGACATCAGGCTGAAACGGACCGAGCAGACTCCCCCGCAGGCGGGGGCACGGTAACCCCACGTTCCGGCACACCGGTGCGGCGGCTGGCTGGCGGCGTCCTGGCAGGACACGGAGAAGCAGAGGCAGGCTCGCCGGCGGCGACGGGATCCCGCCCTGCCGTCGACCACACCGGCGAGGTCACCGCACCGCGATCGGCGGCCAAAGCCGGCGGCGCAGCGTGTCCAGGCCTTCCATGCGCACCATCCTGCCGTCTTCGAACACGGTCTGCAGCAGGCCCCGGGCCTCCTGCTCGCGGGTCTGCATCTCGTGCAGGACGAAGTGGCCACCCTCCTGCTCGACGCGCAGCAGGCCGCGCGCCGAGGTCTTGGTGCCGTTGTCGGTCTTCGGCGCCTTGAACAGCACCCTGTCCTCGCCGCCCACCACGCCGAACGTGGACTTGATCGCGGTGCCGAAGCTGTCGCGCGTCACGTGCTGGTAGGTGTACGAGCCGATGCCGAACACCATGTTGTCCGACGCGTAGCCCTTGGCCGCTAGCGCTTCCAGGATGCGCTCCGCGCGCTCCAGCGTGATAGAGTCGCCGTAGATCAGCCCGACCTGCGGGTGCAGCACGCGGAAGCCCTGCTCCGTGGTGGTGCCGCCGAAGATGCCCCACAGGCACTCGACCGCGCCCTTGTGCTCGGGACTGCCGGGCGGGGCCTGTGGGTCGCCGGCGATGATGGCGACCGGGTCGCCGCTATCCGGTCGGAACACCACCTTGGCCCGGCCCGCGGCATCGGGCGTGCGGCCCAGGATCTCGGGTTTCAGCGCGGCGGCATATTGCGTGATCACGCGCCAGAAGTCCCAGGTATCGCTGACGATGCTGACGATGCCGGAAGGATAGATCTCGGTCACCAGGCGGCGGAACGTGCCGAGCTCGTCGTCCTCGCCGCCCATGCACATCACGGAGTGTTCCGTCGCGGGCACGGAGCCGCCGATCAGCGCGGGCTGCCCGTCGGGGTAGGCCGCCTCCAGGTAGTCGATCGCCGCGATCGTGTCGGTGCCGCGGAACGACAGCAGGTGCCCGGCGCCGCTGCTGGCCCCGTCGCTGAGCCCTGACATGCCGCGCGCGGAGAAGTCGTGCCCGAGCCAGGGCAGCAGGGCGGGGTCCGCCCCGGTGCGCTCGGCGTAGCGGGCGAACAGCCGCCGGTACTCGTGGGCGATAGTCGCCGAGGTGATCGCCTTCCACAGCTCCGCCGAGAGCTGCGTCTCGACGTAGTTGGTCACCCAGAAGAAGTCCGGGTGGGTGTTGACCACGGTGAGCAGCGGGATGCGCATCTCCACGCGGCTACCTTCCGGCAGCGCCTTGATGCGCAGCGGCAGGTGACCGAGGTCGTGCAGGGCGGCGACATGGCTGACGTCAACGGCACCTTCGCCAAGCGAGAGGTCCATGCGACGTCGGTAGGCACCGACCACCTCGGCCTTCGGCCTGTGGAAGAACTCCTGGTTCCAGGCATCGATCAACAGCCACTGCGCGAGGCCCTGAAGGCCGAAGAACACCACGCGGTGGTCGAAGTCCGGCAGCATCCCGGCGAGCCGATCGCTGCGGCAGGTGAAATTCGAGTAAACCAGCGTGGTCCCGGCTGGGTACTGACGGATGTGACCGACTTTATAAAAGTCGGTGGCGTGCAGCGGGGAGATGCGCATGACGTCAGCCTCCTACGGTCTGGACGAAGGGAGGCAGTTCGGCAGGGAAAGGGTTGGCGACATAGATGCGATCAATGTGCGCGGCTAGCGTGTCGAAACCGGCGCTGAAGATGCCGTGGGTCACGTAGAGCTTGACCCGGCCCGTTGTCAGCGGGCGCAGCACCCTGGCCAGCTCGATGAAGGTGCGGCCGCCGTCGCAGATGTCGTCGACGATCAGGAAGTCCCGCTCGCCGACCGACTCGCCGCGCACGACGGTGCCGGTGATGGCTCCTGTGTCGGTGCTGCGGGTCTTCTCCGCGTGGATCAGCGTGGCGCCGGCCAGGCGGGCGCAGTTCCCCGCCCGCTTGGCCGCGCCCAGGTCTGGCGCCACCACCACGTCGCGCGCTGTCACGATCGGCCCGGCGAAGTCGCTTGCCGGCCGGTGGCGCACCCTGTCCAGCAGCGCCAGCGACACGTCGCTGTGCACGTCCCAGATCTCGACGGAACGGTAGTTCTGGGCGTTCAGCAGCCGACACGTCACGGCGGCGGACAACGCCTCGCCGGGAAAGGCTACGCGATCCTGCCTGGCATAGGGCAGGTAGGGGCAAACCAGATCGATGGCCGGGTCGGCGTAGTGCCGGCGCACCGCATCGGTCAGCAGAAGCAGGGCCATGAGCGTGGCAGAGTCGACGATGTCGGCGCGGATCGTGACCGCCGCCTCGGCGGAAACGGGTGCCTCGATACGCACCTGCACCTCGCCACCGGGGAAGACGAAGCTGCGGAGCGGGACAGTTTGGTTGCCAATGGTCAGGCTGAGCCGCATGGAACGACACCCCGGATGCGGGAGGCATTCCCGCTTGCCTCACCGCACCGGATATCGCATAGTTATTTGTAATTTGCAAATTAGAAATCAGTCGATGCCGGACATGACCTTTCCTGCCCCGATCGCCACGGTGGACGCGGTGCTGATGACGCTGCACCAGGGCGAGCTGTCCGTCGGGCTGGTGCGCCGCGATCTCGCTCCCTTCGCCGGCAGACTGGCGCTGCCTGGCGGCTACGTCCACGTGCCCCAGGATCGCGACCTTGATGCCTGCGCGGCGCGCATCCTGCGCGCGAAGGCGCGTGTGGACTGCCGCCACCTCGAGCAGCTCGCCACGTTCGGCGGCGCCCGCCGTGACCCACGGGGCTGGTCGCTGACCGTCGCCTACTTTGCCCTCGTGCCGGTGTCTGAGCTGACAACCGCCGGCAGCGCACTGCTGCTGTACCCGGTGGCGAAGCTGCCCGCACTTGCCTTCGACCACGCCAGCATCGTTTCGGCTGCAGTCGAGCGGCTGCGCGGCAAGTCCAGCTATTTTGCCCTGCCTGCCTTCCTGCTTCCCGAGTTGTTCACCATGGCCGAGCTGCATGCGGTCTATCAGCAGGTGCTCGGTACGCGGCTGGACCCGGCCTCTTTCCGGCGCAAGGTGACTGACCAGGATGTCGTGGAGGCCGCAGAAAGTCGCCGCACCGGCACTCACCGACCTGCAGCGTTGTACCGCTTGCGAGCAGGCCAAGCACATCGATTTGAGCACCGCATTTGATGCTGTATTCGTCAGCGACGCGATTACTCACTGGAGAGCTGTGATGAAGGCACTACTCGCGGCTGCAGGCCTGCTCATCTCGGGCATCCTGCCTGCCGCCAACGCAGCTACGTCCTCGCCGAGCCCGTGGAACGGGAGTTGGCAACTAAGCCTGCCCCGCAGCAGCGCAGCCGCCAAGGAGGGAGCGCCAGGCGTCTACCGTTTCCGCCTCGGCAACGATGGGGAGATCGTCTGGGAGATTCCCGAGCTTGGCGAAGTCGTGACGGGTCGCACGGATGGCACCCCGATGCCGATCAGGCGCACCGAGGCTGCACCAGGCCTCACCCTTGCGGTCAAGGCGGTCGGGCCACGCGAGCTCACCTACGAGGTCGCCAGGGATGGCAGGGTCATGGGCGGCGGCAGGATGATGCTGGTCGACGACGCATCCGCCTGGGTCGACCTCACCTGGGGCAAGGAAGGACCGGGCTACGGGGCAGAACTGGTCTATGACAAGCTCGATCAGCGCTGAACCACGGGCGGCAGCCATCGTGCTCATGCTCGCTTTTCATGATCAGCAACGAAAGATCAGGTGAAATCATGTCCAATAGCGTGCAGAGGCTCTGGGCCGAAGGCAGGCCGGCGGTCAACGGCTGGCTTGCCATACCCGACGGGTTCTCGGCCGAGATCATGGCGCATGGCGGGTACGACAGCATCACCGTCGACCTACAGCATGGCGTGCAGGACTACCGCTCGATGGTGGCGTGCTTCCAGGCGATGCAGGGCCGCCCCGTGCTGCCGATGGCGCGCGTGCCCTGGAACGAGCCCGGCATCATCGGCAAGGTGCTGGACGCGGGGGCATACGGCGTGATCTGCCCGATGGTCAACACCGCAGACCAGGCCGCGGCGCTGGTCGCCGCCGTGCGCTACCCTCCTCTGGGCCAGCGCAGCAACGGCCCGATCCGGGCCGCGATGTACGGCGCCGGCGATCAGGGGGTAGGTTACCAGGCGCGCGCAAACGGCGAGGTACTGTGCATCCCGATGATCGAGACGCTCAAGGCGGTCAAGAACCTGGATGCCATCCTGGACGTGGACGGGGTCGATGCCGTCTACGTCGGCCCGAGCGATCTCGGATTCAGCATGGGCCTGCCGCCACTGCTCGATCGGGAGGAGCCGGAGATCCTCGCGATCTACGAGACTGTGCTGGCGGAGACCTCCCGGCGCGGCCAGCACGCCGGCGTGCATTGCGTGTCGCCGGCTTACGCCGTCCGGATGCTGGCGATGGGTTTCGGCCTGGTCACGCCCGACACCGACAGTGGCTTGCTGCTCAACGCTGCCCGCGCCGCCGTGCAGGCGGTTCGCGCCGGCCACGCCGGGTCGCCGCTGTTTTAAGGGCCGCGCTGGACCGCGCTGGACCACCGTCACAAACGGTCGCGGCCAACTGGCTGATGGAGCCGTGCGACACGGCTTTGTCCAGCAGCCTCGACCACTTGCGTCCTGAGGCGAGAGGGACGAGAACGCCGGCACCTGAGCATCAGTCCTCGCTGCCAAGCGCGCGCCGTGTGGGCGCCGTCCTGCCCCGCGCCTTTGGCGTCCGTCCGACGGGCGGCGTCCACACGCCGCTGCGCCGCCCCGCATCCCAGGCATAGCGCGTGTCGCCGTCCAGCAGCCCCAGATGATCGCGCAGCCGGTTGCGCCCCAGCCACGCCACCGCCGCCTCCAGCTCCGCCAGCCCCATCTCCGCACGCCCCTTGCCGAGCACGCGCTTCAGCACCGCGTTGTAGGCGTGGTAGCCGTGCCGCCGCGCGTCGTGCGCCTCCGCCGTGTCCTCCACCGCCTGCGCCGCCACCAGCTCGGCGATCCCCGCGCGCAGCCGGCGCTCCGCCTGGCTCGGAGCCTCCAGCAGCTCGCCCTGCACCGCTTCCGCCAGACCCTCCGGCCGCCCCAGCGCCAGCTCCGGCCCGGGACGCAGCATCGCGTAGCGCAACGCCAGTGCGTTGCTTTCCAGCGGCACGATGCCGCGATCCTCGCGCTCGCGCGACAGCTGCTCGGCCAGCCACAATGGCAGGTCGCCTTGCCGGCGCGCCGGACGTGGCTGCGCGCGGGTGCCCTGCTCCTGCTCCATGCGCCACCGGAACTTCGCGAAGAACGGGTCGTCGGGATGGAACACCAGCGCTTCCTGGCTCTCGTACGGTCCGGCGTGCGGGTCCACCCGTGTGGCGCGCGCCACCATCTGCTCCAGCCACGGGCGCGAGCGGATGTGGGTCAGGGCGGCCACCACCGCGACCTCGGGCGCGTCCAGCCCCTCGTAGGCCATCGCCACCGTGACCAGCACGCCCGGCTCGGGCAGAAGCCGGAAGGCGGCCAGGGTGTCGTGCGCGTCGCGCTCGTCCGAGGTCGCGAGGCGCACCGTGTCGCGCGCTGCCGCCGACACCCAGCCGCGCAACAGCGCTAGGTAGCGCCGCGCCTGCTCCTGGTCCGGCGCGACCACCAGCAGCTTGCCCAGGCCGCGGCACGGCTCGCTCGCCGCGGCGCCAAGCGCCGCCCGGCGCCGCGCGCGCAGCTGCCGGGTCGCGTCGAACGCCTCGCGCAGCAGGGCGTCGGCGAAGCCCGTGCGCAAGGCGGTGAACAAGGCCGGGCGCGTGGTCTCCGACGGGAAGGCGGCGCCCAGGCGGTGCGGGCCGAGTTGCGCCCGCGTACGATCCGGGCCCGGCTCGGCCAGCCAGCTTGCCTCGCCGTCCAGCGCACCGAAGCGCACCGGCAGCACCGCACGCTCCGACAGCGCCTGCGCCCGCGAATAGCCCACCACGGCCCAGCCGGGCGCCGACAGGTCCACCTCGTCGCCCTTGCGCGCAGCCGCCAGCCCCTGCCCCACCGCACCCAGGCCGGCGCGACGGTAGGGCAGCCACAGGATACGCCGTCCGTCCGAGCGCTCGAGCGTGCCGGAAAGCAGCAGCCGCACGCGGGCCTGCGACAGCATCGGCAGCAGCGCCGCCGACCAGGCCGCCGCCGGGTCCGGGCTGTCCGGCGCCGCGCCGTGCCTGTCGAGCGCCGGCAGGTGGTGCGCCTCGTCCAGCACCAGCAAGGTCGGGTGCCGGCGGAACTCTGCAAGGTGCAGAGCAGGAGCTGCAGCCACTGCCTGGTAGGTCGTCACGTAGCCGGCGAGGCCGCGGCTCGGGTCGGGCGCGTTCTCGGCCGCACGCACGGACAGCGCGTGGCCCAGAGCCGAGCGCCAGCCTGGATCGGCAAACGCCTCCTCGGCCTGCAGGCGAAGGCTGTCGCGCGGCACCACCCAGCACACCCGCGCCACCACGCCGGCGCCGATCAACGCGTGGGCCGCCAGCACCGGCAGCAG
>JBPBQX010000065.1:0-12219 GCA_050955025.1 Janthinobacterium lividum
GCGCGTTCGTCGGCGAGCACGGCAGCTGGGACCGCACCCCGCTCAACGGCTACAAGGTGGTCTACATCCCGTTCACGGGCGGGCACCCCGCCGGCCCGCCGCAGGACGTGGTCACGGGGTTCCTCGATGCGAAGGGCGACGCGCGGGGGCGGCCGGTGGGACTCGCGCTCGACCGGACCGGGGCGCTGCTGATCGCGGACGACCTCGGCGATACCGTGTGGCGGGTCACGGCGGCGCAGTGAGGGAAGCATGGGCTCTGCCCAAACCCGCAAAGGGTCCGAGGACCCTTTGATCCCTTTGACTTAAGGGAAGGCGATCCAAGGGCCCAGCCCTTGGCGGAGTTTGAGGCAGAGCCTCAACCTTGCCTGCTCGCTGCCGGCACGCTGACGCCGATCATGTCGCCCTCGCGGACCAGGGCGGCCAGCCTGTCCTCGGCCCAGCCCTCGGTGCCCTCCGGCCGCGCCGGCAGCACCATCCAGCGGTAGTCGGCGGTGCTGTCGACCACGCGCACCTCGGTGTCGTCGGGGAGCGCGGTGCCCCACTCGGCGAGCACGCCGCGCGGGTCGCGCACGGCGCGTGCCCGGTAGCCCGGCGACTTGAACCAGAACGGCGGGTAGCCGAGCACGGCGCGCGGGTAGCAGCTGCACAGAGTGCACACGACGAGGTGGTGCAGCCCCGCCCGGTTCTCCAGAACACCCAGCGGCGGCAGGCCACGCATCGCGATGCCCAACGCCTCCGCCGCACGCGTGCCGTCGGACAGCAGCAGCGCGCGGTAGTCCGGGTCGGACCAAGCTTTCGCCACCATTCGGGCGCCTTGCGCGGGGGAGGCCTGGTCGGTGAGGGCGACGCGCGCCTCGATCTCGGCGGGGGTCACGATGCCGGCGTGCGCGAGGAGCGCGCCCACGGCCGCGAGCAGGGCCTCGCCGTCGGCCTCGACCGGGTTCATCGCAGCTCCTCCAGCCAGGGGCCGTAGATCTCGGCGAGCAGCGTGTCGGCGCCCTGCCCGCCCCAGAGGCCGTCGAGTCCAAAGCGGACGTGGAACAGGGGCAGCAGCGGTGCGGCGCGGTTGAAGGCGATGTCCTCGGGGTTGGGGAAGTCGCCGAGGTGGCGCAGCACCGTGCCGGTGCGGCCGCGCAGGTAGTGTGGCGTGCGGATGTGCGCCGGCCCGTCCAGCTCCGGCCAGGCGTCGCGCACGCGCACCGTGGCGCCGTCGGGGATCATCGCGGCGTGGCCAGCATGGCGCGCAGTTCGGCCTCGTCGAGGACGCCGCGGCGCAGCAGGGTCGCGGTGATCGAGCGCATCCAGCGCCCGTAGTAGGACAGGGCGTGGTACTCGGCCTCGGGGATCGCCTCGATGCCGCGGCGCAGCTCGTCGACGCTCATCAGGCCCTTGGCGGACAGCAGCTGACGCAGGGCGTCCACCTGGCGGTCGAAGGCGGTGAGCGCGTGCGGCTCCGTGTCGACCGGGGTGCACAGGAAGCGCGACACGCCGCCCAGGTCGTGGTGCGCGCGGCCGGGGTGGTCCTCGTTGCCGGCGGGCGGCGGGCGGTCGGCGGGGTCGGGCACCGGGAGGCCTCCTGCGTGGCGTGGCCCGCCTGATCGCGGGCCGTCGTCCGGGATGACCGAGGCGCGGCGGGCATCCCGGGCAGTGCCGGCCGGCAGCATGGCGCGGAACGCGGGGGACGGCCATCCGGGGCCCTAGCGGAGCTGGCTGTCCTTGCTGCCGCGTCGGTTGAACCCGAAGGAGGCCGGGCGGGCGTCGCGCGCGGACTGGCAGGCGACGCAGGTGCGCACGCCCGGCAGCGCACGGCGGCGCGCCTCGGGGATCTCGTCGCCGCACTCGACGCAGTGGGCCTCGCCCTCGCCGGTCGGCATGCGCGCACGGGCCCGCATGACGCCGTCCGACACGGTGTCGTCGATCTGGTCCTGCACCGCCCCGTCCGGGGCCCATCCGCTTGCCATGGTCGCTGTCCGGCCTTTCGCGTTGCGCGGCATCACCAGATGGGGCGTGGAGGGCGCTCGTTCCAGGGACGCGGGCGGCACGGCGACCGCGCGCATGAACGCGACGGGCGACGCCGGCCCGGCGGGCCGCTAGCGTGCGGCGGCAGGAGCGACGCGACGTCGCCGGAGACCGCGATTCCATGCCGAACGCCGTGCAGTCAGCGATCCGGGCCGCCGCCGAGAAGGGCGTCGAGCTGCTGGCGGCGTGGAACCGCAGCCGGCTGCCGCGGTCCGAGAGCCCCTTCCTCGTCGGCATCCACGCGCCGATGCCTGCCGAGCTGACGCTGGAGGAGCTCGCGGTGAGCGGGACGATCCCGGCGGGGCTGGACGGGCGCTATCTCAGGATGGGGGCGAACCCGGTGCGGCCGGACCACGCGGGCCACCACTGGTTCCTCGGCGACGGCATGGTGCACGGCCTCGCGCTCGGCGGCGGCAAGGTGTTGTGGTACCGCAACCGCTGGATCGGCTCGCGCTTGGCGGCGGCGGCGCTCGGGCGCGACGCGGCGCCGGGGCCGCGGCGGGGCAGCAACGACACCGTCAACACCAACGTCGTCGACATCGGCGGGCGGGCCTTCGCGCTGGTGGAGGCGGGCAGCTTCCCCGTGGAGCTGTCCGCGACGCTGGACGGGCAGCGCTACAGCGACCTCGACGGCACGCTCGGCGGCTCGTTCAGCGGGCACCCGCACCGCGACCCGCTCACCGGCGAGCACCACGCGATCGCCTACGACGGCCGGGTGTGGGACGCGGTGCGCCACGTGGTCGTGTCCCCGGCCGGCCGGGTCGTGCGCGACGTGGCGATCGCGGTGGAGCATGGGCCGTGCATCCACGACTGCGCGCTGACCGCGCGCTTCGTGGTCGTGCTCGACCTGCCGGTGACCTTCTCGATGCGCGCCGTGCTCGGCGGCCAGCGGTTCCCGTTCCGCTGGAACCCGTCGCACCGCGCCCGCGTCGGGCTGCTGCCGCGCGGGGGCGAGGCGGGCGATATTCTCTGGTGCGACGTCGAGCCGTGCTTCGTGTTCCACGTGGCCAACGCCTACGACGCGCCCGACGGCGGAGTGGTGCTCGACGTGATCGCCTACGACACGATGTTCGCCTCGGACGCCGGCGGCCTCGACGCGCTGGGCCGGCTCGAGCGCTGGACGGTGGATCCGGCGACGCGGCGCGTCGGGCGGCGCGTGGTCGATCCCACGCCCCAGGAGTTCCCGCGCATCGACGAGCGCCGCTTCAGCCAGCCCCACCGCCACGTCTACACCGTGCAGGTGCCGCCCGACGCGAACCCGCAGCTCGCCGGCGCGACGAAGCTGTTCCGGCACGACATGGAGACCGGCGCGCGCCTCGTGCACGAGTTCGGCGAGGACCGCGTGCCCGGCGAGTTCGTGTTCGTGCCGGCGCACGCCGACGCCGAGGAGGGCGAGGGCTGGCTCATGGGCCTGGTCATCGACACGGCGGCGCAGGCCACTGACCTCGCGATCCTCAACGCGCAGGCGTTCGAGGCGCCGCCGGTCGCCACGGTGCGGCTGCCGCACAGGATCCCGCCGGGCTTCCACGGCAACTGGTTCGCGTCGGGCGGAGGCGCCTCAACCGGCGGGGAGGATCGTTCCGCCTAGCGATTGGAGTCGGCGCCCGCCGTCGCGCCCGTGCACCCGCGGCCTGCTCCTGTTCTGGAGGCCGAGGCAGGGTCAAGGCAGCAAGGCCTTCTTTTTCTGAAGAAAAAGAAGCAAAAAGACTTTGTCCGTTTGGGTCCTGTGCCATGCGTCTGGCACAGGGTTGATTTGCAGAAGTTCTTTGGTTCTTTCTTTCAAGAAAGAACACGCTTCCTTTCTTGGCACGGGACAGTGGTCGCGGCTGCCGGTCCGTGACGGGCGTCACTCGCGGGTTCCGGCCTGCGCGACATGCGGCGCGAGGGCGAAGGCGAGCGGGAAGATGGCCAGGGCGACGGCCGCCGTGGCCGCCGTCGCCCAGCCGGCGCCCACCGCGTCGCCCAGGACGCCGTAGAGCACGGGGGAGATCGCGCCCGACCCGATGGTGCCGGTGTAGAACAGCGCGAAGGCGCGCTCCGTGCGGTCGGGCACCGTCAGCTCGGGCACCGTGCCGTAGAGCACCGAGGACGTGCCGTTCAGCATGAGCCCGAGCAGGGGCAGCAGGACCAGCGTGGGGACGAGCGGCAGCGCCAGCACGGCGAGGATGCACGCGGCCGTTCCGCCCTCGGTGATCAGCACGGTTCGCAGCACGCCCACGCGGGCGCCGAGCCAGCCGCACGCGAACTTGCCGGCGGCGCCGCCCAGGAACACCAGCGCCAGGGCGAGCCCGACGGTGGGGAGCGACGCGCCCTTCGCTTTCAGGAGGAAGGGCAGGAAGGTCAGCAGGCCCATCCGCACGCCCGTGTCCAGCACGCCGATCGCGAGCAGCAGCGGGAAGCCGCGCCCCCCGCCCCTCGCCGCGCGGAGGGCCGCTCCGGGCGCGGGGCGGCCGATCGGGGGCATCAGCGCGGCCACGCCGAGTGCCACGGCCAGGCCGAGCAGGGCGAGGATCCACAAGGCGTGCCGCCAGGGCATGAGGGTCAGCAGGAGCGAGGTCAGGGCGGGGATCGCGGCCTTTCCGAGGTCGCCGGAGAAGTTGTACGTGCCCAAGGGACCGCGCGAGGCGTCCCCGTAGGCGCGCGAGACGGCGGCCGAGGCGATCGGGTGCTGGGTGCTGGAGCCGGCCCCGGACAGGACCAGGGCGGCGCACAGCGCGAACAGCCCCCCGGAGGCACCGGCGAGCGCGTAGCCGAGCGCGGCCAGGGCGGTGCCCAGGGCGAGCACGAGGCGTCCGTCCAGCCTTTCGGCCAGCCGGCCCGCCGGGAGCTGCAGCGCCGCCATCGCGCCGGCGTAGAGCCCGCGCAGCAGGGCGAGCGTGGCGTAGCCCAGGGCGAACTCCGCCTGCCAGACCGGCAGCAGGATGTAGATTAGGTCGGTGTAGCCGTCGTGCAGCGCATGCGCGGCACCGGCCACGGCAAGGGTGCGCCCGGCACCGGGCTGGCTCGAGGTGTGTGGGCCACCCCCGGCCTCTCCCGCCGCTCCGGGGGCGATCCGCCTTGTCGCCAGCGCGGGGTCAGCGGGCACGTTGTTCCTCCATGACCTTTGCCGTTCCGGCCCTCGTCCCCAGGTCGGGCGACCGCCGGAGGCGAGAACCGCATGCAAGGAAACCTGACGCGATGCCGCTGAGCGGCCTGCTCTGCCGGATCGCGGTCATGCGGAGGTTCTCGGCTTGCGGGACATGCGGCGAAGCTGCGGGTATTTCGCTGCCTCCGCAAACGAGTAATGCTCGCGGCTCGGGTCAGGATTTCTCACGCGGGGGCAGGTCATGGTGAACGGTCGGCGATCCCTCCCTCCCCTCAACGCCCTCCGCGCGTTCGAAGCGGCCGCCAGGCTCGGCAGCTTCAAGGACGCCGCCGGGGAGCTAGGCGTCACCCATGGCGCGGTGAGCCGTCACGTGGGCCTGCTGGAGGACTGGCTGGGGCCGCCCGCGCTGTTCCGCCGGCTGAACCGGCGCGTCGTGCTGACGCCCACCGGCGGTGCGCTGCTCGCCGAGGCCGGGCCGGCGCTGGACCGGCTGGCGGCCGCGGCGGCGCGGCACCGGGCGCAGGACGGCGCGGCGCCGCTGGCGGTGCTGCGCGTCAACGCGCTCGCCACCTTCAGCCTGCGCTGGCTGCTGCCGCGCCTCGGCGGCTTCCGCGAGCGCCACCCCGGCATCGAGGTGCGCCTGTCCACCTCGAACGAACCGCTCGAGTCCCTGCGCGACCCGTTCGACGTGGTCATCCGCGGCGGGCCGGACACCTTCTACGGGTTCGCCTCGCGGCTCTTCCTGACCGAGCGGAGGCTGCCGGTGTGCAGCCCGGCGCTGCTCGCCCGCCTGCCCCTGGCGGAGGTCGCTGACCTGCGGCGCCACACCCTGCTCCACATCTCGACGCTTCCGCGGGCCTGGCCGGACTGGCTGGCCGCGGCCGGCGGCGGGGATGTCGAGCCCGCTGCCACGCTGACGCTCGACCATTTCTTCCTGACCATCCAGGCGGCGCTGGACGGCCTTGGCGTCGCGATGGGCCCCACGGTGCTGGTGGCGGACGACCTCGCGGCCGGGCGCCTGGTCGCGCCGTTCCCCGGGACCAGCCTGCCGACCCGGAACTACCACGCCTACGTGCCGGACACCCAGGCCGGCGATGGCGCTGCGCAGGCCTTCTGCGCCTGGCTGGAGGAGGCGGGTCGGTGCGCCCCGGCCGGATCCACCCCGGTCGCGGCCGCGCCGGGTTGAAGGAAGCGCGCGCCGCATCGTTCGCCGCGGTCGGGCCTCTTTTGGGGATGGGCGATCCGGGGCGATGAGGTAGCATCCCGGCCATGGCGCCGGCATGGTGAGACACGCATGAGGCTGGACGGGAAGCGGGCCCTGGTCACCGGGGCGGGGCAGGGCATCGGCCGCGCCATCGCCCGGGCGTTCCTGCGCGAAGGCGCCGCCACGACGGCCGTCGACATCAGCCCCGAGGGCCTGCGCGGGCTCGACGGCGCCGCCACCGCGGTGCTCGACGTGCGCGACGGCGCGGCGCTGGCCGCCGTGGCCGGCGGTGCCGGCTTCGACGTGCTGGTGAACGCCGTCGGCTTCGTGCATGCGGGCACCATCCTCGAGTGCGACGACGACGCCTGGGCGCGCTCCTTCGACCTCAACGTGACGCCGATGTTCCGGCTGATCCGTGCGGTGCTTCCGGGCATGCTCGCCGCGGGCGGCGGGTCGATCGTCAACATCGCCTCGATGGCGTCCAGCCTGAAGGGCGTGCCTGGCCGCTGCGCCTACGGCGCCTCGAAGGCGGCGGTGATCGGGCTCACGAAGTCGGTTGCGGCGGACTTCGTGGCGCGCGGCATACGCTGCAACGCGATCTGTCCCGGCACCGTGGAAAGCCCCTCGCTGCGGCAGCGCATGGCCGCGATGGCCGAGGCGCGCGGGATCACGCCAGAGGCCGCGGAAGCCTCGTTCCTCGCGCGGCAGCCGGGCGGGCGCCTCGGCCGGCCGGAGGAGATTGCGGCGCTCGCGGTCTACCTTGCTTCCGACGAATCCGGGTTCACCACGGGGACGGCGCAGGTGATCGACGGCGGGTGGGCGATCTGACCGGCTCGCCGTCATGGGGCGGGGTGACGTGACCGTCATCACCGGCGCGCGGGTGCTCGACATCCGCTTCCCCACGTCCCAGGCGCTGGATGGCTCGGATGCGATGAACCCCGATCCGGACTATTCCGCGGCCTACGTCATGCTCGACACCGACGAGCCCGGCCTTGCGGGGCACGGGCTCACCTTCACGATCGGGCGCGGCAACGAGATCTGCTGCGCCGCGATCGAGGCGGTGTCGCGCCTGGTCGTGGGGCGTGACCTCGACTGGGTGCGCGAGGACCCGGGCCGCTTCTGGCGCCACGTCACCGGCGACAGCCAGCTGCGCTGGATCGGGCCCGACAAGGGGGCGGTCCACCTCGCGACCGGCGCCGTGGTCAACGCCGTGTGGGACCTCTGGGCAAAGGCGGAGCGCAAGCCGGTCTGGCAGCTCGTTGCCGACATGAGCCCGCGCGAGTTCGTCGCCGCGGTCGACTTCCGCTACATCACCGACTGCATCCGGCCCGGCGAGGCGCTCGAGATGCTGCAGGACCGTCTGGCCGGGAAGCGCGAGCGGCTCGCGCGTCTCGAGGCGGGCGGCTACCCCTGCTACACGACCTCGGCGGGCTGGCTGGGCTACGACGACGACAGGCTGCGCCGGCTATGCGCCGAGGCGGTCGCGGCCGGCTTCGACCACCTTAAGCTGAAGGTCGGCCGCGACCGGCAGGACGACATACGCCGGCTGCGGATCGCGCGCGAGGCGATCGGCCCGGACCGCAGGCTGATGATCGACGCGAACCAGGTGTGGGAGGTCGACGAGGCCATCGACCGGGTGCGCGAACTCGCGTTCGCGAACCCCTGGTTCATCGAGGAGCCGACGAGCCCGGACGACATCGAGGGCCATCGCCGCATCCGCGAGGCCGTGGCGCCGGTCCGGGTCGCGACCGGCGAGATGTGCCAGAACCGGGTGATGTTCAAGCAGTTCATCATGCGCGGCGCGATTGACGTCGTGCAGATCGACGCCTGCCGCCTCGGCGGTGTCAACGAGGTGCTGGCCGTGCTGCTCATGGCCGCGCGCCATGACCTGCCGGTCTGGCCGCACGCCGGCGGCGTCGGGCTGTGCGAGTACGTGCAGCACCTTTCGATGATAGACTACCTCTGCGTCTCGGGCAGCCTCGAGGACCGCGTCATCGAGTATGTCGACCACCTGCACGAGCACTTCCTCCATCCGTGCGTCGTCAGGGACGGCGCCTACCGTCTGCCCACGGCGCCCGGCTTCTCTATCGAGATGCGGCCGGAGTCCCTCGCCGCCTATCGTCACCCCGGCCCGCGCTCCGCCTAAGCCCGGCCGGCATCCTCCGGGAGAATGAACCATGGACCTTGGCTTGCAGGGCAGGACGGTGCTGGTGACCGGCGGCGCCTCGGGCATCGGCGCCGCGATCTCGCAGCTGCTGGCCGAGGAGGGCGCCGTGCCCGCGATCCTCGGGCGCGACCCTCCCGACGCGGCGTTCATGGACGCGCTGACCGGGGTGCAGCCGCAGGCGAGCTTCTTCCAGGTGGAGCTGACGGACCAGGCCGCCTGCGTCGCGGCCGTGGCGGCGGTCCTCGCCAGGCACGGGCGGATCGACCGCCTGGTCAACAACGCCGGCGGCAACGACAAGGTCGGGCTGGACGCGGGCGTGGAGGCGTTCGTCGCCTCGCTGCAGCGCAACCTCGTGCAGTGCTTCCACGTGGCGCAGCTCTGCCTGCCGCAGCTGCGCGCGCACGGCGGCAGCATCGTCAACATCGCTTCCAAGACCGCGCTCACCGGCCAGGGCGGCACCAGCGGCTACGTCGCGGCCAAGGGCGGCCTGCTGGCGCTCACCCGCGAGTGGGCGGCGGACCTGCTGGAGGACGGGATACGGGTCAACGCCGTGATCCCGGCCGAGGTGATGACGCCGCACTACGCCGCCGAGGTCGGCCGCACCGCGGACCCCGACGCGACGCTTGCGCGCATACGGGGCACGATCCCGCTGGGACGGCGCATGACCACGCCGCGCGAGATCGCGTCGACCGTCGCGTTCCTGCTGTCGGACCACGCGACGCACACGACGGGGCAGTGGCTCGTCGTCGACGGCGGCTACATGCATCTCGACCGTGCCCTGACCTGACCGGCCGGGCGTCGTCGCGGGCTTGCCGGCCGCCGGCGTTGTGTGCTTCGACCGGATGCGCCGAGGCGACGGGCGCACGGGAGGCTCAATGCTGACAGGAATCGATCCGCTGCTGACCCCGGACCTGCTGCGGGCGCTGGCGGCGATGGGCCACGGCGACGAGCTCGCGATCGTCGACGCGAACTACCCCGCAGAGGCGTCCGGCCGGAGCGTGATCGCCCTGCCCGGGCTGCCGGCGACGCGCGTGCTGGAAGCCGTGCTCTCCGTGCTCCCGCTCGACGACTTCACCGATGCAGCGCTCGCGGTGATGCGCGACCCCGGGGGCGAGCCGCCGATCCTGGCCGAGTTCCGGGCCCTCGCGGCGCGGACCGGCTACGCGGGCGGCCTGGAGCAGCTCGAGCGCTTCGCCTTCTACGACCGTGCCCGCACCGCCTTTGCCGTGGCGGCCACCGGGGAGCGGCGGCTGTATGGCAACATCCTGGTGAGGAAAGGCGTCGTCCGCCTGCCCGAGGGGCACGCCGCGGCAGGCCGCTAGAGGGTGTCATGAACCCGTGACCGTGCCGCATGACGGGCGGCAGGCAAGGCAAGCAGTTCTTTCTTGAAAGAAAGAACCAAAGAACTTTGCCCATGGGGACACAGGTCCGTCGGGCGGCACGGTGTCAATCGGAGAAAGTCTTTTTGCTTCTTTTTCTTCAGAAAAAGAAGGCTTCCTGACCTGCCCCGGCGCATGGGTCCGTGACACTCTCCGGGCGTTGGTGGCTGCCGTCCGCCGAGGGGTTCGGCGGTCAGGCCCGCGCGCTTGCGGCAAGGGCGGCGGCACGATGCGCCCGCGACTCGATCGCGTCCCATCGCTGCTGCTCGACGTCGCCCGCGGGCGCGAGCCACGAGCCGCCGACCGCGAACACCGAGGGCATGGAGAGCCACTCCCCTGCCCCGTCCTCCGAGATGCCGCCCGTCGGGCAGAAGCGGACGGACGGGAACGGCCCGCCCAGGGCCCGCAGCGCGTCCGGGCCGGCCTGCCCGGCAGGGAAGAACTTCACGGCGGAGAGCCCGGACTCGAGCGCCAGCATCAGCTCGGACGGCGTGCGGATGCCCGGGATCAGCGCGATGCCGGCGTCCCGCGCGGCCCGCAGCAGGGCGGGCGTGAGCCCCGGGCTGAAGCTGAAGGGCACGCCGAGCGCGCGGGCGAGCGCGACGTCGGCCTCGTTCAGCACGGTCCCGAGCGCGACCACGGCGTCGGGCACCTCCCTGCGGATCGCGGCCGCGGCGGCGGCGCCCGCCGGCGTGCGCAGCGTCACCTCGAGCACCCGTATCCCGCCGCGCACCAGCGCCCGGGCAAGCGGCACGGCGTCCTCGAGGCGGCCGATCGTCAGCACGGGGATGACGGTGCACCCGGACACGAGGGTTTCGAGATCGTTCATGGTTCGGGGTCGCTTCCGCTGGCGTCGAGGCTGATGTCCATGTCGCGCGGGACGAGCGCGCCGTGGGTGCGTATTGCCACGGCGGCGACCCGGTGGGCGAGGCCGGCGGCCCGTGCGGGGGCGAGGCCCTGCAGCCGGCCCGCGAGATAGGCGCCGTTGAAGGCGTCTCCCGCCCCGGTGGTGTCGAGGGGCCGCGCGACGGGGCTTGGCTCGACCCAGGCGGTGCCGCCGGGCGCCACGACCAGGGCGGGCCCGGGACCGTCCTTCACCACGACCTCGCCGACCCCGAGGCCGGCGAAACGCGCGGCGGAGGCGGTGGGCGAGGCGTCGCCGAACAGCGCCGCCTCGTCGGAGAAGCTCGGCAGGGCGCAGTCGACGAGGCGGGAGAAACGGGTCAGCACCTCGCGAGCCTCGTCGTCGTCACGCCACAGGCGCGGCCGGTGGTTCGGGTCGAAGGCGACGCGCGTGCCCCTCTCGCGCGCCGCGGCGATCGCGTCGAACAGTGCCGCGCGCCCGGATGGCGGGAGGATCGCCAGCGTGATGCCGGAGAACAGCACCATCGCGGCCCCAGCCAGCGAGGCAGACAGGTGATCGGGGTCGTCCGCGAGGGTGGTGGCCGCCGAGCCGCTGCGCCAGTAGGCGAAGGTGCGCTCGCCGTCGACGAGCCTGATCGCGTAGAGGCCGGCCGGGCGGTGGGGGTGGCGGCGCACCGCGGACAGGTCCAGCCCGGAGCCGCGCATGAACGCGAGCATCTCCTCCGAGACCCAGTCCGTGCCGAGCGTCGTCACGTAGCGGACGGCCCGGCCCGGCGGCAGCAGGAGGCGGCTGGCCCAGGCCGCGTTGAACGTGTCGCCGGCGTAGCCGAGGCGGTGCAGCCCGCCGCCGGCCGGCGAGATCTCGACCATGCATTCGCCGATGACGACGAGCGGGCTCACGCTCGCGGTCCGGGCCGGGCCGTTGCTGCGGCGCGGGTCCGGCGCGTCAGGCAAGCCCCTCCTCCCCTACCGCCGCGCGCAGCCGCGGCTGCGCGAGCGCGAGCCCGTGCCGGCGGGCGGCCTCCAGCACGGGCAGGAGGCGAAGCTGCTTCTTGCGCGCATGGCTGGTCGCGATGTCGGACAGCCTGTGCGCCAGGAACGGGTTGAGGAAGCGCTCGCGCACCGCGTCCACGTAGGGCCGCGCCTCGGCACCTTCCCCCTCGGCGTCGAAGACCGGCAGCACCTCCTCGGCCCAGGTCGCCTCGAGCGCGTGGCGTGCCTCGGGATCGTGCATCGCCTCGGCCACCGTGCGCCCGGCCGGGGCACCCGAGCGCAGCCAGTGCTCGGCCAGGATGGTGTGGCCCAGGTTCAGCAGGTGCAGCTTGCGACGCTCGAACGGGCCCAGGTCGTCGGCCAGCACGATGGCGTCGTGCCGGCAGGGCAGCTCGAGCCCCGGCTGGCGCTCGATCGCCCACAGCGCGTAGGGCTCGGCCACGGCGCCCACGGGCAGGATCGGCTCGGACACGATCCGGTCGACGACGCTGTTCGCCCAGAGCACCAC
>JBPBQX010000066.1:0-11981 GCA_050955025.1 Janthinobacterium lividum
AGCGCACCACCTTCACCTCGGCCGACGGCGCGAGCTGGTAGTGCATCCCGCGCAGCGTCCCAGCCTTGGCCGACAGCGAGTTGTTCACCTGCTTGAAACGCGTCTCGAGCCCCTGCTCGCCGAACTCCTTCTCGCAGAAGAACCGCGCGAAGAAGCCGCGCTCGTCGCCCTTGCGCTCCAGCTCGATGGTGAAGGCGCCGTGCAGCGGAGTCGGGTGGAACTTCACGCGGCCTTCCCCCAGCGCAGGTCGTTGCCGATCGCGCCGTCCGCCATCAGACCGTCCAGCACCTTGAGCCGGATGAACGAGCCCTGCCGGAACGTCTTGTCCGCGAAGTTCATGCCGCCCAGCAGACTGCGCAGCCGCTCCACCGACGCCGCCAGCTCCGTGGTCGGCTGGTGCTCCGGCGCCAGCTCCTTGAACAGCGAGAAATCCACCTGGTACGACCGCTTGTCCGGCGGCGCGTCGGTGTTGATCGACACGCTCGCACCCTCGACGCCGTCCGCCACCGCCTGCGCCAGGTCGCGCACACGGTAGTTCCAGCGGTCCGAGCCGGCGTTGACCGAAAGATACGCCCCGCCGTTGCCGGTCTCGCGCGTGATCGCCCACTCGATCGCGCGCGCCATGTCGGCCACGTCGATCAGCGGCCGCCACGGCGAGCCGTCGCTCAGCACGGTGATCTTGCCGTCCGCCATGGCGCCCGCCACGAAGTCGTTCAGCACCAGATCCAGACGCAGACGCGGGCTCGCGCCGCACGCCGTCGCGAAACGCAGGCAGGTGACCGTCATGTTGCCGTTGTTGGCCGAGCGCAGGCCTTCCTCGGTGGCGATCTTGGAGCGCGCATACGCCGTCAGCGGGTTGACCGCGTCCTTCTCGGACCGCGCGCCGCCCTCGGCGAAGCCGTACACGCTGCACGACGACGCGAACGCGAAATGCTTCACCCCTGCGTCGCGCGCCAGCATCGCGCAGCGCACCGACGCGCGGTGGTTGATGTCGTCGGTCACCGCCTCGAAGCGGTTGCCCATCGGGTCGTTCGACACCGCGGCCAGGTGCACGACGGCGTCCACGCCCTCGAACAGCTCCGGCCCCATGTCGCGCACGTCGCCGAAGATCTGCCGGTTCAGCAGACGCTCGGGGAACTGCACCGCATGCGTCAGCGACTGCGCAAAGAACGCCGCGTCGTAGCCGATCAGCTCCGCGTCGGGGAACCGCGCGCGCAGATGGCGCACCAGCACCGGCCCGACATAGCCCATGTTCCCGGTAATCAGAACGCGCATCAGCACAGCCTCCAATACTTTGCAGCCCAGCACTTCGCAGCCCGGCACTTCGCAGTCAGTGTTTCGCAGCCACGCCCGTCAACGCCGGGCGGCCGCACGCGCAGGCTACCAGGTCTTCCACGGCGCCTTGTTCGCCGCCCACAGCTCCTCGAGGTGCCGCTTGTCGCGCAGCGTGTCCATCGGCTGCCAGAACCCGGGATGGTGGTGGATGCCGAGCTGCCCTTCCTTGGCGAGCTTCTCCATCGGCTCGCGCTCCCACACCGTGGTGTCGCCCTCGATGTAGTCGCCGACCTTGGGGGAGAGCACGAAATAGCCGCCGTTGATCCAGCCGCCGTCGCCCTCGGGCTTCTCCTGGAAGCCGTTCACCTTGTTGTCCGAGATCTGCAGCGCCCCGAACCGCCCCGGCGGCTGCACGCCCGTCACCGTCGCCTTGAGCCCGGAGTTGCGGTGCTCGCGGATCGTGCGGGAGATGTCGATGTTGCCCACGCCGTCGCCGTAGGTGCAGCAGAACGCCTCGTCGCCCTCCACGAACGGCAGGATGCGCTTGATGCGCCCGCCGATCATCGTGTCCTCCCCGGTGTCGACCAGCGTCACCGTCCAAGGCTCGGCGCTCGCCTGGTGCACCTTCATCGAGTTCTGCTTCATGTCGAACGTCACGTCGGACATGTGCAGGAAGTAGTTCGAGAAGTATTCCTTGATCGCGAAGCCCTTGTGGCCGAGGCAGATCACGAAGTCGGTGATGCCGTGGCTCGTGTAGGACTTCATGATGTGCCACAGGATCGGCCGCCCGCCGACCTCGACCAGCGGCTTCGGCCGGATCTCGGTCTCCTCCGACAGCCGGGTTCCCTTGCCGCCGGCCAGAATCACTGCTTTCAAGACTGCATTTCCTTCACGCCACACGACCGGGGAACACACGCGACCCGTCGGGGCCGGCCGGCATCCCCGGCCGGCCCAGAGAACCACAAGAAGCTGAACGATGCCTTATCGCCGCGCCCGCCACGCCGATTCCCCCGCGTCGCAGCCCGCCCGTCGCGCGGGGCCGCGGAAGCCAGCCTTGCGGCCGCAACCGGCCTCGCCTCGCCACCATGCTGCACTGCGGCAAACCTCCTAGCAGCGGGCCGGAACGGCCGCAACCGCGACCGGGCCCGGTTACCACACGCACATGGCACAGGCCGCGGGGTGAATACAACGCGCACGCCCGCCGACTTTGACACGCGCCCGAGGCGCCCGACATGGTCGCGCCATGCTCCCGCCCCCTCCCGCAGCCGCCCTGCCCCCGCCGGGCAGCGACGCGCACCGCACGCTCCTGCATGACAGCGGCCTTTTCATGGCGGGCCACTACCTGCACGCATACCCCGCGCTCGCCGCCGCGCACACCGACCCGCTGCGACACTACTGTGACACCGGATGGCGCGAGCACCGCCAGCCCAACCCCTACTTCGACCCCGCCTTCTACCGCGCCCGCGCCATGGCCAGCGCCGGAACCCCCGACACCGACCCGCTGCTGCACTACGCCCTGCTCGGCAGCCCCGACGGCGCCTGGCCCAACCCCTGCCTCGACCCCGCCTGGTACCGCGCCACCCACGGCGCCCACCCGCTCGACCCGCTGGTGCGCTTCGCCGCGCGCGACGAGGCCCTCGACCTGCGCCCCTGCGCGCACTTCGACACCGCCTGGTACCGCGCCCGCCACGCCCTGCCCGCCACCGCGAGCCCGCTGCTGCACTACCTCGCCCGCCGACACACCGCGCGCGTCAGCCCGCTGCCCGAGTTCGACGTCGCCCACTACTGCCGGCAGCGGCGCGACGTCGCCGCCCACGGCTGCGACCCGTTCGAGCACTACCTGGAGCACGGCTGGCGCGAGGGGGAAAACCCCTCCCCCGGCTTCGAGACCGCGTTCTACGCCCGGCGCCACCTCGCCCACGCGCCCGACGCCAATCCCCTGCTGCACTTCCTCGCCCGGCGCGCCGAGGGCACCGCCCCGGCCCCCACCCTGCGCCTCGCGCTGCGCGACGAGCTGACCCGCGCCCGCGCCGCCGGCCTGCGACGCGTCGGCTTCCCGCTCCACTGGATCGACGGCATCGCCGCCCACATCGAGCCCCTGCGCGTCTTCCTGTCCGAGCCCGACCTGCGCCTCGGCTTCCGCCTGGTCTGGGGCAACGAACACCTCGCCGCCCGCCCCGGCCTGGCCGCACCGGCCCGCGAACAGCTGCAGGACTACCACCGCGACGACTCGGACGACGCCGACATCTGCGCCCTGCTCGCCGCCTGCTTCGCCGACCCGCGACACCTGCGCCACGACGGCCGCCCGGTGCTGGCGATCCACAGCCCCGCGCCGGCGCTCGACCCCGCCCTGGCCCAGGTCTGCGAACGCTGGCGGCGGCACCTGCCGGACGCCGTGATCCACCTGACCCGCAGGTGGCTGCCCCAATAAAAAGAAACGCCGTGGTCGGAGCGGCGGGATTCGAACCCACGACCCCCAGTCCCCCAGACTGATGCGCTACCAGACTGCGCTACGCTCCGACCGGCCGGCGTGGCTCCGTGTAGCAGCCTATCCCGCCCCCCGCAACGCGCCCCGCCCACCCGGTCGCACGCCCGCACGCCCTCACGGAAGCAGCCGACGCACCGCCTCCAGCTCGCGCAGCACGCGGACCAGCCGCTCGCGCCGCGCCGCCCTGTCCACAGCCCCCGGCGAGGCCGCCGCCCCGCCACCGGGCGCCGCCACGGCCGCCTCCGCCTCCGCCTCCTCCGGCACGCGCGTGCGCTCCGCCGCCGCCTCCGCGCGCTCCGCCTCGGTCGCCGGCGGGATGTCGTCCGACAGCCGCCCGCCGCCCTCGCGCAGCAGCCGCTGCACCCCCTTGATCGTATACCCTTGTATGTAGAGCAGGTCGGAGATCCGCCGGAGCAGCGCGATGTCGTCCGGCCTGTAATAGCGCCGTCCCCCGCCGCGCTTGAGCGGCCGGACCATCGGGAACCGCGTCTCCCAGAACCGGAGCACGTGCTGCGGGATGTGCAGCTCGTCCGCCACCTCGCTGATGGTGCGGAACGCGTTCGGCGCCTTCTTCAGCCGCGCCCGCGGCGCCTCGCCCGCCACGGCGTCGCCCGCCGGGTCGTCCGCCGGCGCGGGTCGGTCCGACGCCCCGGGGGGCGGCGTCCTAGTCATCCTCGGCCGCGGGGATCGCCGTGCCGTTCACGTGCGCCTTGAGCACCTGGCTCGGCCGGAACACCAGCACCCGGCGCGGCAGGATCGGCACCTCCACCCCGGTCTTCGGGTTGCGCCCGACGCGGCGCCCCTTCTGCCGCACGGAGAACGTGCCGAACCCGCTGATCTTCACGGAATGCCCCGACTCGAGAACCTTGGCGACCTGCTCCAGCACCGTCTCGAGCAGCTCGGCCGACTCGTTCCTCGACAGGCCGACCTGCGTGTAGATGCGCTCGGCAAGCTGGGCCCGGGTGACCGTGTTCATACGGCAACGCTACTGATGCCCGAATGCACAGTCAACGAACCCCGCAATCTCAGGCACTTGGCCGTGTCCTCTGCACCACACCCCGCCGGATTGTGCAGCGGGGGCACAGGCGGCCACGAAACCGAGGGCCCCAGGCAGCCGAAGGCGAGAAAGCAAGGTCGGGCTCTGCCCGAACCCGCAAAGGGTCCGAGGACCCTTTGATCCCTTGACCTAAGAGAAGCCAGTCCAGGGCGGCTCGCCCTGGCGGAGTCCAGAGGCAGAGCCTCTGGCCTTGCTCGCCCGCTACAGCCGGACCAGCGCCGACCCCCACGTGAGCCCGCCGCCGAGCGCCTCCATCAGCACGAGGTCCCCCCGCCTGATCCGCCCGTCCCCGTACGCCTGCGCGAGCGCCAGCGGGATCGACGCCGCCGACGTGTTGGCATGCCGGTCCACGGTGACCACGACCCGCTCCGGCGGCAGCCCGAGCTTGCGCCCCATCGCCTGGATGATCCGCAGGTTCGCCTGGTGCGGCACCAGCCAGTCCACGTCGGACTGCGCGAGCCCGTTGGCCGCGAGCGCCTCGTCCACCACCGCCGACAGCTTGGCCACCGCGTGGCGGAACACCTCGCGCCCGTTCATCACGAGCGTCCCCGGCCCCGGCTGCCCCACCGCGCCGTCGACGTACAGGATGTCGCCGAGACGCCCGTCCGCATGCAGGTGCGTCGACAGCACCCCCTCGCCCTCGCCCGCGCCGGCGCGCAGCAGCACCGCCCCCGCCCCGTCGCCGAACAGCACGCACGTCCCTCGGTCGCCCCAGTCGAGCACCCGCGAGAACACCTCGGCGCCGATCACCAGCACGCAGCGCGCCTGCCCGCACCGGATGAACGCGTCCGCCATCGACAGCCCATACACGAACCCCGAGCACGCCGCCGACAGGTCCATGCCGAAGCCCTGCGTGACCCCCAGCGCCGCCTGCACCCGCAGCGCGGTCGCGGGAAACGCCTGGTCCGGCGTGCTCGTCGCCAGCAGCACGCAGTCCACCTCCGAGGCGTCCACGCCGGCATCGTCGAGCGCCGCCTGCGCCGCCCGCGTCCCCATGAACGCCGCCGTCTCGTGCGGCCCGGCCAGATGGCGCTGCCCGATCCCGGTGCGCTCGCGGATCCACGAATCCGAGGTGTCCACCCGCTCCGCCAGCTCCGCGTTGCTGACCACGCGCTCCGGCAGATACGCCCCGATCCCCGCCAGCCGCGCCCGCACCGTCATCCCCGCACCGTCGCACAGGAAGCAAGGTCGAGGCTCTGCCTCGAACTCCGCCAAAGGCTGCGCCCTTGGAACGCATCCCTTAGGAGTGCCGGTCCAGGGGCGGCTCGCCCCTGGCGGGTCCGGGCAGAGCCCGGCCTTGCCTGCCCGCTCACAGCGCCGTCGCCATGTCCGCGTCGCCCTCGGCCACCGTGGCGCCCAGCTCCGCGATGCGCGCCAGCCCCGCCCGGATCCGCTCGTTGAACCCGTGCGTCACCAGGTCCATCGCCACGTCCACGGCGTGCGCGAACCCCTCGGCGTCCGTGCCGCCGTGCGACTTCACCACGACGCCGTTCAGCCCCAGCAGCATCGCCCCGTTGTAGCGCCTGGGATCGAGCCACTCGCGCAGCCGCTCCAGACCGGGCCGTGCCAGCAGATACCCCAGCTTCGCTTGCGCCGACGACGCGAACACCTCGCGCAGCATCTCGCGCACCAGCCGCAGCGCGCCCTCGCCGGTCTTGAGCGCCACGTTGCCGGTGAACCCGTCGGTCACCACCACGTCGGTGGTCCCGGCCGCGATGTCGTGCCCCTCCACGAAGCCGTGGAACTGCGGCCCGATGTGGCTCGCGCGCAGCAGCTCGGCCGCCTGGCGCAGCACCTCGGAGCCCTTCAGCTCCTCGGACCCCACGTTGAGCAGCCCGATCGTGGGCGAGGGCAGCCCGAGCACGGTGCGCGCGAACACGTCGCCGAGCAGCGCGAACTCCACCAGGTTGCGCGTGTCGCACGAAACGTTGGCGCCGAGGTCGAGCAGAACCACGTCGCCGCGCGCCGACGGCCCGATCGCGGCCATCGCCGGCCGGTCGATCCCCGGCAGCGTCTTGATCACGATCTTGGCCAGCGCCAGCAGCGCCCCGGTGTTGCCCGCCGACACCACGCCCAGCGCCTCGCCCTGCGCCACCGCGTCGATCGCGACCCGCATCGACGCCCCGCGCACGCGCAGCGCCGCCGTCGGCTTCATCTCGGAGGGGATCACCGCCGGCGCATGGCGCAGCGTGACGATCGCGCGCAGCGCCGGCCGCGCCTCCAGCATGGGCGCCAGCACGGCCTCGTCGCCCACCAGCAGGTAGCGTGCCCCGGGATGGCGCTCCACCGACAGCGCCAGGCCGGCGACCACGGCGTCGGGGGCATGGTCGCCCCCCATGGCGTCGACCGCGAGCGTGAACGGGGCTTCCGTCATCACGCCGCCTGGCTCAGGTGCGGACGGCACCCTTCAGCGCCTTGCCGGCCACCACGACCTCGCGGCCGTCGTAGTGCCCGCAATGGGAGCAGATGTGGTGCGGACGCTTCAGCTCGCCGCAGTTGCCGCACTCGTTGTGCGCCTCGGTGGACAGCGCGTGGTGGGCGCGGCGCATCCCCTGGCGGGACGGCGAGGTCTTTCTCTTGGGAACGGCCATGGGACTGCGCCCCTCCGGGTTCGGGCGACGCGACAGGACCGCCGCGGCTGCGGCGGCCTGTGTCACGCACCGGCAATGCAAGGCGCGCGCTGTACCAGACGCGCCCCCGCCTCGCAAGCCGCCTCGCAAGCCGCCCCGCAAGCCGCACCCGGGCGCGGCACACCCCGGCGACGCCGCCCCCGGGATCGTGAACGTCCGAATTGGGACAAACCGCGCGCGCCCTATCCTGCGTTAGTGCCAGCCCGCCGCGCACCCTGCCACCTGCCACCCGGCGCGCGCCCACCCCCGCCGGCGCCTCCGGAACCGGAGCCGCCGCAGCCGGGCGCCGTTCCCGCAGCCCCCTGCCACGGGAAGCCCGGCCAGCTCCACGCGAACACGCCTGCCACCCCGGGGCACGCCCGCCCGCCACGCGCCACGGCACGCCGGTCCCTGCGGACGGGACCGCGAACACGCCACCCACCCGAAAGCGGAGCAAGCCCATGCCGATACGGCACCAGATCCTGGTCGTGGACGACGACGCCGAGTTCAGCCGCGCGCTCTGCGAGCACCTCGACGGCAGCGGCCAGTACGTGACGACCGCCGCCGGCAGCATCGCCGAGGCGGAGGCCGTGCGCGCGGAGCACGCCACGGGCTTCGCCGCCTGCCTGCTCGACGTGGGCCTGCCCGACGGCGACGGCCGCCAGTTCTGCGCCAGGCTGCGCGGCCTCGGCGTGGGCATGCCGATCCTGATGCTGACCGGCTCGGACTCCGAGGACGACATCGTCCACGGCCTGTCGTGCGGCGCCGACGACTACATCGCCAAGCCGCTGCGCCCCGCCGTGCTGATGGCGCGCCTGCGCTCCCAGCTCCGCGCCGCCGAGACCGGCCCGCACGTGGCCATCGGTATCGGCCCCTACACCTTCCACCCCGCCGAGAAGCTCCTGCGCGACCCGGAACGGCGCCGCCGCATCCGCCTGACCGACAAGGAAACCAGGCTCCTGCGCCACCTGTGCCGCACGCCCGGCACGCCCGTCGCGCGGCGCACGCTGCTCGGCGAGGTCTGGGGCTACGGCAGCACGATCGCCACCCACACCCTGGAAACCCACGTCTACCGCCTCCGCCAGAAGATCGAGCGCGACCCCAGCCAGCCGAGCCTCATCGTGTCCGCCGACGGCTGCTACGCCCTGAACACCGCCGCCGCCTGACGCCCCCGCGGCCCCGCCACCTCGGGCCGGGCCGCGGACCGCCCCGCCGCGCCCGCCGCCACTACTGCTTCCGCAGCTTCGCCAGCCCCGCGAACGCCCCGCCCGCCGCGGGCGCCTCGTCCTCCGCCAGCGCCACCCCCGGCCGGCGCGGATACGGGTCGAGCCCCAGCGCCAGCTGCTCCGCCGCCGCCTCGCCCAGGTCGAGCACCTGCCCCTCGTAGCCGACCTCGTCGTCGCTGTCCGGATCGACCTCGGCGTCCTCCGGCTCCTCGGCGAGCCGCTCGGCCGGCACGAACTGCACCCGGAACTCCTCGGCCACCGCGACCTCGAACGGCTCCAGCGTCACCACGCACTCGCGCACCAGCCTCGCGGCCAGCGAGCCTTCCGCCGCCACCACGCCCCGCCGCCCCGCCTTCAGCCGGAACGCCACGCGCAGCGCCAGCACCGCCGGGATCCCCAGCCGCCCCGCGAGCGCCACGCACTCCGCCTCCTTCGCCTCCACCACGAAGTCCGTCCACCCCGCCCCCAGCCGGTCGACCGGCAGCAGCCGCTCCAGCTCGCTCACCGCCCCGCTCCCGCTGCCACGCCCGCCGCCACACCCGTCGCCGCGCCAGCCATCCCGTCCTCCACCATCCCCCGCAGCGCGTCCTCGCCGAGGAACCCCGCCCGCCCCGCCACCAGCTCGGCCGCCGGCGTGCGCCCCAGCGCCGCGTCCTGCGCCATCACCCACGCCGCCAGCCGCGCGGCCGCCCCCTCCGGCGCCCCGCCCCGCCACACGTTGCGCCCCAGCGCCTCGGCCAGCGCCCCCTCGTCGTGCGCCGCCAGCGGCCCGTCGTATGCCAGCGCGCGGCCGTGGAACGCCTCCCACATCGCGCGCACCCGCTTGCCCACGCCCAGGTCGAGCCCGAACTCGCGCAGCGTCGTGTCCATGTCCGAGAACATCGCGTCGAACACCGCCTGCGCCAGCGCCGGCCCCGTGCCCCGCGCCTCGCCCGCCGGCAGCCCGCGCAGCCTGCGGATCAGCAGCGCCACGTGCACGCCCACGCAGTCGAAGCGCCCGTCCAGCGTGTCCGGCACCCCCACCGTCTCGTACAGGGGCGCGAGCCGCGCCGCCGCCACCGCGGCGCCATAGAGCACGAAGCCGACCCGCTCGTGGCGGCGGCGCAGGAACGGGAGTGCGAGCATCCCCCGACCCTAGAGGCCGCCGATTGACAACGCGAGCCCCGCCGTGCACGCCCGTCCCGCCCGCAGCCCGGCGCAGCCCGCCCGCACGACGCGGCGACCCGCCGCCCCGCGGCCGGCGCGCGCGCCACGCCGGCCCCGCGCCCCGGACCAGAGGCGCCCAGGAAGCGGAGTCAACATGCGCGTGCGTCCCAAGCCCACCCTCGCGATTGCCCTCGCCGCGGCGCTCTCCGCCGCCCCGCTCGCCGGCTGCGCCCTGTTCGCGCCCTCGGTCACCCCGCGCGGCCAGCGCCTCGCCGCCGAGCAGCTCCGCGAGCTGATCCCCGGCACCTCGACCCGCGCCGACGCCACCTCGCTGCTCGGCTCGCCCACCGCGCGCGCCGCCTTCGACGACAACACCTGGATCTACATCAGCCAGACCACCGCATCGCGCGTCGCCCGCGTCCCCGGCATCGAGAAGCAGGACGTCCTCGTCCTCGCCTTCAACCAGGCCGGCACCCTGCAGTCCGTCAAGCACCTGACCAGGAAGGACGCCCGCCCCATCGCCATGGTCGCCCGCACCACGCCCTCGCCGGGCTCCGAGGCCTCCTTCGTCCAGCAGCTCCTCGGCAACGTCGGCCGCTTCACCCCGGGCGGCCTCGGCAACCTCGGCGGCAACAACGGCTCCTCGCTCGGCCAGACCAACCAGTCGCCCTAGCGCCGGAAAGCAAGGCCAGAGGCTCTGCCTCTGGACTCCGCCAAAGGCTGCGCCCTTGGAACGCGTCCCTTAAGTCAAGCCGGTCCAGGGGCGGCTCGCCCCTGGCGGGTTCGGGCAGAGCCCGACCTTGCCTTCTCGGGAACCCTCAGTCCGGCCCCGGCGACTGCCGCACCGGCACCCCCTCCAGGTCCCCCGGCTCGAACAGCCGCCCGTTCACCGCCAGGCGCGAGCGGTCCCCGTCCGCCATCTGCCAGTGGCTCACGCACCCGCACCGCCGGCACCGGCAGAACTCCAGCTCCCCCTGCCCCCACGTGTACGCCTCCACGGCCCCCGACACCCGCACCTGGTCGCCGCGGTAGTACCCCCACAGCGCGCCATACCGCCGGCACACCGAGCACTGGCACTCGTTGAGATACGAAGGCGGCCCCTCGACCTCGACCCGCACGTCCCCGCAATGGCACGCGGCGACGAGCGTCACGCCGCCGGCGCTCCGGGCTGGCGCATCGGCAGCGCCCGCGCGAACGCCTCGCGCGCCAGGCACGCCTCCACCACCCCCTTCACCCGCGGATACGCGCCCACGTCCACCCCGAACAGCCCCGCGTTCACCGCGTGGCTCACCACGCACAGGTCCGCCTGCGTCGGCGCGTCGCCATGGCAGAACCGCCCCGTCTCCGGCTCCCCGAGCCGCGCCTCCACGGTCTTCAGCCCCTCGCGATACCAGTGCCCGGTCCAGGTCTTCCACCCTCCCTCGACCGCCCCGAACTCCGCTGCGAGGAACCGCCTCACCCTGGGCACCAGCAGCGGATGCGCGTCGCAGGCGATGGTCTGCGCAATGCCCCTCACCCTCGCCCGCCCCACGGCATCCCTCGGCAGCAGCGCCGGCTCGGGATACCGCTCGTCCAGGTACTCCAGGATCGCCAGGCTCTCGACGACCGCCGCCCCGTCGCCATCCACCAGCGACGGCACCGACCCCTGCGGGTTCATCCGCCCGTACTCCGACCCGGCCAGCGCGCCGGTGTCGATGTCGTGCATCTCCTCCTCGAACGCCAACCCCTTGAGGTTGAGCGCGATCCTGACCCGGAACGCCGCCGCCGACCGCCAGAACCCGTGAAGCCGGATCATCGCCCCTCCCCGCCCGCGCTCGCCGCCCCGGCGCACCCGCCCGGAACCCTGCGCCCCCCGAGACTACACGCCCCGCGCCCCCCGACGCCCTCAGAAATGGCTCCACCCCCCCCGCGCCAGCGCCACCTCCTTGCCCCCCATCACCACCCGCACGCCCTCCCCCGCCACGAACCGCCCCACCCGCGTCACCCCCACCCCGCACGCCCCCGCCGCCTCCACCAGCGCCCCCTCCCGCCCGACGGGCACCGCCAGGAGCAGCTCGTAGTCGTCCCCCCCGCCCAGCACCCGTTCGATCCCCGCCCGCCCGCCCATCGCCGCGACCGCCGCCCGCCCCGCCCCCGACAACGGCACCAGCCCCGCGTCCAGCACCGCCCCCACCCCCGAC
>JBPBQX010000067.1:0-11839 GCA_050955025.1 Janthinobacterium lividum
GGCTGCTGGCGCTGGTGCTGCGCATGGGGCACGTCGGCAAGGGGGCGGAGCGCTGGATCAGCGTGGCGGGCGTGCAGGTGCAGCCGTCGGAGCTGATGAAGGTCGCGCTGGTGATGGCGCTGGCGGCCTGGTTCCACAAGGCGAGCTGGGAGAAGGTCGGCAACCCGCTGTTCCTCGTGCCGCCGGCGGTGGCGATTGCGGTGCCGGTCGCGCTGATCCTCAAGGAGCCGAACCTGGGGACGGCGTTCATCACGGGGGTCGTGGGGGCGTCCGTCGTGCTCGCGGCGGGGATGCGGTGGTGGCTCGTGGGGCTGGTCGCGGTGCCGGTGCCGTTCGTGGCGCGCTTCGCCTACGCGCACCTGCACGACTACCAGCGCGCGCGGATCACGACGTTCTTCAGCCCGGAGAGCGATCCGCTGGGGGCGGGGTACAACATCATCCAGAGCAAGATCGCGCTGGGGTCGGGGGGGATGTGGGGGAAGGGGTTCATGAACGGGACCCAGAACCACCTCAATTTTCTCCCGGAGAAGCAGACGGACTTCATCTTCTCGATCATCGCGGAGGAGTGGGGGCTGGTGGGGAGCCTGGCGGTGCTGGGACTGCTGCTGCTGATCGTGATGGGGGGGATGCTGATCGCGCTGCGCTGCCGCCACCAGTACGGGCGGCTGCTGGCGATCGGGATCAGCGTCAACTTCTTCATGTACGTGTTCGTCAACATCGCCATGGTGACAGGGGCGATCCCGGTGGGGGGCGTGCCGCTGCCGCTCGTGAGCCATGGTGGGTCGGCGATGCTGACGGTGATGTTCGCGTTCGGGCTGCTGATGTCGGTGCACGTGCACCGCGACGTGGAGTTCGGGGAGAAGCGCGAGGAGGACTGAGGCGGCCCGTTCCGGGCGTGCGGTGTCCTCTGCGCCGATGCCGCGGCTGTTCGAGGGGGCGTGATCAGCGGGTCAGGAAGAGCTTGCCGACGATCGCCAGGGTGAGGGCGATGTTGGTGCCGACCATCCAGGTCAGCAGGGCGAGCTTGCCCTCGACGGTGGCGAAGCGGGTTTCGTAGGCGGCGAGTTCCTCGGCCGCCTTGTCGGCGATGTCGGCGGGCACGTGGGCGGCGAGGAAGGCTGCGCGGGTCGCGCCGAGCTGCAGGGCCATCGGTGTGTCTCCTGTCGGGCATATTGGGTGCTGCGAGCGTTCCGGCCCAGAAAAATCCTTCCGTGCGCCGGTCCAGGGGCGCCGCCCCTGGCGGGTCCAGGGCGGAGCCCTGGCCTTGGCTTGCCCTGGCTTTACGGCGGCGCGGCGCGGCGGGCGGCGTCGAGGTCGTGGCGGGCCTGGCGGGCCATCCAGGTCTCGGCGTGCTCGCCTAGGACGGCTTCCAGGCGCAAGGCGGTCGCGGGGGTGATGGCGCGGGCGCCGCGGGTCAGGTCGTGCAGGCGCTGGCGGGTGAGGCCGAGGCGGGCGGCGGCGGCGGCGTGGCCGAGGCCGTGGCGGGCGAGGGTGTCGCGCAGGGTGAAGCCGGGGTGGGTGGCGGCGGGCGCGTCCTGCGGGGCGGAGCCGGCGTCCTGCGCGGCAGGACGGGGGGTGTCCTGCGGCGCAGGACGGATAGGGGGTGCGGAGGGGGCGTTGTCCTGCGGCGCAGGACGCGCGGCGGGGGGGCCGACGATCGTGTGGCGGGCGGCGGCCTCGTCGGACAGCCAGTGGGCGTGGGGGTTGGGGGCGGGCAGGGCGGGCGCAGGGGGCGCGGGGGGGAGGGGCGGCAGGGGGCGGTCGATCGTGGCCTCGACCATGGCGACGGCGCGGTCGGCGGCGGCGTGGGGGTGGCCGAAGGGGCCGGGCTCGCGCCAGTCGGGCCAGTGGAGGAGGAGGGTGCGCAGCGGCGCGGTCAGGGTGGCGAGGCGCTCGGCGGTGTCGAGGTCGGGGCGGACGGCGCTCCAGGCGCGGTCGAGCTGGAAGGCGGCGACCTGGTCGAGGTGGTCGAGCGCGGCGCGGGCGGGGTCGGGCAGGCAGGGGCGGTCGCGCATCAGGATCGTGTGGGCGCAGGGGTGGGCGTCGATGCAGGCGAGGATGCGGGCGGCGGCGGCGACCAGGCCGGCGCGGGGGGTGTCGGGGCTGTCGGGGTCGGGGCAGCCGGTGGCCTCGAGGAGCGCCGTGGCGTGGCGCTCGCAGATGGCGGCGAGGAGGAGGATGGTGGTGGCGAACTGCTGCTGGAGGGTGCCGGTGGCGAGGCCGGTGCCGGCCATGATGCTCGGCCTGGTGGCGTGGTGGAAGCCGTGCTCGGCGATGTTGCGGGTGGCGGTGGCGAGGATGCGCTCGCGGTTGGCGCGGCGCATCAGGGTCTTCTTGTTCATGCGGCCCCCGGGCGCCGGCTGTTCGTTGCGGCGCTGATTGCTGGCTGGGGGTGGGTTTGTCCCCGGGGCGGGGGGATTTGGGCAAGCGTCGCGGACGGCGCGTGGCGCGGCGGGAGGGCGGCGGCATGGGGCGGACGGGCCCGGCGGGGCGGCGCCGGTCCGCCGCCGCCGTCCGCCAGGGGGAGGCGGCTCAGTTCGAGACGCGGCCGGGGGA
This sequence comes from Janthinobacterium lividum, assembly GCA_050955025.1. Lineage (GTDB taxonomy): Bacteria > Pseudomonadota > Alphaproteobacteria > Acetobacterales > Acetobacteraceae > CAXSEF01. The sequence continues at coordinate 2,557 of JBPBQX010000067.1, forward strand.
GTTGAGGGCGGCGGCGAGCATGGTCTGCATGGCGGTGTTGATCGCGGTCTTGTCGGTGGCGACGTAGAAGTGGGAGGGGTAGCGGGCGCAGGCCTGCAACGCGGCGACGGTGCTCATCGTCGGATCCGTTGTTTCGGCGTACTGCTTGACCTGATCCCGGTAGAAGCCGGCGGGGAGCGGCAGGTAGGGGGTGTAGAGCACGTAGACGTTGAAGCCCTTGGCCCAGAACAGCGAGCAGGTCTGCTCGCTGTTCGTCGACGTCATCGGGCCGATGGTGCCGAGGAAACCCCCTGACGGCACGTCGTTGACGCCGTCGGTGACGATGAACAGGTTCTTGAGCGGTGTGGTCGGCATCGAGCCGTCGCCGGCGGCAGCGACGTTGCCGTTCAGGGACTGCATGCTGGCCTTGAAGTTCGTGTTGGCGGAGACGCCTGACTGGGTGACGGGCGGCGTCATGGCCTGGGTCTTGGACAAGGCCGTCGCAAGGTCAGTGGTCGCCTCGCCTGACTGGGGCCAGACCGTCGACAGCTTGTCGCTGAACGCGTAGACGCCGACGGAGAACTGGTTCGGCTGCTGCTTGTCGTTCAGGGTCTTGACCACGCCGGCGACGGCGGACTGGACCACGTCCAGGCGCAGCTCGATCGGCGGGTTCATGTTCCTCGACAGGCCGAAGAAATCGTTGTTGCTCGAGCTGGTGTGGCAGGCAAGGGCACAGGGTGCCTGCGCGTAGTACTGGCCCTTGTAGGCGTAGCCCCCCTTGTTGCTGCAGTACCAGGAGTTGGTGGTGCCGACGTACTGCGCAGAGGGCGGGTACGCGCAGGCGGCCGCATCGCCGGTGTAGGACGGATCGCAGTTGCCGTTGACCGTGCCGACGGGCGGCGGGTTGTTGGGCGTGGTATTGTTGGAAGCGTTGTAGCCGAGACCCGAGGCGAAAACCCAGTCGGACCAGAAGTCGGGCGTGAACCGCTGGTCGTACTGACCGATGGTGGTGCCGTCCTGGAAGTAGGCACCGTCCATGGTGTGGATGTCGTCGACGCCGTAGGTGGCGCAGGGCGTCGCGGCCTCCATGCGGGCGATGTCGGCCGCGGTCGTGGGGATCAGCATCGACGAGGAGTTGTCGAGCAGCATCATCACCTCGACGAAGGAGTTCGAGATCACCGCGGTCGCTGCGCCGCCGATGCTGAAGCTGGAGCGGTTGAACAGCGCGCCGAAGTGCGTCGGCACCGTGCCGGTGTAGGACACGCTGGAGGTGAAGCGGCTGCCGACCGGGTTGTAGCCGACGTTGACGACGATGTTGCCGATCGGCACCGAGCCGTTGGCTAGGCTGCCCATCTGGGCCTGGAACCACTGCGTGCCGGCCTGCTGGCCGGCGGTCTGCACGGCGGTCTGGTAGTCGGCAGGCGACATGACCGTCCCATCGCTCTTGGTGCTGCTGACCTCGGAGGCGACGCGCACCGCCTGCATCGCGGCGGTGTCGGCGGCGAGGTTCAGCTGGGACTGCACCTGGACGTAGAAGCTGTAGTCCGAGGCGAGGCCGACGACCATCGCCAGCGGGACCACCGAGACGGCGAAGATCACGGCGACGGCGCCGCGGCGGTCGGCCCATTGGGCGGCCCAGCGGGCGCGCAGCCCGGCCAGCCGGGAGGCAATCAGCTGTAGCCCGGGCATTTGCCGACTCCGCCGTTCTGGTTCGCGATGTCGTATCGGGTCCAGCGCGCGCTGGAGGGCGCGTTCGGGTCGAAGCTGCGGATCGGCCAGTAGCCGGACGACCAGAAGTCGATGGGGCCGGTCACGAAGCGGAAGAACATCGGGGTGTAGCGGTAGTGCGTGTCCACGATCAGCATCGGGTCGGGGTTGGTCACGCCCAGCGTGCGCACCGAGGTGAGGTCGCCCGCCACGCCCGCCGTGGGGGTGGTCTGGTTGAGGGTCATGCAGGGGCGGGTCACGGGCTTGAAGGTGTTGAAGCCGCTGGGGTAGCGCCCGCCCGGGTCCGCGTAGGCCACGCTCCAGACGACGACCGGCACGTAGCTGCAGGGGGCGCCGGGGGCGGGCGTGCATTTCGGGTTGGCGAGGACGAAGGTGACCGAGGTCAGGGTGACGGAGGCGGTGCCGGGCAGGCTGCCGTTGCGCCGGCCCGGGATGGCCGCGAACACCGTGGACAGGGTCTGCTGCACCTGGGTCGTGGTGAGCGAGGTGCTCTTGTCGGGCTGCACCGCGAGGCTGCTCGCCGAGATCAGGATCGAGTGCGTGGCGTTGTAGACCTCCTGCTGGACGGTCATCCCGTGGGCGATGTCGTAGACGCCGATCATCATGGAGATCATGACCGGCGCGACCAGCGCGAACTCGATGGCGGCGATGCCGCGGCAGCAGGCCGCCAGGCTGGCCGCGGCGCGGCGCGGGGGTGCGTGCCCGGCGGGGGGGCTCAGCACGGCTTCGCGCCGCCCGTGCCGCTGGTGGGGACGTAGGACTCGCTCACCAGGCCGACGGTGGCCAGCGAGGCGTGGACGCGGCTGCCGTTGTAGGGGACCGAGAGCACGCCCGGGAGCAGGCCGCCGAGGAAGGCCGGCCCGACGTAGACCGCGCTGACGAGCAGGAGCTGTGCCGGGCCGGCGTTGCAGAAGCTGGCGGCGGCGTAGCTGCTGAGGTCGAGCGTGCCGCCCGAGGTCGGCAGCGCGCCGGTGGTGTAGTCGTAGTAGTCCTGGGTCGAGGACGGGGCGATCTTGGCGACCTTGATGTAGACGCCGCTGCACGCCAGCAGGCCGCCCAGGTCGGGGCACAGGTACTTCGTGATGAAGTCGTTGCCGTCCTTGACGTTCTGGGCGTTGCCGGTCTGCAGCTGGCGGGCGGCGAGCTGGAGCGCATTGTCCAGCGCGGCCTGGCTGAACAGGTCGTAGGACAGCTCGAAGACGAACAGCAGCAGCATCAGGAACGGCAGCGCGACCATGCCGAACTCGACCGCCGTGGTGGCGCGCGTGTCGCGTCCAAGCCGTCCTGGCCTGCGTTCCCTCGGCATCGGCGATCCCTGGCTGCCCCTGGCCGGGAGGATAGGGGCCAGAGGTTTACGGATCGTGAGGGCGGGAGCGCAGGGGCGGCCTTGCCGCGGGCGCGCGGGGTGCTATCGCTCGCGCGCTGCAGGCAGCGGGAGGGCGCGCGGTGAGGGTTGCCGAGATCATGAGCCGGGGCGTCGAGTTCGCCGACCCCGCCGCGAGCGTGCAGGAGGCCGCCGAGCTGATGGGCGAGATCGACGTGGGCGCGCTGCCGGTGGGCGACGCGGCGCACCTCGACGGGGTGGTGACGGACCGCGACATCCTGTTCCGGGTGGTGGCGCGCGGGCTGGACCCGGCGGCCACCCGGGTGCGCGCGGTGGCCTCGCGCCCCGTTGTGTCGTGCCGCGAGGACGACACGCTGCAGGCGGCGATGGACCTCATGGCGGCGAACCACATCCGCAGGCTGCCGGTGACGGGGCAGGGCGGCGCGGTGGTGGGGTGGGTCACGATGGCCGACCTGGCCCGGCGGCTGCTGGTGGAGGATGCGGGCGTGCAGGCGGCGCTGCGGGCGCTGACCGAGGAAGGTTGAGGCTCCGCCTCAAACTCCGCCAAAGGCTGCGCCCTTGGAACGCATCCCTTAAGCAAGGCCAGTCCAGGGCGGCTCGCCCTGGCGGGTTCGAGCAGGGCCCGACCTTGCCTGCCTAGCGCCGGTAGCGGCGGTTGGCGCTGCGCACGAGGGTCGCGGGCAGGGCGAGGCGGGCGGCGAGGTATTCCGTGAAGTGCAGGCCCGCGGCGTCGCGGGTGTCGAGCGCCACGAGGGCGGCGACGTAGGCGTAGGGTGCCAGGTCCTGGGCGGCGACGGCGTCGAGGGTCCGGCTGGTGGCGGGCGGGTCGGCGAGGGCGGCGTCGAGGGCGGCGAGGGTGGCCGGGTCCGCGCCGGCGGCGGCGAGCCAGCGGCGGGCGCGGGCCTCGCGCTCGTCGTGGGCGGGGGTGTCGGCGAGCAGGGCGACGGCGGTGATGCGCGCGACGGTTTCGCGGCGCTGCGGGTCGAGGGTGGCGAGGTTCACCGCGAGCGGGAACAGGACCTGGTGGCGGTTCTGCAGCCAGCCGTGCAGGACCTTGGCCAGCACGGCCTCGCGCAGCATGGCCTGGCCGCCGGGGGGCGGGGGGGCGGCCAGGGCGGGAGCGGCCAGGGCGGGGGCGGCGTCGAGGAGGGTGGCGGGGATGGCGGTGGCGGCGGCCTCGAGCGCGGGGGCGGTGCCGTCGCGCCCGGCGAGGCGGCGGGCGCCGAGCAGGCGGGCGAGCCGGTCCATGGGGCCGGCGGCGTGCGGCGTGGGGGTCAGGCGGGCCTCCCGGGCGCGGGCGTGGCGGGCGTGTGTGCCCGCGGGATCGTCGGCCGCGCGGGGCTGGCCTAGGGTGCGGCCGGCGGCGCTGCCGGGGCGGTCCTGGCTACCCCGTGCTCCGGCGCGGGGTCAACGTCGCGGCACGGGGGCAGGGTTGGCTCGATGACGCTTGACCAGGAGCTGTCGTTCGCGCTGGTCGCGGGCACGGTGGGGTGCTTCGTGTGGGGGCGGCTGCCCTACGACCTGGTGGCGGTGAGCGCGCTGCTGGTGGGTGTGCTGGTCGGCGTGGTGCCGGCGCGAAAGGCGTTCGAGGGGTTCTCGGACGAGGTGGTGATCATCATCGCCGCAGCCCTCGTGATCAGCGCGGGGATCGCGCGCTCGGGGATCGTGGAGGCGGCGATGCGGCCGATCACGCCGAGGCTGCGCAGCGTGGGCGTGCAGGTGCCGGTGCTGGTGGGGCTGGTGATGGCGCTGTCGATGGTGAGCAAGAACGTTGGCGCGCTCGCGATCTTCATGCCGGTGGCGCTGCAGCTCGCGCGGCGCACGGGGACGTCGCCGTCGTCGCTGCTGATGCCGATGGCGTCGGCGTCGATGCTGGGGGGCATCGTCACGCTGGTGGGGACGTCGCCCAACATCCTGATCGCCAAGGTGCGCGCGGACGTGCTCGGCAAGCCGTTCGGGATGTTCGACTTCACGCCGGTGGGGCTGTCGATCGCGGTGCTGGGGGCTGCGTTCCTCGCGGTGGGGTGGCGGCTGCTGCCGGGCGGGCGCAGGGCGGCGTCCTCGGTGGAGGCGGCGTTCAACATGGAGGACTACACGGCCGAGGCCAGGGTGGGGCCGGCCGCGGCGGGGCGGAGCGTCGCGGCGCTGGAGGCGATGGCGGAGGGCGACGTGGGCGTGGCGCTCGTGGTGCGCGAGCGGTTCCGCAGGCTGCCGCCGCACCCGGCGCTGGTGCTGCGCGAGGAGGACGTGCTGCTGCTGCGCGGGGAGCCCGCGGACCTGGAGCGGCTGGTGGCGCGCGCGCGGCTGGTGCTCGCGGGCGGCGGGCAGGGCGAGGCGATGCTGGTCGAGGGCGTGGTCACGGCCGACAGCCCGCTGGTGGGCGAGACGCTGGCGCACGCGCGGCTGGAGGAGCGCTTCGCGATCGGGGTGCTCGCGGTCAGCAGGAGCGGGCAGCGCATCGGGCAGCGCCTGGCCAGCGTGCGGCTGCGCGTGGGCGACGTCATGGTGCTGCGCTCGGCCTCGCCGCAGATGCCCGAGCGGCTGGGCGAGCTGCACGTGCTGCCGCTGGCCGAGCGCGCCATCACGCTGGGGCGCAACGACAGGAGCGCCGTGCCCGCGATCGTGCTCGCGGTGGCGATGGCGCTGGTCGCGGTGCACGTGCTGCCGGTGGCGATCGCGTTCTTCGGCGCGGCGGTCGTGCTGCTGCTGCTGCGCGTGCTGACGATGCACGAGGCGTACGGGGCGGTGGAGTGGCACGTGATCGTGCTGATCGGCGCGCTGATCCCGATCAGCCACGCCGTGCAGGACAGCGGGGGGACGAAGCTGATCGCGGGGTGGCTGCTCGTCGCGATGCACGCCATGCCGGGGTGGGGGGCGCTCGCCGCCGTGCTCGTCATCACGCTGGTGGTCACGCCGTTCCTGCACAACGCGCCCACCGTGCTGATCATGGGGCCGATCGCGGCAAGCCTGGCCACCGGGCTCGGGTTCAGCGTGGACACGTTCCTCATGGCCGTCGCGCTGGGGGCGGGGTGCGACTTCCTCACGCCGATCGGGCACCAGTGCAACACGCTGGTCATGGGGCCGGGGGGGTACCGCTTCGGGGACTACGCCAGGCTGGGCGCGCCGCTGACGCTGCTCGTCGTCGTGGCGGGGGTGCCGCTGCTGATGCTGTTCTGGCCGCTGTCGGGGCATTGAGGGAGGCAGGGAAGGCAAGGCCTTCTTTTTCTGAAGAAAAAGAAGCAAAAAGACTTTGCCTGTTTGGTTCCTGTGCGGTGTGGCTGGCGCGGGACCAAGTGAGGAAGGTTCTTTAGTTCTTTCTTTCAAGAAAGAACTGCTTTTCTTCCTGCGGTGCCGGAGAGTCAGCCGGGTGGGGGCGGAACGTGGGAGGCGACGTTCCTGAGCCATTCCGGGATCATGGCGTAGATCAAGATGCTGATCGCGAGAGATATCAGCCAGGCGACGATCCCGACCGTGACCCCGAGCCAAACACTCGTGCCCTGCCTTACGGTGTTCTCGATCTTGCGCCTTGCTTCCTCAATTCCGAAATCGACGTGATCCGAGAAGGTTTTCACCGTCTCCACCCACAGGTTCGCTTTCTCTCCCTCGATCGCGGTCTGGGCGAACGCACGTAGGTAGTTCTCGGCTTGATCCCTGTAGAGGGAAATCTCGTGCGCCTGGGGGTCGCGGTCTTTTGCCAGCAGGACCCCATGGCCGGCAGCCTTGCGCTCGTTGATCGTGCGTTTGTAGAGCGCATAGGCAAGCAACCCGACGATGTCATCGGGTTCTTCGACCAGCCTCTCGAAAGCCTTGCTGTGCTCAGGAGCGGGAAGCGGGCTTCGCGTTTCTGGCTGACTCACGGGCAGGCATGTCCTTGCGCATTGCGCCCTGGGCGGCTTCCAGCGCTGCCTGGTATGTCTTGGTTCGCACGATGGGGACGCGTTTGCCATCTGCCGCGACAAGAGAATTCAGCACGCTGGTCGCTGAGTCGACGCCTGGCTTGCGCGAGAACTGCAAGGTGAGACCCTTCGAAGCGGTTGGAAGGCTAGTCCAGACACTGTGGCATGTCCGGTTGTGACATGGGCAAGTCCCGCATGCGTCGGACCGCTTCCTGGCATGCACCGCCAGCGGTATGCCGCTCGATGTGTGGCACATAACGCTTAACCGATCCACATCACGGCAACGTAGGCCCAGACTTCCTCGTCGAGGTTTCCAAAGGCGAGCCTTTGGCGGAGTCCAGAGGCAGAGCCTCTGGCCTTGCTTCCTTTCTTCAGGCCGCGTCGAGGGCGGCCATGGCGTCGTCGGGGAGGTGGAGGTGGGCGGCGGCGAGGTTCTCGCGGAGGTGGGCGGGGGACGAGGTGCCGGGGATCAGGAGGATGTTGGGGGAGCGGCGCAGGAGCCAGGCGAGGGCGGTCTGCAGCGGGGTGGCCTCGATGCGGGCGGCGACGTCTTCGAGGGTTGCGGACTGCAGCGGGGTGAAGCCGCCGAGGGGGAAGAAGGGGACGTAGGGGATGGCGTCGCGGGCGAGGGCGTCGATCAGGGCGTCGTCGTCGCGGTGGGCGAGGTTGTAGTTGTTCTGGACGCAGGCGACCGGGCAGATGCGGCGGGCCTCGGCGATCTGCGCGGGGGTGACGTTGCTCAGGCCGATGTGGTGGATCAGGCCCTGGCGCTGAAGGTCGGCGAGCACGGTCAGCGGGGCCTCGATGGAGCCTTCGGCGGGGCCGTGGGCGGAGAACATGGCGCGCAGGTTGGCGACCTCGAGCACGTCCACGCCGAGGTTGCGCAGGTTGTCGTGGACGGCGCTCGTCAGCTCGGCGGGGGAGAAGGCGGGGAGCCAGGCGCGGTCGGGGGTGCGCCGCGCGCCGAGCTTGGTGACGATGACCAGGTCGTCGGGGTAGGGCGAGAGGGCCTCGCGGATCAGGGTGTTGGTGACGTGGGGGCCGTAGAAGTCGCTGGTGTCGATGTGGTTCACGCCCGCGGCGACGGCCTCGCGCAGCACGGCGCGGGCGGTGTCGGGGTCCTTCGGGGGGCCGTAGACGCCCGGACCGGCGAGCTGCATCGCGCCGTAGCCGAGGCGGCGGACGTCGCGGTGGCCGAGGCGGAAGGTGCCGGCGGGGGCGAGGGGGGCGGTGTCGGGCATGGCGAGTCCTTCGGGGTGCGTGGCGCAGGGGGAAGGCAAGGTCAGGAAGTCTTCTTTTTCTGAAGAAAAAGAAGCAAAAAGACTTTGTGACTTGAGGTTCAGGCTTCCTCGGTGGTGAAGGATCTGAGGGGCAAAGTTTTTTGGTTCTTTTTTTCAAAAAAGAACGCGCTTGCCTGCCTTGCTTCCTGGATGGGCGCACCCCCTAGCTAGGCCGAAGGGGGCTGCGCGATAACGGGGCGAAGTCGGCACGGGCCGTGCGCGGGGGCGGACAGTGAAGGTCGATCTGGCGGATCTGGAGGCGTTCGTGGCGGTGGCGCGGGCGGGGGGCTTCCGCGAGGCAGCGCGGGCCGGCGGGGGGAGCGCCTCGGGGCTGAGCGAGGCGGTGCGGCGGGTGGAGGCGGGGCTGGGCGTGCGGCTGCTCAACCGGACGACGCGCAGCGTGGCGCCGACGGAGGCGGGGCAGCGGCTGCTGGAGCGGCTGGGGCCGGCGCTGGGGGAGGTGGCGGGGGCGCTCGACGGGGCCCGCACGTTCGGGGGGCGGCCGGCGGGGACGCTGCGGCTCAACGTGCCGGTGAGTGCCGCGCGCCTGGTGCTGCCGGGGGTCGTGCCGGCGTTCCTGCTGGCGTACCCGGACATCCGGGTGGAGGTGGTCGCGGACGAGTCGTTCGTGGACGTGCTGGCGGCGGGGTGCGACGCGGGCATCCGCTACGACGAGCGGCTGGAGCAGGACATGGTCGCCGTGCCGATCGGGCCGCGGGTGCAGCGGTTCGCCACGGCGGCGTCGCCGAGCTACCTGGGGCGGCGGGGGCGGCCGGGGCATCCGCGCGACCTGCTGGGGCACGCGTGCCTGCGGGGGCGGTTCGCCAGCGGGGCGATGCCGGCTTGGGAGTTCGAGCGCGCGGGCGAGGTGGTGCGCGTCGATCCCGGGGGGCCGCTGCTGGTCAGCGTCGGCGGGGCGGTGGATCTCGCGGTGGACGCGGCGGTGGCGGGGGCGGGCGTCGTGCACCTGTTCGAGGGGTGGCTCAGGCCGCTGCTCGACAGCGGGGCGCTGGAGCCGGTGCTGGAGCCTTGGTGGCAGGGGTTCCCCGGGCCGT
>JBPBQX010000068.1:0-10990 GCA_050955025.1 Janthinobacterium lividum
GCGCCAGGAAGATCGGGGGGAGGGCGGGCTTCACGGCGCCGAGCATACAGGGGCGGCGGGCGGCGGGAAGGAAGCAAGGTTGAGGCGCTGCCTCAAACTCCGCCAAAGGCTGCGCCCTTGGAACGCGCCACTGAGGGAAGGCGATCCAGGGGGCCGGCCCCGCGTCGGGGCAGGGGCCGCTAGGCGAACGATGCTTCTCCAAGGCTGGCGACGCCCACGAGCGTGATGCGCGTGCTGTCCGCCAATGTGAGGATGGTGCTTCCGCCCACGACCTGGCTGCCGGCGATCCCGCTTCCCCCGAACCCGCGCAGCGACACCCTGTCCGTGCCCGGCTTGAAGCCCTCGACCACCTCCGTGCCGCCGCCGTGCCCGTTCAGGAACACCAGCGTGTTGGCGCCCAGCCCCGCCTGGATCGTGGCCGAGCCGGTGCCGCCCTGCACGAAGCTCACGCCCGCCCCGGTGACGATGAGGTCCGCCCCGCCGCCCGCGTCGAGCAGGCTCAGCCCCACGCCGCCGAACATCGTGGTCGCCCCGCTGCCCGCCACCACCGTGTCGCTCAGCCCGCCCGCGACGAGCACGTCCGGCCCCGCGGCGCCGAAGATCATCGCGCCCGTCCCGAGCCCGTACAACGCCCTGGTCTCGCCCGCACTGGTCAGCGTCTCGTTGCCGGCGCCCGCCACGAGCAGGTCGCCGCCGCTGTCGCCCACCAGCAGGTCGCCCGACCCGCCGCCGATGAAGGTGTTGCCGATCACCGACCCGAACGGCGCCGCCAGGCTCGGGTCGCCCACCGTGCTCACCATCACGTTGTTGCCCGCGCTGCCGCCGGAGACGAAGTTCCGCCCGCCGAACACGGTGACGCTGCCGGTACCGCCAAGGACCAGGCCGCCGCCGGCGTCGTCGCCGCTGCCGCCGATCACCGTGGAACGCCCGGCGCCGTTGAGGAAGGTCAGCTGCACGGCGTTGACCAGCGCCGAGTTCGGGCCGGTGATCAGGGTGCCGCTGTTGCTCTCCACGACCAGCAGCGAGGCGTCCGTGTTGGTGATCTCCGCGGCCGCGCCCGTGAACACGCCGGCGGGCGAGTCGAGCACCGTGATCGGCTGCGCCACGACCGCGCCGGCGTCCACGAGCAGCCCGGCGCTCGCCTGCAGGGTGATCGCGCCGCCGCCGGCCGCCCCCGCCGAGGCGAGCTCCAGCGTCTCGCCGTACACCACGCCGATCCCCCCCGGCAGCGTGTCCGCGCCGGCCAGCGCCAGGGTCCCGAAGCCCGACCCGATCGCCCCGTTGAACGAAGGCCCCGTCGTCAGCGCGCCCACCGTCAGCGCGTCGCCGGACACCGGGCCGGCGAGGACGAACCGCTGGCGGCCGGAGTTGTCGGCCAGCACCGTGCCGGACCCCGAGACCAGCACGCCGCCGCCCACGACCTGGTCGCCGTACGCCGAGAGCGTACCGCTCGCCAGCACCACCGGCCCCGACAGCGCCGCCCCGGACAACTCGAGCCGTGCGCCCGCCTGCAGCGTCACCCCCGCCGCCCCGGCCGAGAGCGCCGCGCCATCCGCCACGTCGAGCTTCGTGCCCGCCGTCAGGACCAGCCCCGTGCTGCTGCTCCACGCCGCCCCGCCGCCGGTCAGCACCACGGCCGGCGACAGGTCGGCCTTGGCCGCGCCGTCCGACGCGGTCGCGCTCGACCGGACGATCCCCACCGCGTCGGAGAACGTGCCGGCGAACGTCAGGGGATCGGCCACGATCACCGTCCCCGCCACGCCCGCGCCCGACACCGTCTCCCCCGAGCCGTCGGTGGGAGTCGTGGCACCCGGCGCGAAGGCCGCCGCCGTCACGAAGTCGTCGAACACCGCGGTGTCGCCCGCTACCGGCACGCCGGCCGACCAGTTCGCCGCATCCGCCCAGGTCCCGGAACCCGCAGTCCAGCTTGTGACCGTCACGTTGCACCCCACTCCGTTGCACGAATCCGTCGGGACACACGTCTCGCGGGCGGAACGGCGCCCAAGCCTGCCCCCGGCGCGCCATGCTGTCGCGTGGTTTCCACCGTAGGCAGGAAGCAAGGCCGGGCCCTGCCCGAACCCGCAAAGAGCCGTGAGGCCCTTTGATCCCATGACTCAAGTGAGGCTGGTCCAGGGGGGCTCCCCCTGGCGGAGTTTGAGGCAGAGCCTCAACCTTGCTTCCTTCCTGGCTTGCGGAGGCAGGCCGACCCGCGACCCGCGCGCCCGGTTGCTTGCGTCCGTCCCGCGCCGTCCCTAGTTTTCGGCCCACAGGCGGGGGAGTGCGTGCCATGTTCAACGGGTCGTTCGTCGCCCTCGTCACGCCCATGCGGGCCGACGGCTCCGTGGACGAGCGCGCGCTGGCCGAGTTCGTCGAGTGGCAGATCGTCCAGGGCACCGACGGCCTCGTGCCCGTCGGCACCACCGGCGAGAGCGCCACGCTGAGCCACGCCGAGCACCGCCGCGTTGTCGAGGTCACGGTCGAGGTCGCCGCCCGTCGCGTGCCGGTGATGGCCGGCGCCGGCAGCAACAGCACGACCGAGGCCATCGAGCTGGTCCGCCACGCCCGCGAGGCCGGCGCCGAGGGCGCCCTCGTGGTCACGCCGTACTACAACAAGCCCACCCAGGAGGGCCTGTTCCTGCACTACACCGCGATCGCCGACGCCGTGGACCTGCCGATCGTGATCTACAACATCCCGCCGCGCAGCGTCGTCGACATGACGCCCGAGACCATGGGCCGCCTGTCGCGCCACCCCAACATCGTGGGCGTCAAGGACGCCACCGCCAGCCTCACCCGCCCGCTCCACACCCGCATCGCCTGCGGCCCGGACTTCTGCCAGATGTCGGGCGAGGACCACACGGTGCTGCCCTTCCTCGCCGCCGGCGGCCACGGCTGCATCTCGGTGACCGCCAACGTCGCCCCCCGCCAGTGCGCCGAGCTGCACCGCCTCTGGGCCGCCGGCCGCGTCGCCGAGGCCATCGCCGCGCAGGACCTCCTTGTGCCGCTGCACGACGCCATGTTCGCCGAGAGCAACCCCGCGCCCGCCAAGTACGCCGCCAGCCTGCTCGGCCACGGTACCGAGCGCTGCCGCCTGCCGCTCGCGCCCCTGACCGAGCCGACCCGCGTCCGCGTGCGCGCGGCCATGGCGGCGCTGGGGCTGCTGGACGCGCAGCGGGCAGGGCAGGGCGCGCCCGCCCGCGCGGACGCCTGAGCGTGGCGGCGACGACGAAGAAGAGCGGCCTGATCTCGCACGGCATCGCCGCGCAGAATCGCAAGGCGCGTTTCGACTACACCATCAAGGAGACCGTGGAGGCCGGCATGGTGCTCCACGGCCCCGAGGTGAAGTCGCTGCGCCACGGCCGCGCCACCATCAACGAGGCCTGGGCCGGCGAGCGCGACGGCGAGCTGTTCCTGTTCAACGCCTACATCCCCGAGTACCAGGGCGGCGTCCTCTCCACGTTCGACGTGAGGGCGCCGCGCAAGCTGCTGCTGCACAGGAAGCAGATCGACAAGCTGCTGGGGGCCGCGAACCGTGACGGCGCGACGCTGGTGGCGCTCGACATCCACTTCAACGAGCGCGGCGTCGCCAAGGTGACGATCGGCGTCGGCGAAGGGCGCAAGAAGGCCGACAAGCGGCAGGCGGTCGCGGCCCGCGACTGGGCGCGCGACAAGGCGCGGGTCCTGCGCAACCGCGGGTAGGAAGCAAGGCCGGGCTCTGCCCGGACCCGCCAGGGGCGAGCCGCCCCTGGACCGGCCTTACTTAAGGTGTGCGTTCCAAGGGCGCAGCCTTTGGCGGAGTTTGAGGCGGAGCCTCAACCTTTCTTTCCTTCGGAGGACCTGCCGATGACCGACGAAGCCCCCTCGAAGCGCGACAAGCTCCTCGCCCGCAAGGCCGAGTGGGCGGAGTCCGGCCGCGGCCTGACCGGCGCCCACGCCGATCCCGCGCGCGACCGCCTGCCGCCGGGACAGCACCTCACCCGCGACTGGCCCGTCCTCGACCTCGGCGAGCAGCCGGAGATCGACCCCGCCGAGTACCGCCTGCAGGTCGACGGCACGGTCGAGCGCCGCCTCGAGCTGTCGCTGCCCGCGCTGCTCGCCCTGGGCCAGACCGACAGCGTGTCCGACATGCACTGCGTCACGACCTGGTCGCGCTACGACAACCACTGGCGCGGCGTGGCCGCCCGCACGCTGATCGAGGCGGCCGGCGTGCTGCCCGACGCCCGGCACGTGATCCTGCACAGCCACGACGGCTACACGACCAACATGCGCCTCGACCAGTTCGACCAGCCCGACGTCCTGCTCGTCCACGAGTGGGAAGGCCAGCCGATCACCCGCCAGCACGGCGGCCCGGTCCGCGTCCTCGTGCCGCGGCTCTACCTGTGGAAGTCCGCCAAGTGGGTCCGCCGCATCCAGTTCGCCCCGGCCGACCACCGGGGGTTCTGGGAGACGCGCGGCTACAACAACAACGCGGACCCCTGGGCCGAGGAACGCTACAGCTAGCGGACCGGCCGCTCCCGGGATCCGTCCTCGCAACGAGGCCCCGTCTCCGCGGCGCAGGCGTCTGAACGTGTGCCGGTCCAGGGGCGCCGCCCCTGGCGGGTCCAGGGCGTAGCTGCCCGAAGGTTCCGACGGCCTGCTTGGGCCGTTGGAATGGGCAGCGGAGGGAGCGCCCTGGCCTTTCCTCGGGCCCGCCGCAGGCTCAGGACACGTCCTGCCCCATGACCCCGGCGCCGAGCCATTCGCGGTGGACCGGCCCGTCCGGCCGGGTCAGCGCCCAGTAGGACGCCTCGATCCCGTCGGCCGCGCAGTCCAGCAGCGCGAAGCCGTGGGTGTAGGCGCCTTCGACAACATCCAGCTCGATGGCCGCGGCCAGGGCGGGCGGGTCGGCGAGGTCGGGCAGCGGCGTCTCGGGGCCAGGGGCCGCCTCGACCGGGATCGCGCCGAAGCCGATGTTGCGCCCGGCCGCCACGCCGCGGTACGGCGCGTAGCAGCGCAGGCTGTGCTCGTGACCCCAGAACCAGGCGTCGATGCGGCCGGCGGCGGCGAGGCGGCCGTGGCTCGCCATCAGCGCGGGGTTGGTGGGGTCGCGGGCGGCGGCCGGGCCGATCTGCGCGTAGGCGGAGAACGGCTGGTGGTGGGACAGGAGCACCGTGCGGCCGGGGAAGCCGCGCAGCTTGTCGGCGTGCCACAGCTCCTCGCCGGGATCGAGCCGGGTCAGGGCGGTGTCGGCGTCGAACGGGTCGCGGTCGTGCAGGCCGGTGTCGGCGGCGAGGAACTGCCACGACAGGTCGGGGCTGCGCAGGCAGAAGTAGCTCGCCGGCTGGCCGATCCGGTCCAGCAGGCCGTAGTAGCCCTCGCCGCCGCTGTAGACGTCGTGGTTGCCGCACAGGCTGTAGAGCGCGGCCTCGGGCAGCACCGCGCGCAGCGGCTGCAGGAAGTGGGCCTCGCATTCCGCGGCGGTGCCGGCGAAGTAGATGTCGCCGAGGTGGATCACGGCGTCGGGCCGCTGCGCCGCCAGCAGCCCCGCCACCGCGCGCGCCTCCGCGGTCCCGGTGCCCCAGTCCGACAGCAGCGCCACGCGCAGCGCAGGCGCCGCCGCCTGCACCACGAAGTCGCCCATCGACCGGTGGCGGCGGTAGGGGATCGGGCGCGGCGTGCCGTCGGGCTGCAGGGTGCGGGCATAGTCGAGCAGCGTCTCGGCCCACAGCGGGTCGCACTGCGAGAAGGCCAGCCGGTCGTGCAGGGCCTGGCGGCGCGCGGCGTCGCCGCACAGCTCGGCCTCCAGCAGCTCGAGGCCGAGAGCCGCGCAGGTGCCCGCCGGCATCGCCAGGTGCGCGGGCGGCGCATAGCCGCGCAGCGGGTCGCGCCGCTGCACCGCCACGGCCGCCGCCGCCGCCGGCAGCGGGTGCGCGTCGCCAGGGGCCGACCGGGCCCGCGCCACGGCGGCGGCGGCGGACTGGAACAGCGACAGCAGCGGGTCTCGGACGGTGGGGAACGAAGGTGCCATGCGGGCAGGCCGGAGGATGTTGCAGGTTTGGCATCAAGCCAGGGCCGGGCAGGAAGGCAAGCGTCTTCTTTTTCTGAAGAAAAAGAAGCAAAAAGACTTTGCCCATAGGACTCGAGTGCGCGGGTGGTGACGGAGCCTTTCGGGCAGAAGTTCTTTCGTTCTTTCTTTCAGGAAAGAACATGCTTGCTTTCTGGAGCAGCTGATCGGCAGTCACGCCCGCCGCCGTCAGCGGATCAGCCGCGCCGCCGCGTTCAGCAGGCCGAACAGGTCGATCAGCCGCGCCGCATAGTGGTCGCGCACGGCGTAGGCCGGGGCGGCCGGGTCCGACGTCTGCCGTTCCAGCGCCGCCAGCATGCGCCCGAGGCGGCGCCGGTGCAGTCCGAGCCGGCGCTGCAGGGGGTCCGTCAGCACGCCGGAGAACGCCGCGAACAGCGTCAGCGCCAGCGCCAGCGCCGCGGTGATCTCCGCCACCAGCGCCGGCGTGGCCACCGCCGGGAATAGCCCGTAGTAGACGCCGCCCAGCGCCGAGCCGAGCGGGAACGCGGCCACCGCCGCCTGCTGCGCCAGGATCGCCGCGAGGCTCGGCCCGAGCACCGCCACCCCCGGCGTCAGCTTGCCCACCGCCAGCGCGCCCGTGCCCAGCGTGAGCAGCCCGGTGGCGATCTCGGCCGCGGCCGCGCGCGTGCCGCCGTACTCGCCCAGCGTCTCCTCCAGGCGCGCGCGGAACGCCGGGTCCTCGCCGCGCTGCCCGATCGCGGCGAGCATCCGCGCGAGCGGCCCGCCCACCCCCGGCTGCGCCAGGATCGCCGCCCCGAGCGCGTCCGTGGCGCTGGCGCGCCCCGGCTGCGACGCCGGCAGCTCCAGCAGCTCCGTGGTCACGAGCCACTCGATCTCGCGCGCCACGTCGGTGCGCATCTGCAGCTGCGTGGCGCCCAGCCGCGCCGCCACGCCGGGCGCGCCCACGCGGCGCGCAACGCCCGCCGCGACGCGCACGCCGACCTGCGGCACCGACATCAGGAGGTTCGCCGGCGCCCGCGCCAGGTCCCAGCCGAGCGCCGCCCTGTGCAACCCCGCCGACCCGCGCAGCGTGAAGTGGCGGTCCACGAACGGCGCCACCCGTGCGCGCCGCTCCGCGAAATACTGCGCCAGCCCGTCGGCCACCGCCCGCTCGACCTCGGCGCGCCCGGGCGCGTCCCCGCCCGCCGCGTCTCCCGGCCCCGGCGCGGCGTCTCCGCTCAGCGCACCGCCTGCAGCACGCCCGAGATGTCGCGCACCACGGCGTCGAACATCGCCTCGGTCAGCAGCCCCGTGTTCGTGTTGTAGCGCGACACATGGTAGCTGTCGGCGAGCACCAGCCCGTCCGGCAGCTCGTGCTGCTGCCCGTGGCGGAACGGCACGCGCGACAGCGGCACGCCGCACGCCCTGAGCACCGCGTTGTGCGACAGCACGCCCAGCGACAGCACCACGCGCAGCTCCGGCATCTCCGCGAACTCGGCGGCGAGGAAGCGGTTGCAGGTCCGCACCTCCTCGGGCTTGGGCAGGTTCGCCGGCGGCACGCAGCGCACCGCGTTGACGATGCGCGCGCCCACCATCTCCATCCCGTCCTCCGGGTCCGCGCGGTACTCGCCGCGCGCGAAGCCGTGCCGCAGCAGCGTGGTGTAGAGCAGCACGCCCGCGTGGTCGCCGGTGAACGGCCGCCCGGTGCGGTTCGCCCCGCGCACGCCTGGCGCCATGCCGACCACGAGGAACGGCGCCGTGCGCGGCCCGAACCCCGGCACCGCGCCGTTGAACCACTCGGGGTTCGCCGCCCGGTTGTTCGCGCGGTACTCCACGAGACGCGGGCACAGCGGGCAGTCGCGCGGCGGCGTCGCCGCGTCGTCCGCGGCCGGCTGCGTCGTCATCGCGCCCGCCATCTCAGCCCGCATCCCCCGGATCGGTGAACGGCTCGCCCGCGGGCGGGCGCGGGGCAGGGCGGGGGCGCGGCTCGGTCTGGCGGCGCGTGAACTCCGGCGCGATCTCCGCGAGATCGAGGAACACGTCCGCTTGCCGGCGCAGCTCGTCGGCGGCCATTGGCGGCGTCGTGCGCATCGACGAGATCACCGTGACCCGCACGCCCTGCCGCTGCACCGCCTCCACCAGCCGGCGGAAGTCGGAGTCGCCGCTGAACAGCACCGCGTGGTCCATGCGCGGCGCCATCTCCAGCATGTCCACGGCCAGCTCGACGTCCATGTTGCCCTTGACCCGGCGGCGGCCAGTCGCGTCGGTGAACTCGCGCGCCGTCTTGGTCACCAGCGTGTAGCCGTTGTACGCGAGCCAGTCCGTCAGCGGCTTGAGCGGCGAGTACTCCTCCGTGTCGAGCAGCGCCGAGTAGTAGTAGGCGCGGACCACGTTGGTCTGCCTGCGGAAGAAGGCCAGCAGGTTGCGGTAGTCGACGTCGAAGCCGAGGTTGCGCGACGCCGAGTAGAGGTTGGCCCCGTCGATGAACAGGCAGGTGCGTTCCTGCGGCAGGAAGGCCATGGCATGATCTCCTCGATCTCGGCGCGGCCGGCCCGGGCCACGCCGCGGCCAGCATAGGAGCACGCGGTAAGTGGATAAAGTATTGCGGCACGGCCCCGCGCGTCGGGCGAGGCCACGGTGATCCTCGTCGCGGTGGGCGCCAACCTCCCGGCGGGCTCCGGCACCACCCCGCTCGAGACCTGCCTGGACGCGGTGGAGGCCCTGCGCGCCATCCCCGGGCTGCGCGTCGCGGCCGTGTCCTCCTGGTACGAGACCGACCCGATGCCGCCCTCCGGCCAGCCGCCCTACGTCAACGGCGTGGTGCGCCTGGACGGCCGCATCGAGCCCGGCGCCCTGCTGGCTGCCCTGCACGCCATCGAGGACGAACACGGCCGCACCCGCGCGGAGAGAAACGCGGCGCGCACCCTCGACCTCGACGTGGTCGCCATGGGCGAGGACGGCGGCTTGGTCCGCGAGGCCCCGGACCCGGTGGTGCCGCACCCGCGGGCGCACGGGCGCGGCTTCGTGCTGGAGCCGCTGCGCGACGTGGCGCCGGGCTGGCGGCACCCGGTGCTGCACCGGAGCGTGGAACAGCTTCTCGCCGAGCTTCCGCCGCAGGGGGTGCGCAGACTCGGCGAGAGCAAGCAAGGTTGAGGCTCCGCCTCAAACTCCGCCAAAGGCTCGCCTTTGGAATCCAATACTTAAGTCATGGGTTTCCGAAGGCCTCAGGCCTTTGGCGGGTCCGGACAGAGCCCGGCCTTGCTTTCTTCCCTTGCGCCTGCGCCACCCACCCTCTACATCCCGCGACTTGAGTCATCACAGCTGCAAGGGGTCCACCGCATGGCGCGCGTGACCGTCGAGGACTGCGTCCAGAAGATTCCCAACCGCTTCGAGCTGGTGCTGATCGCGGCGCAGCGCGCCCGCAACATCAGCCGCGGCGAGGAGCTGACCGTCGAGCGCGACGACGACAAGAATCCCGTCGTCGCCCTGCGCGAGATCGCCGACGAGACGATCGACCTCGGCAAGCTGCACGGCGACCTCGTCAAGTCGCTGTCGCGCGCGCCCGAGCCCGAGCCGGCCGACGAGGAGGTGCTCGACCTCATCCCGACCGACCAGAACATCTTCGGCCTGCAGGACGTCGCCGCCGACGAGGAAGCGCAGACGCTTCCCGTGGAGGAGCTGTCGCCCGAGGACATGGAGGCCGCGATCGAGGCCGAGCTTGGCGGCCGTTCGCGCCGCTGAGCCCCTCCGTTCCCTGAAGCCCGCCTGTCGGCGTGACAGGCGCGGCCTGACAGCCCACGTCCCATGCTGACGCACCGCCCCAACCTGCCCGATCGCGCCCGCGCGCCGGACGGCGTCGGCCCCGCGCCCGACCCTGGCGTGGAGCTTTCCCGCCGCGTCCTGCTCTACGACCCGAAGGCCGACGGCGACGTGATCCGCGCGGCCTACGAGGTCGCCGCCGCGGCCCACGCGCCGCAGAAGCGCGACAACGGCGACCCCTACATCACCCACCCGCTCGCCGTGGCCGACATCCTCGCCGGCTACCGCCTCGACCAGGGTTCGATCGTCACCGCGCTCCTGCACGACACGATCGAGGACACCCCGGTCAAGCTGGCCGAGATCACGAAGCGCTTCGGCTCCACCGTGGCCGGCCTGGTCGACGGCGTGACCAAGCTGACCCGCCTGGAGCTGCAGTCCGACCGCACCAAGCAGGCCGAGAACTTCCGCAAGCTCGTGCTCGCGATGAGCCGCGACATTCGCGTGCTGATCGTCAAGCTCGCCGACCGCCTGCACAACATGCGCACGCTCGGCCTGATCGAGAGCGAGTCCCGGCGCCAGCGCATCGCGCGCGAGACCATGGACATCTACGCGCCGCTCGCCGAGCGCATCGGCATGGACGCGGTCAAGACCGAGCTGCAGTCCCGCTCCTTCGCCGAGCTGGAGCCCGAGGCCAACTCCACGATCCAGGCGCGCCTGAACTACCTGCGCGGCCTCGGCGCCGACGTGATTGACGAGGTGCGCTCCGAGCTGACCCGCGTGTGCCGCGAGCAGGGCATCACCGTGGTCGAGGTCAGCGGCCGCGAGAAGTCGCCGTACTCGATCTGGGAGAAGATGCAGCGGCGCAACGTCGCCTTCGAGCAGCTGTCCGACATCATGGCCTTCCGCCTGGTCGTGGACAGCCGCGAGGACTGCTACGCGGCGCTGGGCGCGGTGCACGCCGCCTACCCGGTGATCGCCGGGCGCTTCAAGGACTACATCTCCACGCCGAAGTCCAACGGCTACCAGAGCCTGCACACCGGCGTGACGCTGCGCGAGCCGCGCAACCAGAAGATCGAGGTGCAGATCCGCACCCGCGAGATGCACGACGTCGCCGACAACGGGGTCGCCGCCCACGTCAACTACAAGCAGGGCGACGAGGCCGGCCCCGTGCCGCGCTTCCGCTGGGTGCAGGACCTGCTGGAGATCCTCGACAACTCGGTGGGCCCGGGC
>JBPBQX010000069.1:0-10700 GCA_050955025.1 Janthinobacterium lividum
GGATCAGCCGCCGACGCAGGTCCTGGGACAAGGGTGCCGTCATCATGAACTCGCTGTTCTACCAACAGCGTCGAATCAGAACCCGTGAGCCCGTTCAACCCCAAAATGCTCTAGACCGCGCGACCCTGCCGCCCAACCTCCACGGGCTGGTCGGCCCGGAGCTGCACGGCGCCGTCTACGTGTCGCGCGACCTGCTGGCGGCATGGCGGGCGGGCAGCGGGGGCGCGTGCGCTGGATCGTCAAGGACAACGTCGGCCTGCCCGACTGGGCGCGGGACAGCGACATGGAGGTCGCGGAGGTGCCGTTCAGGACGACAAGCGCGGACGCGCAGATCGCCGCGGTTCGCCAGGGCCTCGGCATGACGACGCTCCCCTGCTTCGTCGGCGACGTCGATCCGCTTCTGGCCAGGGTGCCGGGCACCGGGCTGCACATGCACGGCGCGCTCTGGCTGCTCACCCAGGGCGAGACGCGCAAGACGAAGCGGGTGCGGCTGTTCATGGACCACATGGCCAGGTGCCTGGCGAGCCACGCGCCGCTGCTCGCGGGAAAGGGCGAACTCCCAGGCTGACGCGCCGTCGCCCGGAGGCGGGGCGGTGCGCGGACGCACAACCGGTGTGGGCAGGCTCCGGGTTCCGTCGCGTGCCTGGCGGCCTCAACTCCTGTGGATTGGACGGGACGGCTTCCAGCCAGGGACCGATCGTCCGGACGGTGCCCGGAGACGACATGATCGAGGCAATCGGCTGGCCGCTTGACAGGCCCCCCCCGCCGTGCCCCGTGACCTGCCCCCCTAGGAGTGATCCGCCGGCAATGCATGGCTGGTGGCACACGGAGGGTGGAATGGCGCGCAAGCATCACAAGCCGGAGGAGATCGTAGCCAAGCTGCGGCAGGTCGAGGTCCTGGTGGGTCAGGGCAAGCCGGTGGCGGAAGCGATCCGGGCGATCGGGGTGACGGATCCGACGTACTACCAGTGGCGTGCCGAGTATGGCGGTCTGAAGCTGGACCAGGCGCGTCGGCTCAAGCTGCTCGAGCAGGAGAACGGCCGCCTGCGCCGGGCGATCTCCGACCTGACACTAAGGAAGCTGATCCTGAAGGAAGCCGCGTCGGGAAACTTCTGAGCGCCGCGCGTCGTCGGGTTGCCGTGGAGCACGTCACGGCAGAACTGGGTGTCTCGCAACGTTTTGCCTGCAGGGTACTGGACCAGCACCGCTCCACGCAGCGCAAGATCCCGCGCAGATCGGACGACGAAGTGGCGCTGACGCACACGATCATCGTCCTGGCGACGCAGTATGGGCGCTACGGCTACCGGCGGATCACGGCTCTGCTGCACGCCGAGGGCTGGGCCTGCAATCACAAACAGGTCGAGCGGATTTGGCACTCTGAAGGCCTGAAAGTACCAGCCCGGCAGCCGAAACGCGGGCGCTTGTGGCTGAACGACGGCTCGTGCCTGCGGCTGCAGCCAGACCGGCCGAACCACGTATGGGCGTATGGTTTTGTCGGGGACCGCACCCGTGAGGGCCGCAAGTTCCGGACCTTGAACGTGGTCAACGAGTTCAGTCGCGAGTGCCTAGCGATCCGGGCAGGACGCAGGCTGGGCTCGACAGAGGTGATCGACGTGCTGACGGACCTGTTCATCACCCGTGGTATCCCTGCGTACATACGCTCAGACAACGGGCCGGAGTTCGTGGCCACGGCGGTAAAGGCGTGGATCACCGAGCTTGGCGCCAGGCCGGCGTACATCGAGCCCAGCAGTTTCCCTGCGAGAACGGCTACGTGAAAAGCTTCAACGGCAAGCTCCGCGACGAGTTGCTGGCCTGCGAGGCGCTCAACACGCTGGCAGAGGCCAAGGTCCTGATCGAGCAATGGCGCAAACACTACAACACTGTGCGTCCGCACAGCGCGCTGGGCTTCCGGTCGCCCGCACCCGAGGTCATCCAGTCGAGGATCCCGATGCCTACAGGCACGCCAGGTCCGGCAGGGTCAGCTGTGGCATTCGGCATCACGATGAACTAAAATTTCACCTGGATCACCCCGTGAGGGCTGGTCACCGGATTTGACGTCAGGTGCGTCAAACCCGCCCATGTTCTTCATGGAAGTCATCGTTACATGATGCTGATCATTTATATCTGCATCGCATGAACAAAGTCACTGGTTGCGCGAATGTTGAGACTAGATTGTGACATGTCCGGGCTGAGTGCTGCAAGAAACAAGACTGCAAAACTTATCATAAGGCGACGCCTTCGAAAAATTTCTACCACATGAATCAAACGTAACGAATTGGTCTATGCATAGATCATTACTATGCCTGCACCTCCAAGCTGGAATAGAAAGCCGTCGATGCCATAGACATCGGATCTGGTGTTCGCGCGATTGCCTTGGATCTGGCAGGGCCCGGGTAGGCCATCGCCTTGACCTAGCGGTATCAATGACCCCAGCCGATGGATCCCGGCGCAGGATAAATGTGAGCGTTTTCGACACCGAGCTGCTGGGGCGATTGCCTCTCAGCGCCTTCCACGGTCGAGGCGCCGAATGTGTCCTGCATGCGCTGGATCGGCTCGATTTCCGCTTCCGAAAGCCAGGGGAGCCAGTTCATCGCGGAAGCCGACTGCACATAGCTGAGATAGACGACGTCGTCGGCCTCGCCCACGAGGCCCGGCGCGGCGTAGCCAAACCTCTGCCGGCTGTTCGCGCCGAGCTGGGTGGTCAACTTGCTGTTGTTCTGAATGAGCTGCGCGATCTTCAGGTAGTGGTTCGAGGCGTCGTCGCCGAGCAAATGCAGCCGGAAGAAATCGTAGGACTCGAACGACAGCCCGATGTCAGCGGTGGATGCTCCTGCCACGACAAGGCTGAACGCCCTGGTTCCGGCGTAGGCGACGGCCGGCGGAGCGCCGTTCAGCCGGAAGTTCTGCACGTAGAGCCAGGTTTCGGCATAGTTTGCCGCCTTGCGTGCGGCAGCGAGCCACACGTTCTGGTGCGTCGCGTCGTAGAGCGCCAGCGCGGCGTGGATCGCCTGGAACCCGGCCTCGCGGTCGAGAACGGGCTCCAGCGTCGCCTTGTCGTAGCTCGACGTGCCGCCGACGTAGTTCTCGGTTCTGTAGATCGCCTGGAGCGCGAATGCGCCGGCGCTTTCGGCGCTGGTCAGGTAGCGCGTGTCGTTCGTGGCGAAATACAAGGTTACGAGGAAGCGTATTGGGTCGGTCGTCGCGAGCCTGTTGTTTCCGGCACCGAACGCCTGGCACGCCGCGGATGCGACGAACACGGTCCCGTCGCGGTTGTACTCGCGGTAGAACGAGCCGTCGGCGTTCTGGTGGCTCACGAGCCAATCTCCGAACGACTGCGCGAAGCGCTCCCACCCCGCTTGCGGCTTGCCGTGCTCGCGCATGAAGATCGCCGCGTTCAGCGCCCCCTCCATGCCGTCGCTCAGGCTGCGGATGAACAATGGCCACTTGCAGCCGTCGTCGAGCCATCCGGACGGGCTCGCCGTCGTCCCGACGGTGAAGATGGTGTCCGGCAGTCCGGCCGAATAGCCTGCCACGTCCGCGTTCGACGCCCAGAAATCGAGCTGCGCCTTTCCCTTGGCGAAGACCTGCGGCTGATCGTGCAGGAGGCCGGCGCGCAGCAGCTGGTATGCGGCCGGGATCTGCTGCCCGGTGTAGCCCATCTGGTAGGCGATCGGGCTGTCGGGCGCGCCGGTCGAGACCGGAACCTGGAACGGGAAGCCTGGCGCACCGGGGGACCAGTCGGCGGACTCCGCCGCGAGCAGGGCAATCTGGTCGTCGAAGACCTGATCGATCGGCACGTCGGCCGGCCTGGGATCGAAGGCGGCGTAGAACTTGCGCCAGGCGCCCGACATGGCGGCGTCGTAGTCGGCAACGCCGTTCGGGGCGTAGCGATCCAGCGAGAAGGTGAGCTCGTAGGAATGCGAGAAGCCCATCTGCACGGGATGGCTGCGCCTGACCCAGGCCGTGCTCTGCGTTCCGGGATCCCCGTCATCCTCCTCGGCCGGGTAGATGAAGCCGATCGAGGTCTGCGGCACCTTCCCGACGCCCAGCGAGCCGTAGCGCACCGAAGGATCGACGAGCCAGGACGGGCTGTGGTCGTCCGAAACTGAAGTCGGTGTTGCGCCCGTATGGACCAGGGCCATCGTGTAGCCGGTGTTCGGATCCTGTATCGCGACCAGGGGCAGGCCGGACCGCGTTTCGCGCCAGTAGGCGAAGTTGGAGATGCCATTGAAGCCGAACCTGCCGAAGCCGTTCCGCGGTGCCCAGGTGTTCAGGTCGTACCAGATCCCGGGAGCGAAGACGGGAGTCGTGGCGATCGGCTCCGGGGCGGCAAAGCCGAGGGTGAGGCCGGAATTGAAGCCGACGTCCGGCGCTGCGGCCGAGAGCACGATCACGGTCCGGTCGAGGGTGATGGTGTCGGCTGCCTTGCCGGCCCGGTAGATGTCGCGGACCTTGAACTGGCTGCCGGCTGGCGAACTCACGAACGCCTCGGCGGTGATGCTGCCGTTCGCGCTGGTCACGCCGTCGTAGGTGCCGTTGATCACCGGCTGGTCGGCGTCCGCCGCCGAGGAGGTGCACGTGCCGCTTCCGGCCGCTGCCGCCTGGCAGACGAGCAGCTGCACCGGAGAGACGATGACCTGCTCGGCCGCGGACCCGCCTGCATCGGAGGCAAGCGAGACCGCGACGGTGCCGTTCGGGGCCGGCGCGAAGCGGAGCGCGAGGTGGCCGGACCCGAGCACGAGCTCCGAAGGCTGGAACGCGAGCGCCGGCCCGGACAGGCCGCCGACAGCCGGCGCAAGCACGACGATCGCCCTTGGAAGCCGCCGCAGCGATCGCCAGGGACGCAGGCCTGTTCCGGACGACCGGACTGGGACGGGTTTGGTCATTGCCTGCTGAAACCTCGAAGAGTGACACCGCTCGAGGGTGTCGATGCCTGATGAAGGCGGGGCCATCGGATCGCGCACTAGTTCAGCCAGCAGCGTCGCCCGTAGCGGCCGAGGTGCCAGCCGGGCGGGCAGAAGCGCCACGGACCAGGGCTGAGCTGACCGCCCGGGCGGCAGTAGCCGTAGGGACCCCGGTGGCCATACGGCCCGCAGCCGCCATACACCTGGACGACTGGAGCGCCGGGAGCCTCAAGCCCGACCATGGGCAGGGCGGTGGCGGGAACGACGGGAACAAGAGCCGCGAGAAGGGCGGCCGTCGCGAGAAGAGGCTTGAGCATCGTGTGTCTCCGCCTTCTGCTTCAGTGACGCTCGTCGTAGATCGCGGTGCTGTTGGCGTTCTCCTGCGCGTTGATCTGGCGCTGCTCGCCGCGGGTGATGTGGCCGTCATTGACCGCGGCGTCGGCGCGCTCCTCGGCGCGAATGGAACGGTCGTCGGCGTGGAGCTGGCGGGCCTGGGCGTGGCTGAGCTGGCCATCGACGACGCCTTGGTGGATGCGCGCGTTCTGCCGATCCAGGCGGCTGTTCACCTCGGCGCGACGCGGATGGTTGTGCGCCCAGGTCTGGGCGTGCGCGGTGCTCCCCATCGCCGGCAGGGCGATCAGGGCGGCAAGAATGATGGCGTGCTTCATGGTGGTCCTGTTCGGCAATGGTGTTCGGGATCGGGCGCTGCGGCCTGTGCGGACGTTCTGGCCGTTGCTCCAAGCATTGAACGGCGGCAGTGCGGATTTCCGTCGCAGCCAGTCAGAAGATCGCGTGTCGTTGCTTTATCGGGGAGCGCCCGACGGCGGGACGGGCGATGGAGCGGCCAAGGGGATGGCGGGCGACGGAGCAGCCGGGGGATGGCGCAGCGGTCCGGTGCGCTGGAGTCCCAGGGCGAGCCGCGCCCGCTCCTCGACAGGCAGGCCGGCCGCGAAGTCCAGTTCCGCACTTTCCAGGCGGGTGCGTACGGCGAAGTCCGCCGCGCGGGCTCGGTCCAGCGCCTCGTTCGCGGCGGCGCGGTCGAAGGAAGGCTGCATGAAGAGCTCGAACGCAGTGCTCCGGGCCTCGGTCGCGCCGCGGATGAGGTCGCGGTTCTCGGCCAGCACCGCGCGCACCGTTGTCCGGAACCGGACCCGCTCGGTCTGTGGCAGGTCCTGCCCAGCCGCAGCGGGTCCGGACGGCAGGGCGCCGGGACCGGTTCGTGCGGCACCGTGCCTGAACAGCATGAACGTTCCGCCGCCGAGCGCACCGGCGGCGAACACGTTCAGCACAAGGGAAGCGGCAAGCGCAGTGCGTAAGGACATGGCGCCTACTCGGACGTGTCGGCTGGCAGGCCGAGGGTGCTTGCCTCGTACAGGCTGTCCAGGTGCGCGGGATCGGCGTGCCCGGAATGGACGCCGGACAGGCCGACGACCCCGATCCCTGCGGCGACCCCGCCGGCCAGCGCCGCTGCCCCCGCAAGGTTGGACAGCCACAGGCGCCACCGTCGTCGCGCCGCCGCCTGGGCGGACATCGCCACGGCGATCCGCCCGGCCAGCGCCGCGCCCGGGGCCGTGACGCGCCACGCCAGCAGGGCCGCGTCGAGCGCCGCTTCACGCGCCAGCACCGCACGCGCCTCCGGGCTGGCCCGGAGAAGTGCGTGAGCTGCTGCCTGCTCCACTTCGGGCCAGCGCGCGGGATCAGCGCCGTAGGAAGCCGCGAGGGTCTCGAACCGCTCCGGGGTCACGGCGCCTCCTCCGTCAATGCGGCGCGCAGGGTGCGCCGCGCCCGTCCAAGCAGGCTCTCCAATGCCTCGACGCTGATCCCCATGGCCTTCGCCGCCTCGATGTTGCCCATCTCGCCATACATCTGCAGCACCACCGCCTCGCGCTGCCGCGGCGGCAGCCGCCCGATCGCTGCGCGAACCCGACCCGCGGCGGCCTGCTCCTGCAGCCGGCATTCGGCGCTGGGGGTCGGATCGGCCTGATCCGGCACCTCGGCGACCAGAACCTCGCGGCGCCGGCGGAGGCGGTCGCGGCACAGGTTCAGCACGACCTGGTGCAGCCAGGTGTCGAACCGTGCCGCGCCGGGCTGCCACGCACCTGCACGTCGCCATACGCGCAGCAGCGCTTCCTGCGACACGTCATCGGCGAGCCCGGCATCGCCGAGCAGGCGGGCGGCCAAGCCGTGCACGCGGCCGAGCTTGCGCGCCACGAGCAGGCGGAACGCTCCATGGTCGCCCCGGCCGATGCTCGCCACGAGCTCGGCATCAGGGTCTTCATCCGCGTCCGGCACGGTGTGCGCTGCCGCAGCCGGTCAGCGCAGGGCGACGCACGGCGGCTTGCGCGCCGCGACCTGTCGCCGCAGCAGGCTTGCCTGCCCACGTGCCCACCGAGGAGGTGCAACCCTTTCCGGCCGTCTCCCACGACATGCTGTTCCTATCCCCCTACCCTCTTGCTCCTTCAACGGCCGTCTTTGCCGATTCCGTCGCTGTGCCAGCCGAGATGAATCCTGATCAGCCCAGCTGCCGACTGTGCTGCATCGACCGGCGGGGTGATCTGGCCGGCATGAGACGAGCAGGGCGGTCATTGTCTTCATCACGGTCGTGAGGATTGACGAAGCGAGGGGATGGGAGAGGCTGGCTGCGTTTTCGCCTGGGGACGCCGCCATGCCGGACCTGCCCTCCCGCTTTGCTGCAGTCATCATCACCTTCGCACCGCTTCTTGCCCGACGCTCGTGGCTGCACGCGCAAGTGCTGCTGGTCGGTGCCATCCTGGCCCAGGACGCCGCACGGTGGCGAGGGTGCTGCGGATCACCGGCCACTCGCGAGACCGGCACTTCACCAACTATCATCGCGCCCTGAGCCGTGCCCCCTGGAACATTCGGGACGGTGCGCGCAACCTGGTCGGACATCTGGTACGGGCTTTCGCACCACGCGGCCCGATCATCGTCGGCCTGGACGACACGATCGAGCAGCGCTGGGGTTCCAGGATTGCGGCGCGCACCACAAGAAGCTGCCGACCTTCTCCGACGCCCTCGCGGCCGTCCGCCGTGCCATCTGGCGCGAACAGCATTTCCGAACGTCAGCGCGGCGCACCGACCACCGCAAAGTCCCGTTCAGACTGGCAGCGGCCTGGGCCTGCGCCCGCTGCAACGCAGCCTGAAAAAGCCGAAGTCGAGCTAAGGGCGGCTGCGAAGATGTGGCCCTCCTGCACACGGAGCTGGTCGCCAGAGATGGTGTCGGGGCCATTAGGCGGTTGCACTAAGCCAACAATGTGGGAGAGATCCCCGTGGGACATTAGGGAAGCTGCATGAGCGGGATCAGCGCCTTCGACCTGACAGGGCGGCTCGCGCTCGTCACCGGGTCGAGCCAGGGTATCGGCTTCGCACTTGCCCAAGGCCTGGCCCAAGCCGGGGCACGGATCGTGTTGAACGGCCGCAGCGCGGAACGGCTCGCCGACGCCGCGGGTCGGATCGGGGTGGCGGCCTTTGCGCCCCGGACCGGCCCCGGGAATGCATCCGAAAGTGGGCTCGGCGTGTTTGACGTGACCGATCCCGACGCGGTCGAGGCCGGCGTCGCACGGATCGAGCGAGAGGCGGGCCCGATCGACATCCTGGTCAACAATGCGGGCATCCAGAGGCGCCGTCCGCTTGAGGAGTTCTCGGTCGAGACCTGGCGCGAGGTGATGCGGACCAACCTGGACGGTGTGTTCTTCACCGGTCAGGCCGTCGCCCGGCGGATGATCCCGCGCAAGCGCGGCAAGATCATCAACATCGCCAGCCTGCAGAGCGAGGTATCCCGGCCAGGTATCGCTCCCTACGCCGCGTCGAAAGGCGCGGTGAAGATGCTGACACGCGGCATGTGCGCCGACTGGGCAAGACATGGGCTGCAGGTCAATGCAATCGGTCCTGGCTATTTCGAGACTGAGCTGAACTTGCCGCTGCGCGAGGACCCTGAGTTTGACGCCTGGCTGCGCAGGCGAACGCCCGCGGGCCGCTGGGGCAGGGTCGAGGAGCTGTGCGGTGCCGCCGTGTTCCTTGCTTCCGGGGCGTCGGATTTCGTCAACGGCCAGATCCTCTACGTGGACGGCGGCGTGCTTTCCGTCTTGTAGCAGCCAGACGCGCGACTCTTTCAGCCCGCAGACAAGGAATGCCGGATTCTGCCCAGACCCGCCAAGCCCTTCCTTCGAGTGTCACCTGCCTCCTTGTCACCAGAAAGCTGCATCGAAGCTGCCTGGGATGATCCGGCTGGCAATCGCAGGACGAAGCCTCCAGGCCAGGACGGCCGAGGATGGCAATGTGCCAGCGCATGGAGGAGATCAGCCCTGCCTTCGCGAGCGTGTCGGCTGCGACGGGACGGCCGGGCGGCGGACGCACAATCTCTGGCCAGGAATTCCTGGGTGAGCGGGAAGGCGGCTTGGCGCACGCGGTCGTGCGTCAGCAGCATCCCGCGGGAGCATCGCTCCCCGACCGCATGCATGCGGCTGCAGGTGTCGGCCGGCTGGCTGTGCTGCGCGCAGGATGTCAGCCGCGGTCGCCTGCCACGGTAATGACGCCGACGATGATGAGGCCGGTCAGCAACAGGCGGACGCCCGCGCTCACGCCGAACGTGTTGAGCATGGTCAGCAACAGGATCAGGAACAGCGCCGCCCCCCAGATCCCGGCGACGTTCGCGCGTCCGCCTGAGACCGAGGTGCCCCCGATCACCACCACCCCGATCGAGGCCAGGAGATACTCGTTGCCGAGATCGACATTGGCGCCGCGGAAGTAGCCGGCCAGCAGCGCGCCGTCGAGGCCGCCCAGCCCGCCGCAGAGCATGTAGGTGAGCAGGCGGGTGCGTCCGACTGCCACGCCGGCGAGCCAGGCCGCACGGATGTTCTGGCCGATCGCCAGCACCGAACGGCCGAACACCATGCGGTGCAGCACCACGGCAGCTCCCATCGTGAACAGCACCGCCAGCAGCGGGACCAGCGGCACGCCTCCCAGCTGCATGTTGGCGAACTCACCAAAGCCCGGTGGCGGCTTAATCTGCAGCCCGCGCCCGAAGCTGATGTCGATCGACTGGATGACGAAGCTCGCCGACAACGTGGCGATGATCGGCGGGATGCGCAGCGCCCAGATCAGCAGGTAGTTCACCGCGCCGATCGCCAGGCCGCACGCCAGCGCCGCCAGCAGGCCAAGGGCCACCCTGCTGTCCTGCCCGCCCATCACCGTCATCGCCACCGCGCTGGCCAGGCCGATGTTGGCCGGCAGCGACAGGTCCACGTTGCCTGGTCCCAGGGTGATGACGAACATCTGCCCCACTCCCACGACGACCGAGAACACCGCCAGCGACAGCCCGCCCGTCAGCATGCCGGCGGCGCCGGTGCCGCCGGTGAACACGACGGCGGCCAGCCAGACCGCCGCCGCGCCCACGAAAGACCATATCCAGGGCTGGCGCAGCAGCCTGTTAACGACGGCCACGCTTCAGACCTCCCGGCGGCTGATCAGGGCGCGGGCAGCCAGCACGGTGATGAGGATCACCCCGTTTGCCGCCACCTGCCAATCGGGCGGCAGGTGCATGAAGGTCAGTAGCGGCGAGGCAGCGAGCGCCAGGGTGAAGGCGCCGATCACCGCGCCGATCGGGGACACCCGTCCGCCGACGAACTCGCCCCCGCCCAGGATCACCCCGGCGATCGAGAGCAGCGTGTAGCCGTTGCCGATGTTGGCATCGGCCGACGTGGTGATGCCGATCAGCGCGATGCCCGACAGCACGCCGAACACCGCGGCCAAGGCGAACAGCGTCATCTTGGCGCGGCA
>JBPBQX010000070.1:0-10376 GCA_050955025.1 Janthinobacterium lividum
CCAGCGCTCCGCCATCGCCATGCCGACCGAGTTGCCGCAGCCCTGGCCGAGCGGGCCGGTCGTGGTCTCCACCCCCGAGGTCATGCGATACTCGGGATGCCCCGGGGTCTTGCTGTCGGCCTGGCGGAACGCCTTGAGGTCGTCGATGGTCAGCGCCGGGGCGTTGCGATCCTCGTGCTCGTTGACCGCGCGGATTCCCGCGAGATGGATCAGCGAGTAGAGCAGCATCGATGCGTGGCCGACGGACAGCACGAAGCGGTCGCGGTTCGGCCAGCTCGGCTCGGCCGGATCGGTGCGCAGGAAACGCTGCCACACGGTGTAGCCGACCGGCGCCAGGGCCATGGGCGTGCCGGGGTGGCCGGAGTTCGCCTTCTGCACCGCGTCCATCGACAGTGTCCGGATGGTGTCGATGCAGGTCTTGTCGATGTCGCGCCCGGGCGCCAGATCGGCGGCTCCGCCTTCCGGGGCGCAGGCTGCACGCGGGCGGGCAGCCTGGATCGGGTTCGTGCACACCATGGTCATCTCCTGAGGCCGCGCTTCACCTGTCCGGTGCAATGCGCAAGCCAAGCGCAGGGGCATCGGCCGGGTTCCCGCCGCAACGTGAGGCCGGTAGCGGGTCATGCGTCAAGACCGTTCCTTTCGCCCCCCGATCGTCCCGGCCCGGGAGACTGCCATGCACCGTCGGAAGGGGTTTCTCACAATTCACCGTGCTGCAACGTGCTATCGGGATTGACACGGAGGCTCGTCGTGTAAAATGAAGGCATCACGATCCGCCGCCGGCCCCGCGACGCCGGCCCGGTGACCGCGACCTGCCGCGAGGAGGCCTGGATGTCCGACGTTCTGCTTGCCCGTCCGCGAAGCCTCCCCGCCCGGATCCCGTCCGGCGCCGGAGCCGCCTTCGCCCTCCGGGGTGCTGCGGCCGGCGGCCGCGCCCTGCGCCGCGTCGCCTCGCCCCTGCTGCTGGTCGCCCTCTGGCAGCTCGCCAGCTCGGCGGGGCTGATCTCCCCGCGCACCCTCGCCTCCCCCGCCTCCATCGCCGCGAGCTTCTGGCAGCTCGTGCGGGACGGCACGCTGCCCGCCGACACGCTGGTCTCGCTGGCGCGCGTCGCCGCGGGCCTCGCGATCGCGGTTGTCGCCGGCGTCGCCATGGCCCTGGTCGCCGGGCTGTCGCGCCTCGGCGAGGACGCGGTCGACGCGCCGATGCAGATGGCGCGCACCCTGCCCCACCTGGCGCTGGTGCCGCTGTTCATCCTGTGGTTCGGCATCGGCGAGACGCCCAAGATCGCCCTCGTGGCGCTCGGCGCGATCTTCCCGATCTACCTCAACCTGTTCGCCGCCATCCGCGGCGTCGACCCGAAGCTCGTGGAAAGCGCCCGCGTGCTCGGCCTGTCGCGCACCGAGATGGTCCGCGAGGTCATCCTTCCCGGCGCCCTGCCCGGCTTCCTGGTCGGCCTGCGATACGCGGTGGGCATCGGCTGGCTCAGCCTCGTGGTCGGCGAGCAGATCAACAGTTCGTCCGGGCTCGGCTACATGATGATGGACGCGCGCGATTTCCTGCGCACCGACATCATCATGGTCGGGCTGCTGAGCTACGCCATCCTCGGGCTCGGCGCCGACCTCGGCGTGCGCTGGCTGGAGCGGCGGCTGCTGTCGTGGCGGCCGGTGCTGCTGGCGCGCTGAGGCAAGAACCGGGCTCTGCCCGGACCCGCCAGGGGCGAGCCGCCCCTGGACCGGCGCACCGGGAGTCCCCCGCGGGAAGGCCGGTTTCCGCAATCTCGGAGCATGTTCCATGAACGTCGCCGTCCAGCCCGCGCAGCCGCCGATGGACTTCCTGTGGTTCCTGCCCACCAGCGGCGACGGCACCTTCCTCGGCTCGCAGGAGCGCGCCCGCCCCGCCACCAACGGTTACCTGCGCGAGCTGGCGCAGGCCGTCGACCGGCTGGGCTACCACGGCGTGCTGCTCCCCACTGGGCCTGGCTGCGAGGACGCCTGGGGCGTCGCCACCTCCGTGGTCACCCACACCGAGCAGCTGCGCTACCTGATCGCGCTGCGCCCCGGCGCGACCCTGCCCGCCGAAGCGGCACGCCAGGCCGCGACCTTCGACCGCCTCAGCAACGGCCGGCTGATCCTCAACGTGGTCGCCGGCGGCAACCCCACCGATCTCGCCGGCGACGGCATCTTCCTCGACCACGACGAGCGCTACGCGCAGACCGCGGAGTTCCTCACCGTGTGGCGCGCCATGATGCGCGGCGAGACCGTCGACTTCGAGGGCCGCTTCCTGCGCAACAAGGGCGCGCGGCTGTTCTTCCCGCCGGTGCAGTCCCCCTACCCGCCCCTGTGGTTCGGCGGCTCGTCGGACCCGGCGATGGACATCGCGGCCGAGCACATCGACACCTACCTGACCTGGGGCGAGCCGCCCGACGCCGTGGCCGGCAAGATCGCCGCGATGCGCGCCAAGGCCGCCGCCCGCGGGCGCACCCTGCGCTACGGCATCCGCCTGCACTTCATCGTGCGCGACACCGACGAAGAGGCCTGGACCGCCGCGCGCTCGCTGATCAGCAAGCTGTCGCCCGAGACGATCGAGGCGGCGCAGGGCAAGCTGCGGCGCGAGACCGACTCGGTCGGCCAGCGCCGCATGCTCGAGCTGCAGGACCGCGCGAAGCAGGCCGGCGGCGACGGGCTGGAGGTCAGCCCCAACCTGTGGGCCGGCGTCGGCCTGGTGCGCGGCGGCGCCGGCACCGCGCTGGTCGGCTCGCCGGCCACGGTCGCGGCCCGCATCGCCGAGTACCGCGCGCTCGGCATCGACGCCGTGATCGGGTCGGGATACCCGCACCTGGAGGAGGCCTACCGGGTCGCGGAGATGCTGTTCCCGCTGCTCGACGTCTCGACGCGCTCGCCGGACCCGATGCTGCAGGTGCGCCGGCCGCTGTTCACCGGCGGCGGGTCCACGTCGCTGGCGCAGGTGACGGCGGCGGAGCTGATGGGCGGGACCGCCAAGGCGTTCTGACCCCGCGAAGACAAGGTTGAGGCTCCGCCTCAAACTCCGCCAAAGGCTGCGCCCTTGGAACGCACACCTTAAGTCAAGGGATCAAAGGGCCTCCCGGCCCTTTGCGGGTCCGGGCAGAGCCCGGCCTTCCTTCCTGGAGCCGCCCGATGTCTGCAGTGCAGGTCCGCTCGCTGACCCGTCGTTTCGCCGGCCCCCCGGTGCTGGACTCGCTCGACCTCGATATCGCGGACGGCGAGTTCGTGGCCCTTCTCGGCCGCTCCGGGTCGGGCAAGACGACGCTGCTGCGCACGCTGGCCGGCCTCGACCCCGTGACCGAGGGCAGCGTCGCGGTGCCGGAGCGGCGCGCGGTGGTGTTCCAGGAGGCGCGCCTGCTGCCGTGGCGCCGGGTGTGGCGCAACGTGGCGCTGGGCCTGCACGGTCCCGACGTGCGGGCGCGGGCGGAGGCGGCGCTGGGCGAGGTGGGGTTGTCGCACCGCGTGGGCGCGTGGCCGATGACGCTGTCGGGCGGCGAGGCGCAGCGGGCGGGGATCGCGCGGGCGATGGTGCGCTCGCCGGAGTTCCTGCTGCTAGACGAGCCGTTCGCCTCGCTGGACGCGCTGACGCGGCTGCGGATGCAGGTGATGGTCGGCGCGCTCTGGGAGAAGCACCGGTGCGCGGTGCTGCTGGTCACGCACGACGTGGACGAGGCGCTGCTGCTGGCGGACCGGGCGCTGGTGCTGGACCGGGGGCGGGTGGCGGTGGAGGTGGCGATCGACGTGCCGCGGCCGCGCAGGGCGTCGGACCCGGGGATGGCGGCGCTGCGGGCGCGGCTGCTGGGCGCGCTCGGGGTGGAGCTGGACGACGCGGCCTAGACCCGCCCCGCGAAGGACCTTCCTTGAGGGAAGGCATTCCAAAGGCCCGGCCTTTGGCGGAGTTTGAGGCAGAGCCTCATGCTTGCCTGCCGCCTCCGCTTCCCGAGCGCGGGCGTGCTCGCTAGGCTCCCGGCATGGCCCTCATCCCCGCTGTCCCCGCTCCCGCTTCCCCGATGGCGCCGCGCGTGCGGCGCGGGCTCCTGGCCGGCGTGGCGGTGCTGGCCCTGGCGGCCGGCGCCGCGGTGGCCGCGCCGCAGCCGCAGGCCGGCGCGCGCCCCGGCATGCCGCCTGAGCAGCCGGACGCGCCGTCCCTGGCGCCTGCTCCCGGGCCGGCGCCCACGGTGATCCCGCGCCGGGCGCCGGAGCTTGCGCCTCCTGCCGCGCCCGATGCGCAGGCCGACGCCGACGACGACGACTCCGACCAGGTGGTGTCCGGCGCGTTCGGCGCGTTCCTGGGCGGGCAGTTCGCGATGTCGAAGGACGACCCGTCCGATGCGGCGGACCTGCTGCTGCGCGCGCTGCGGGCGGACCCGGGCAACGTGACGCTGGAGCAGCAGACGTTCCTGGCGTGCCTGCTGGCGGGGCGCGAGGAGGCGGTGCCGCTGGCGGCGCAGCTGCACGACAGCGCGGCGGCGCTTCTGCTGCTGGGCGACACCAAGGCGCAGGACGCGGACTGGCCGGCGGCGCAGGCGCTGTACGGCGCGCTGCCGCCGCAGCCGCTGACCGACATCATCAAGCCGCTGCTGCTGGCCTGGGCGCAGCAGGGCGCGGGCGACACCGACGCCGCGCTGGGCACGCTGGAGCCGCTGATGCGCGACAAGCACGCGCAGGGGATCTACGCGCTGCACGCCGCGATGATCGCCGACCAGGCGGGGCGCGCGGAGGAGGCGGCGCGGCTGTTCGCGGACGCGCAGAACGGGTTCTCCGGCACCAACCTGCGGCTCGGGCAGATCGTGGCGAGCTTCGAGGCGCGGCACGGGCAGGTGGCCGACGCGCGCGAGACGATCAGGGCGATGGTCGCGCAGAGCCCCGACCTGGCGATGGCGGGGCCGGGGCTGCTGGCGTCGGTGGAGCGGCCGGTGATCTCCACGCCGGCGGAGGGCATCGCGGAGGCCTACCTGGCGATGGCGGCGTCGCTGCGACAGCAGAACGCCGACGCGTTCGCGCAGGTGCTGCTGCGCCTGGCGCTGGGCATGCGGCCGGACTTCACCGCGGCCAAGCTGCTGGAAAGCGACATCCTGCTGTCCGCGCACCAGGCGGAGGAGGGCCTCGCTCTGCTGCGTGGCGTGCCCGAGGACGACCCGCTGCGCGCGGTGGTCGCCCTGCGCACGGCGCAGTTCGAGGGCGTGCTGGGCGAGGACGCGGAGGCGGAGCGCGGCCTGCGGGCGCTCGCGGCGCAGTTCCCGAACCGGCCGGAGCCGCTGGAGCAGCTCGGCGAGCAGCTCTCGCGGCAGAAGCGCTTCACCGAGGCGGTCGCCGCGTACGACGCGGCGATGGCGCGCATCCCGAACCCCGACAAGGCGGACTGGGCGCTGTTCTTCGACCGCGGCGTGGCGCTGGACCGGGCGCACGAATGGAAGCGGGCGGAGGACGACCTGCAGCACGCGCTGCAGATGTCGCCGGACCAGGCGGTGGTGATGAACTATCTCGGCTATTCCTGGGCGGACCAGAACCGCAACCTCGGCCGCGCACGCGACCTGCTGCAGCGCGCTGTGGCGGCCAAGCCGGAGGACGGCCAGGTGGTCGACAGCCTCGGCTGGGTGATGCTGCGCCAGGGCGACGTGGCGGGCGCGGTGCGCAGGCTGGAGCGGGCCACGGAGCTGCAGCCGGACGACGCGACGATCAACGCGCACCTGGGCGACGCCTACTGGGCGGCGGGGCGCAGGCGCGAGGCGGCGGACCAGTGGCGGCGCGCGCTGGTGTTCAAGCCGGAGCCGGACGACGTGGCGCCGATCCAGGCCAAGCTGAAGCGCGCGGAGGAGGACCTGCCGGCGCCCGCGGCCACGGGCTCCCCGGCGGTGGGCGGGGCGGCGACCGGCCCGGCGGCGATGCCGGCCACGCGGGGCGAACCGGGCACGGCGGTGGCGCCGGGATCGGACGGCGGCGCGGCGGTACCGGCGCCCGTGGCCGACGGCGCGGCCGGGCAGAAGGCGCCGACGGTGGCGCCGCCCCGCTCGGGCCCCGGATCGGAAGGCGCCGTGCCGGGAACCGCGGTGCCGGGCGCGGTGGCGCCGCCGGCGGCCGGACACTGAGGCGCCTGGTGCGGCCTGCACGGCTGCGGCGCCAGGCGGCGCGGCCATGAGCACCGACCTCGATGCCCGGCCGGCGGCGGCGGGCCTGTCCTGCTTCGCGCCGGCCAAGGTCAACCTGTTCCTCCATGTCACCGGGCGGCGCGCGGACGGCTACCACCTGCTCGACAGCCTCGTGGCGTTCGCCGGGGTGGGCGACGTGCTGCGCGCGCGCTTCGACGGCGCGCTGTCGCTGGCGGTGGAGGGGCCGTTCGCCGCCGGACTGCCGGCGCCCGACGCCGGGGCCGCGGAGAACCTGGTGCTGCGCGCGGCGCGGGCGCTGTCGGCGCTGACCGGGCAGGCGCCGCGCGCGGCGCTGGTGCTGGACAAGCGGCTGCCGGTGGCCTCGGGGATCGGCGGTGGCTCGGCGGACGCGGCCGCGGCGCTGCGGCTGCTGCAGTCGCTGTGGGGCGTGGCGCCGCACCCGGACGAGCTGGCGGCACTGGCGCTGCGGCTCGGCGCGGACGTGCCGGTGTGCGTGGGGTCGCGCCCGGCGCGGATGCAGGGCGTGGGCGAGGTGCTGTCCGCGGTGCCGCCGCTGCCGCCGCTGGGGCTGGCCCTGGTCAACCCGGGCGTGGCGGTGTCCACGCGCGCGGTGTTCGAGGCCAGGGCCGCGTCGGCAGGCGGGGCCGGGCCGTTCGGCGCGCGCCCGGCGCCGTCGCTGCCGTCGGGCTGGGCAGACGCGGCGGCGCTGGCCGGCTGGCTGGGCGGGACAGGCAACGACCTGGAGGACGCGGCGCTGGCGCTGTGCCCGCCGGTGGGGGCGGTGCTGGCGGCGCTGCGGGCGCGGCCGGGGTGCCTGCTGGCGCGGATGAGCGGGTCGGGGGCGACGTGCTTCGCGCTGTTCGCCGACGCGGGGGAGGCGGAGCGGGCGGCGGCGGCAATGCCGCAGGAATGGTGGCGCTGGGGCGGCGGGCTGGCGGCCTGAGGCGTGGCCGGGGAAGCAAGGAAGGTTGAGGCGCTGCCTCAAACTCCGCCAGGGCGAGCCGCCCTGGACTGGCCTTACTTAAGTAGAGCAGGTGCAGGGGCGGCTCGCCCCTGGCGGGTCCAGGGCAGAGCCTTGGCCTTGCCTGTCCGCGGCCCTTGCTGAGCGTCTCCCTCCGCCACCGCCACCCCGGCTTCTCGCTCGACGTGTCGTTCGAGGCGCCGACGCCCGGCGTGGTGGCGCTGTTCGGCCCGTCCGGCTCGGGGAAGTCCAGCGTGGTGGCAGCCGTGGCGGGCCTGCTGCGGGCGGAGCACTGCCGGGTCCTCGTGGACGGCGAGGAGCTCTCGCGACTCGCGCCGGAACGACGCCGGGTGGGCCTGGTGTTCCAGGACTCGCGGCTGTTCCCGCACATGGCCGTGGCGGCGAACCTGCGCTACGGGCTGCGCCGTGCCGCACCGGGCGGTGCGATCGGGTTCGACGCGGTGGTCGCGCTGCTGGGGCTGGAGCGGCTGCTGGCGCGACGGCCGGGCACGCTGTCGGGCGGCGAGAAGCAGCGGGTGGCGATCGGGCGCGCCCTGCTGTCGCAGCCGCGCCTGCTGCTGATGGACGAGCCGCTGGCGTCGCTGGACGCGGGGCTGCGCGACGGGATCCTGCCGTTCCTCGCGCGTCTGCGCACGGAGCTGGCGCTGCCGGTGCTGTACGTGACGCACGCGCTCGACGAGGTGGCGCGGCTGGCGGACACGCTGGTGCTGATCGAGGCGGGGCGGGTGGCGGGCGCGGGGCCGGTGGCGGCCGTGGCGGGGCGGGCGGACCTGGCGCTGGCGCGGCGCGACGACGCGGCGGGGCTGCTCCGGGCGACCGTGGCCGGGCACGACGCGGCGCGTGGGCTGACAGCCGTGGCGCTGGAAGGCGGGACGCTGGACCCAGGGGCGCAGGGGCAGACCGTGTGGCTTCCGCTGCTCGCGGCCGAACCGGGCGCCGTGCTGCGGCTGCGGGTGCCGGCGCGCGAGGTGATCCTGGCGACGGAGGTGCCGCGCGGCATCAGCGTGCACAACGTCCTGCGCTGCCGGGTGGAGGGCGTGACGCTGGCGGGCGGGGTGGCGCTGGTGGCGCTGGTGCTGGACGGGCAGCCGATGCTGGCCAGGGTGACGCCGGACGCGGTGGCGCGGCTGGCGCTGCGGCCGGGCGGCGACGTGCTGGCGCTGGTGAAGTCGGTGGCGATCGAGGTGCTGGGCCTGCGCAACTGAGGCGGCGCGGGGACGCCCGACGCGTCGGACGGATCCTGGACCGGGACACAACACCGACATACCTTGGTAACGCACTGCGTGTAGGATGGCACCGCAAGATGTGGCACGGGGCGGATCCGACCGCCGGCCGGCCGACGCAGCGCTGAGGGACCCCGCATGGGCAACGACCTGACCGTGGAATTCCGCCTGGGCGGCAACAGTGACGATCACCGCGGCACCGGCTGGGCCGAGCCGGAGGGCACCGGGGTCTGGATGCTGGGGCAGCAGAGCCTGCTGGTGCTGCCCCGCCCGGAGGTGGCGGGCGACTACCGCCTCGAGCTGGACCTCGGGGCGCTGACCGGCCCGGGCCATCCGTCGCAGCGCCTCGCGGTGAGCGTGAACGGGACCGTGCTGGGCGAGTTCGTGCTCGCGACCGAATCCGTGGAGCATTGCGTGCTGCCGTGGTCGGTGATCGGCCGCGAGCCCGGGCTCACCCTCGTGCTGTCGCACCCCGACGCATGGCGGCCGTCGGAGCTGACCGGCGGCGAGGGCGACCAGCGGGAGATCTCGCTGTTCATGGGCCGCCTCCAGCTGTCGCTGATCCAGGCGGCCCCCGCGACCAGCCCCGCGCCCAAGGCGCCGGCCCCCGTGGCGCCTGCCCCCACGGCCCAGGCACCGGCCGCGCCGAAGCCCCCCGCCCCGGCACCCGCGACCCCGAAGCCCGTGCCCCTGACGCCTTCGGCACCGCCTGCGCCCCGGCCTGCCGCCCCGGCGCCCGCCGCCCCGCCGCCTGCCGCCGCGAAACCGCCCGTCCCGAGCCAGCCCGCGGCACGCCCCGCTCCGGCCCCGGCTCCCCGGCCGACGCCGGCCCCCGCAGCGGCCCAGCCCGCCGTCCCCGCACAGGAGGCCCGCGTGCCCTGGTGGAAGAAGCTGCTGGGCTGACCGCCCGGCATCATCGAGGCCGGGCCCGCCGCATATCCACGCGGCGGGAGCTGTTCTAGACTTGGCGGCCCTGGCCGGAACACGATGACCGAACGCCCGCCCTCTTCCCCGGAGCTTCTGCTGGCCCGACCTGGCGCCACTCTCCCGGGTTCCGGGCCCGGCCCGTCCGTCGGTCCGCCGGCATCGCCTCCTCCAGCCTCGCTTGCCACGGGCCGCGTCCGGTTCGCGGCCTCGCTCGCCACCACCGTGGCGGTGCTGGGCTTCGCCGGCTGGGCACTGCTGTCGGTGCAGGGCGCCGCGGTCGCGGTGCGTGCCGACATCGCGCGTGCCGCCTGGCTGGTCCCTGCCCTCCTGGCGCTGCACCTGGTGCAGCTCCTGCTGTCGGCCATCGCGTGGCGCGGCCTGCTGGCGCCGCACCGGGCACAGGGCGCATCCCCGTTCGTGGCAACCCGGTCCGCGGCGCTGCCGTCGCTGGCGCTGTTCTGGCGGCTGCGCATCGTGCGCGAGGGCATCGACTCGATGCTGCCCGTGGCACAGGTCGGCGGCGAGATCGTGGGCGCGCGACTGCTGCATCGCCTTGGCGTGGCGGCACCGCGCGCCGGCGCCAGCATCGTGGTCGACGTCACCCTGGAGCTGCTGACGCAGGTGCTGTTCCTGGGCGCCGGGCTGCTGGCGCTGGCGACGCTGCCGCACGGCGGGACGGCTGCCGGATCGGGGGCTGGCGGCTGGAGTCCGACGGCCTGGCTGCTGCCGGTGGTGGGCGGCCTGGCGGCGCTGCTGGTTCTGGCGCAGCGCTTCGGGGCGCTGCGCGGCCTCGAGCGTCTGACCGGCATGGTGGCACGCCACGTCCCCGGCTTCGCCGACCTGAACGGGCTGCAGGCCGAGGCGGAGGCGGTCTACCGGCGCCGCCCGGTACTGTGGCGCGCTGCGGGACTGCACGGGCTCGCCTGGCTGCTCGGCACGGCGGAGACCTGGGCGGTGCTGCATGCGCTCGGACAGCACGCGTCGCCGCAGCAGGCCCTGGTGGTGGAAAGCCTGGGCATGGCGGCCCGTTCCGCAGGCTTCGCGCTGCCCGGCGCGATCGGCGTGCAGGAAGGCGGCTTCGTGCTGGCGGCCGCGGCGGCAGGGCTGTCGGGC
>JBPBQX010000071.1:0-10168 GCA_050955025.1 Janthinobacterium lividum
GCCCCCCGCAGCAGCCCGCGCCGCCCGAAGCCGCCGCCCGCCAGCCCTCTCCTGTGCGTCAGAACGGCAGGGAGCCGCCGCCGCTCCCGATCGCCGGCATCGACGGGAACACGGACGGCTGCGGCCCGGGCGCGTTCAGCGGCACGCAGGTGAACGCCAGGTCGAGCCCGGTGTCGGACTCGAGCGTCCCCCCGAACGGGTTGGCTTCCAGCACCTGCGACTGCAGC
This sequence comes from Janthinobacterium lividum, assembly GCA_050955025.1. GTDB lineage: Bacteria > Pseudomonadota > Alphaproteobacteria > Acetobacterales > Acetobacteraceae > CAXSEF01. Next base: position 228 of record JBPBQX010000071.1, read on the forward strand.
GACTTCGCCCTGCAGAAGTCCGCGGCCTCCGTGAACGCCACCCGCCGCGCCGCCGCGCGCCCGCCGCTGAGCCCCGACCGCTCCACCGAGATGCTGTAGGCGTTCGGCCCCGAGGACAGCACGCCGGTGTCGCTCGCGCACCCCGCCAGCAGCGCGGCCAACGGAACAAGGATCGCGGAAAAACGCATGGCCATCTCCCGGGACGCGCGGCTGAGGTCCTCCCGCCGCAGTACCACAAACACGCCGTCGCACACACGTCCTGCGCGCCGTTTCGCGGCTTCGATCCTCCTGCCGCGCTGCCGACATTCTTTTTCGGCCACCCGCGGGCCTTGCGCCCGCGTCCCCCTCCGCAGCGTGCCGCTGGCTCAGGCTCCCCGGGACCATGACTGCATGCCTGGAATGCCGAGCCGATGTTCGGGCGTCGGATCCGCGCCGCGCCGTCGAACCGGAGCACGCCCTTCGCCCGCGAGACAGGCAGTCGCCCCACGGAAGGGCACCTACATCAATGCTTAATGCCGCTGCGGCATGGTGCGTGGAGGCCAGGAGCCAAAATGCCCCCTCCTTCCATCCCAGGGTTCGAGGAAGCAATGCCCGGAGCCACGCGCAGGCATGAACTGCTCAGCGCTGCGAGGCGCGCGCCGGCCTTCGGTCTCCCAGAAGGATTGTCCGTTTTCCTGGATGCAGCCGCCGCGTCTGCTTTCGAGCAGGCCAGGGACCCTGTGACCCGCGTCTGCGCCGGCTCCGGACGGCATCCTTCATCTGCGGCTGCGCGAAGAGCGCGGGCGTAGATCGACGTGAAGCCGGAGGTCACCGATCGCCTGGGAGCCGCCGCAGCGCCGCTGGCGCAGGTCGGCCGGCTGCGAGCATCCAGGCCCACGCCGGGACCGCGCGCTGTCGTCGCACGCCGCAGCGGCGGCTGAAATGGCCGCCGCACGCGCAGGGTGGCGGAACGTGGCTCGCCGCTTCGGCCGGTTGGCAACGCCCGCCCCCGTCGTGGACAAGCGCCACGAGCGCGAAGCGCGGATCGGCATGCTGCGCGAAACCTTCGAGATCGCGAACTACTCGACCGTCACGCATCTGGCCGTGTCGATGATGCTTGGCTACATATTCTGGGGAGAGGCTCCGGGCCGCTACCTGGTCTCTCTCAACGTCGCGATGTTCATCGTGGTGTCGTTCACGACGAGCCTGACGTTCTGGTTCCGAACCAAGCTCAAGGGCGCGGTATCCGACGCTGCCATCCGTCGTGGCTTCCTGCTGGCGAAGGCTGTTGCGCTCCTGATCGGCCTGCTCTGGTCAACCATGCCGGCCATGCTCGTTCCCCGGCACGAGAGCGGCTACCAGCTCGTGGCCGTGGCCACCACCGTGGGCCTGATCTCGGATGCCTACGTCGTGGGGCCGATCTTCGCGGTCTCCACGCTGCTGATCATGCCCATCGTTCTTGGCTTCTTCATCGGCCTGTCCCGGTGCGCGCAGCCGTTCGGACTGTACATCTCGCTGCTCCTGGTGATCTACACGTTGTTCATCCTGTTCAGCACCCGCCACATGAGCAACCTGTCCTACCAGCGTTTCCTGGACCGCATCATGGTTCAGAGCCAGAGCCAGACCATCGGCCTGCTGCTCAACGAGTTCGAGGACTCGGCCACCGACTGGCTGTGGGAAACCGACGCCGAGGGCCGGCTGCTGCATGCGCCGCAGCGCATGACGACGGCGATCAGCGAGCCGGCGGAGCGGCTGAAGGGGATGAGCATGTCGAACCTGCTCGCCCGCTACGCCAGCCAGGAGGGCGACCGGAACGGCGTGGTCGAGGTCCTCGCCGCGATGGCGCGCAGGGAAGCCTTCCACGACCACGTCGTGCGCCTCGAGACGACGCAGGGCACACGCTGGTGGCGCCTCAACGGCAATCCCGCCTGGGAAGCGGCCGGCCTGTCCGCAGGCTATCGGGGCGTGGGTTCTGACATCACCCAGAGCCACGAGGCGGAAACAAGGATCAGCTACCTCGCGAGCCACGACACGCTGACGGGCCTGCTCAACCGCGCCAGCTTCCAGGCCGCCGTGGAGGAGGCCTGCCGCACCGCGGACCCGTCGAGAGCCTCGACCGCGCTTCTCTCCCTGGATCTGGACGGTTTCAAGGCGGTCAACGACGGGCACGGCCATGCGGCCGGGGACCTGCTGCTTCAATCCGTGGCCGCCAGACTCACCGCCGTGGCTGATGGAAGAAGCCGCGTCTATCGGCTCGGCGGCGACGAGTTCGCCATCCTGCACGAAGGTCACGATCCCGCCGGGGCCGAGACCCTGGCGACCGACGTCGTCGCCCGCATCGGCAAGCCTCATCCCGTCGGAGGCATGACCCTCTACATCGGCGTGAGCATCGGAATAGCCTACATCTCCCCGGCGGTCCGCGACATCCAGACGCTGCTCAGCCACGCTGATCTGGCGCTCTACAGCGTGAAAGCCTCGGGAAAAGGGCACTGGCGTACGTTCAACGCCACGCTGGAATCGCATCTGCTGCGCCGGCATCGCCTCGACGTGGCCATGCGCGAGGCACTCGCAGCCGACGAACTGCAGCTGCATTACCAGCCTCTGGTGGACATCGAGAGCGAGCGTGTCGTCGGGGTGGAGGCCCTGCTGCGCTGGCACTCGCCGGAGGAGGGATGGATCTCCCCGACGGAGATCATCCCCATCGCCGAGGCGACCGGTTTCATCCTGGACATCGGCCGCTGGGCACTTCGCAGGGCGTGCACGGATGCCCTCGCCTGGCCGGGCCTGACGGTCGCGGTGAACATCTCCTCCCTGCACTTCCGCTCGGAGACGTTCTGCGACGACGTCGACACGGTCCTCGCGCAGACAGGCCTTCCGCCCTCGAGGCTGGAGATCGAGATCACGGAGTCCATCCTGCTGGAGAGCGGCGGGGAGGCAACGGTGAACATGCGCAGACTTCGGGACCGCGGAGTCAGGCTGTCCCTGGACGATTTCGGTACCGGCTATTCCTCCCTGAGCTACCTGGCCAAGTTCGCGTTCGACAAGCTCAAGATCGACCGTTCCTTCGTGAAGGAACTGCACGTTCGCCGGGATACGCTCGCCATATTCGACGCGATGATCCACATGGCTGCGGCCCTGGGAATGGCCGTGACCGTTGAAGGCGTGGAACACAGGCAGCAGATCGACATTCTTCGACAGAGATTCACGGGCACTATTCAGGGCTACTACTACAGCAAGCCGAAGCCCGCCAGCCTGATCACCGAACAGATCCATGCGTCACGGGTCCGGCAAAGCACGAACTAGCGCCTGTTCTTCCTGCGCCGCCCAAACACGCCCCCCGGCAGTGCGCCCCCATGAACGAGCGGGCGCTCCCGTCGCAACGGGCGCTCCTCCGCGAGCATCCGGCCCGCCACGTCCCAGGGCCGGAAGGAGAGCACGACATGCCTGCGGTTCCAGGTGACGGCACGACCTAGGCCCGCTGCGCCGCCACCGCCTCCTCCAGCCACCCCCACGCCTCGCGCTCCCCCGCGCCCCCCGTCTTCTCCACAGCGATCCTGAGGTACGCCATCTCCGCGTCCACCTTCTCGCGCGCCAGCATCCGCAGCCGGCTCACCAGGATCGCCCCCTCGATCACCGCCGCCGCCGCCCGATTGTAGCCGGGGAACGCCGCGTGCGCCGCCTCGTGCACGACGCGGCAGTGGAACCGCGGCCGCACCTCGTCCTCGTGCAGCGCCGAGACCTCCAGTTCCCAGTGCGACAGCGCCCCCGCCAGCCGCGGCGGCCGCACCGCCTCCGACGCCACCACCTCCCACTCCCGGCGCCCCGTCAGCAGCCCCGCGAACACCCGCACATCCGCCGGGTGGCTCGCCGTCGCCTGCGGCACCGCCCGCAGGTTCGCGAGTGTCGCCGAGGGCTGGAACGGCGCGATCGTCCACATCGCCCCCTCCCGGATCAGGCCCAGCGGCGCCAGGTGCGGCCGCCCGTCCGGGGACACGGTCACGACAATGGTTTCTCTGATCAGCGGCACGCACGACCTCCCCAAGAAAGGTTGAGGCTCCGCCTCAAACTCCGCCAAAGGCTCGCCTTTGGAATCCACTATTTAAGGAAAGGGTTTCCAAAGGGCTCGGCCCTTTGGCGGGTTCGGGCAGAGCCCGACCTTCCTTCACTCCGACGACGAAGGTGCCGGCGGCGGCTCGATCCGCACCGGCCTCCCCTCGCGCAGCGTGTGCCCCTCCTCCACCAGCCGCGTCCGGTCCCGCTGCGCGATCGGCACCGCGACCCCCCACGCCAGCGGCTCGTCCTGCACGTAGCGCTTGCCCAGGCTCCACGCCGCCTCCGCCCGCGCCAGCTCCGCCCCGAGATAGAACGCGTGCGGCGCGTCCTGCCCCACGCCCAGCTCCGGGTAGAACGCCATCGTGTCCGCCCCCACCAGGTGCCGCCCCGCGCTCCACGCATGCACCCCGTCCGCCGCCGTCGCGATCCGCCAGTTCCGGTCCCGCACCGCCTCCGCCTGCAGCGCGATGTCCTCCGCCCCCTGCGTGAACGGCGAGCGGTCGTGCACCTGCAGCAGCCCGCCGCCATACCCCTTCGGCAGGTCGTTGTTCGCCCGCGCCGCGAACATCATCCGGCGCGCCACGTCGTGCTCGGCCACCGTGCGACGCGTGTGCGGGCTGACCTGCACGATCAGCACCGCCCGGATCGCCAGTTCCGAGCACACGCCCAGCAGCATCGCCGTGATCCCCGACGTGTCCGCGTCCGTCAGCTCCGTGAGGTTGCCCGTCCCCATCAGGATCTCTGCATGTGGCAGCCGCTCGCGCAGCGCGTGGTATCGCACCAGCGACGTCGCGAACCCGAAATGGATCGGGTCCAGGATCGGGTCGAGGATGCACGCGATCCCCCGCGCCACCGCCAGGTCGTGCGCCCGCACCAGGCTGTCGAGGTCGCCGTGCACCGAGGGGATCAGCACCGGCACCGCCGCCGTCCCCTCCACCACGTCGAGCTGGTGCTCGTTCAGGCTGAGCAGGAAGTCCGCCCCCGCCAACGCCCCGCGCCGCAGCTCCTCCACGTTCCCCGAGTCCACGCTGACCCGCAGCCCCGCCGCCTTCAGAGTGCGGATCGCCTCCTCCAGCCCCGGGAACGGCGTCCCCGGCTTGCACCCCACGTCGATGACGTCCGCCCCGTCCGCCGCCATCGCCTGCGCCCGCACCAGCAGCGCCTCGGGCGACAGCGTGATCGCCTCCACGATCTCCCCGAAGATCCGGATGTCGTAGCGCGACAGATCCGCCGGCTTGGCACCCCGCCCGAGGAACCGCGGCAGGTCCGCCAGCTCGTCCGGCCCCCGCTCCACCCGCACCCCCAGCGCCTCCGCGATCCGCGCCGGGTCCACCCCCGCCCGCCCCGGCAGCACCACGCGGTCCACCTCCAGCGGCCTCGGCATCCGCCGCACGATGATCGCCTCCGTCATCAGCGCCGCGACCTTGACCCCGATGTTGACCACCGACCAAGCGAACCCCAGGTCGCCCAGCCCTTCCAGCACCTGCCGCAGCCGCTGCTCCGCCAGGTGCCCCGTCAGGAACGCGACCCGCTCGCTCACGCCGCCACGCTGCCCGCAGCGCCGCCGCGCCGCAGCACCCGCCCCGGCAGCGCCCCCACCTCCAGCCGCGCCGGCACGTCCCCCGGCCCCGCGACCCTGACCTCGCCCCCGAACCCCGCCAGGAATCCCGCGAACGCCGCGTCCAGCCCCGGCGCCCCCGCGTCCCGCTTCACCAGCACGGCCGCCCGTGCCCCCAGCCGCGCCGCCAGCCAAAGCGCCAGGCTGTCCGACGTGACCCCCCACCCCTTCTCGACGCCGCGCGCCTGCGCCAGCATCGCCGCCGGCATCCACACCGCCACCCGCCCCTGTGCCAGCACCGACGCGATCCGCGCCTCGCTCGCCGCCGCCGCAAACCCCGGCGCCGCCGCCAGCACCAGCCCGTACTGCTCCATCGCCAGCAGCGCCATGTCGTGCGCCACGTCGTCGCCGTACCCCATCGCCGCCTGCTGCACGCGCACCGCGTCCGCGAACGGCCCGCCGCCGGGCACCAGCACCACCGGCCCGTCCGCCGCCGCCAGCGCACGCAGCCACGCCCCACGCAGCGCGGGCGCGTCCGCGTGGCTGCCGCCGAGCTTGACCACGACGGGAGGCATCAGGAAGGAAGCAAGGCCAGAGGCTCTGCCTCTGGACTCCGCCAAAGGCTCGCTTTTGGAATCAAACACTTAAGTAAGGGGATCAAAGGGTCCTCGGACCCTTTGCGGGTTTGGGCAGAGCCCATGCTTGCCTGCTTCCCGGTCAAGCCCGCACCCGCTCGATCGCGCACCCCACGACGCCCTCGCCGACGTCGAGCTTCTCCAGCCGCACCCGCACCCGCAGCACCGCCGGGTGCGCGAGCAGCATCGCCGCGATCCGCTCCGCCAGCGTCTCCAGCAGGTCGATGTGCTCCTCGATCAGCAGCCGTATCCCGTCCGTGATCACGTCGTAGGAGAACACGTCCGCCAGCTCCGCCGTGAGCACCGCCGGCCGCGCCACCGACGCCTCGACGTCGAAGCGCACCCGCTGCTCGTGCCCGTGCTCGAACGCGTACGCCCCCACCTGCATCGGCAGCACCAGGTCGCGCACGAACACGCTGTCCGCGCTGTGCACGTCCTGCACCGCCGGCGCATACCCCCGCGCGGACAGTACCCGCAGGTCCCCGCCCGCCGCCGCATCCCCTTCCGCCGGGATCAGCGCCCGGATCCGCGCCACCGCCGCCGGGTCGATCGGAGCCGTGCGCACCGCCCCCTCGCACAGCGCGCTCCTGAACCCCAGCAGGTCCGGCCCCAGCACCAGCAGCCGCGGCACGTCCGGCGCCTCCAGCGACCCCGCCAGCCCGGAGCGCAGCCCGTGCGCCCGGCACGACGCCACGAACCGCGCCAGCGCCGCGAGCGGCATGTGCGTCAGCAGCCGCCCCGCCTGCTTGCCGCTGGTGTCGAGCATCGCCCCCGAGAACCCGCACTCCGCCAGCAGCGGCAGCAGCCCCAGCTCCGGCTCGGCGTCGGCGAACAGCACCGCGACCAGGCTCGCCCGCCCCGCCAGCGGCGCCAGCGCCCGCATGCAGCCCGCGGCGTCGCCCCCGGGGAACACCCCCACCTTGACGTCGTCCACCCCGGCGGCCGCCGCCGCCTCCGCCGCCGCCAGCACGGCCGCAGGCTCCATCGGCAGGTCGCCCGTCACCGCGCTGGTGCGCCGCCGCCCGCCCACCGCGGCGACCGCCGCGCGCAGCACCTCCGGCGCCACCGCCCCCAGCGCCCCGCGCGCGGGGTCCTTGAGGTCGATCACGTCCGCGCCGCCGCGCTCGGCGAGCAGCGCCTCCCCGGCGGAGGCCACGCTGGCGAGCATGCGTGTCAACGCGCGGCGGTCCCGGTGCCGCCGGCCGTGTGCGGCCCCTGGAACATGCGGTCCTTGATCAGGTAGCGCAGCCCGCGCGTCCAGGACTCGTCGGTGTCGCCGCGGATGTCCACGCTGCCGCCGTACAGCAGCCGGTTGCTCGCCACGTCGCGGATCGTGACGTTCACGTTCAGGATCAGCCGCGACACCTTCTGCACCCACGCCGCGACCGACACCTGCGCGCCGAGCTTCTTCGCCTCGTCGACGTCGCAGCCGTTGCAGTCCCACACCTTGAGGTGCGTGCTCGCCGCCTTCACCGCCGCCAGCTCGTCGGGCGCGACCTTGGAGGTGTCGACCGGCGTGAACTTGCCCGTCGCCACCAGCATCTGCTCCAAGATCGCGTCGAGCTTGCCCAGCCGGTCGCGCTCGGCCTGCGACAGCCCCTCCTCGGAGCCCTGCAGGCTGGTGTCGTCCATGCTGAACGGGAAGAACGCCGCCGTCTTCTGCACAGCCCCCGCGAGCGCCTCGTAGTCGCCCGAAGGCGGCTTCGGCGCCGCGGCCTCGCCCGCAGCCCCCGCCGACGGCGCGGCGTCGCCCGCCTGGGCACGCGCCAGCGCGGGCGCGCAGGCCGCCACGACGAGCGCGGCCGCGAATGCTGCGCCGCGTGCGGCCGGTCGGGACGAAGATGGCTGCGAATTCATGGCGTGTCGGCTCCCTTGCGCCCCTGGGTGGCCTTGATCGCGGTGGGGCTGTTGTTCATGGTGGCGCGCATGAAACGTCCAAAAGCGGCGGCGGGCAACGGCATCGGCCGGCGCGGCCTTGTGGCATGGGCAGCGGCCGGGTGCACGCTCCTCGCCACCCTCTCCCCCCTCCACGCCCAGGACTCGGGCGCCACCCCGTCCGGCGGCGTCCCCGCCGGCGCCGGCTCGGTCGACTCCCAGCTCGCCGCCTCCGCCGCAGCCGCCCCGCCGCCCGCCGACGCGGCCCCCGCTCCCCCGCCCGCCGCCGCGCCGGCCACGCTCGACACCCGCATCGGCTACCTGCGCTGGGTGGAGCGCCGCCCGGTGATCTCGCTGCTCGACCAGCCCCCGCCCGACGACGGCCTCGCCGGCGCGAAGCTCGGCCTGGACGACGACAACACCACCGGCCGCTTCATGAACCAGGCCTTCACCCTCGACGACGTCCCGGTGCGCGCCTCCTCCGACATCGTCGCCGAGCTGGGCAAGCTCACCGCCCAGGGCGTGAAGCTGGTCCTGACCGACGCCCCCGGCCCCCTCGTCCTGAAGCTCGCCCTGGCCGCTAAGGCCTCGGGCACCACGATCTTCAACGTCGCCGCCCCCGACGACGACCTGCGCAACGCCGACTGCCAGTCCGACCTGATCCACATCGCCCCGTCGCGCGCCATGCTCGCCGACGCGGTCGGCCAGTACCTGGTCTGGAAGAAGTGGACCCGCTGGCTGCTCCTCGTCGGCTCCCACCCCGACGACATCGCGCTCGGCGACGCCTACCGACGCACCGCGAAACGCTACGGCGCGAAGATCGTCGAGGAACGCACCTACAAGGACACCGACGGCTCGCGCGAGACCGACTCGGGCGTCACGCAGACCCAGCAGCAGATGCCCGTCTTCACCCAGGGCGTCGCCGCCTACGACGTCGCCGTCGCCGCCGACGAGAACTCCGTGTTCGCCGAGTACCTCCCCTACCGCACCTGGGACGCCCGCCCCGTCGCGGGCTCCGCCGGCATGGTCCCGGAAAGCTGGGACCCGTCGAGCGAGAGCTTCGGCGGCACGCAGCTGCAGAACCGCTTCGGCCGTCTGTTCCACCGCGGCATGCGCGCCTCCGACCTGCAGGCCTGGACCGCGGTGCGCATGGTCGGCGAGGCCACCAGCCACGTCACCTCCGGCGACCCCGCCGCCGTGGTCGCCTACATGAAGTCCCCCGAGTTCGGCGTCGCCGCCTACAAGGGCCAGAAGCTCACCCTGCGCGACTGGGACCTCCAGCTCCGCCAGCCGCTGCTGCTCGCCGACGGCCGCACGATCGTCTCGATCTCGCCGCAGGCCGGCTTCCTCCACCAGGTGACCGAGCTCGACACCCTCGGCTACGACCGCCCGGAGACCACATGCAAGCTGAAGTGAAGACGGCAGCAAGCCCGGGCCCTGCCCGGACCCGCCAGGGGCGAGCCGCCCCTGGACCGGCACATGTTCTCCTTAAAATCGCCGGTCCAGGGCGGCTCGCCCTGGCGGAGTCCAGAGGCAGAGCCTCTGGCCTTGCCTTGCTCGCCTGCCTGGCCGCGGCCCCCGCCGCCCACGCCGCGAACCTCGCCTACGTCACCAACGAGCGCGACAACACCGTCAGCGTCATCGACATGGACCAGATGAAGGCCGTCGCCACGATCCCGGTCGGCCAGCGCCCGCGCGGCATCACCATGACCCACGACGGCAAGAGCGTCCTCGTCTGCGCCAGCGACGACGACACCATCCAGGTCATCGACGTGGCCACGCAGAAGATCACCGGCGACCTGCCGTCCGGCCCGGACCCCGAGACCTTCGCGCTGGCGGCC
>JBPBQX010000072.1:0-9609 GCA_050955025.1 Janthinobacterium lividum
CGGCCGCGCAGCCCGGACGCCTTCATCTCGTCGATGATCGCGTCGCAGCCGCGCGCCAGGATCGCCGCCGTGCCGTCCCAGTCGCCGCGTTTCTGCGCACCCGCCAGGTGCCAGTCGTGCAGGCCGTACAGGTTGGTGAAGACGCGGTCGCGATCGTCGAGCATCAGCCCACTTCCTTCCCGTGCGGGGTGGGCGACCCCCCGCCGTCGTAGCCCTCGCCCGTCAGCTCCAGCAGCGTCTGCGGCCCGCCCTCGGGGGCGGAGCCCTTGCGGCCGATCATCGAGCCCGCCGGCGGCGGCGCGTCGCCCCGCTTGAGCGAGCGCAGCAGCGCCTCCGTCAGCTCGCCCGTCAGGTCCTCGTAGTAGTCGTCGTTGACCTGCAGGATCGGCGCGTTGGCGCAGCCGCCGAGGCACTCCACCGACGTCAGCGTGAACAGCCCGTCGTCGCTGCTCTCGCCGAAGCCGCCGAGGCCGGCGACGCGCTTGCACGCCTCCGTCACATCGTCCGATCCGCGCAGCCAGCAAGGGGCCGTGGTGCACACCTGGAGGTGGTACTTGCCGACCGGGGTGGTGTTGAACATCAGGTAGAAGGTCGCGACCTCGTAAACCCGGATCGGCGCCATGCCGAGGCGCGCCGCCACGGCGTCCATCGCCACGCGCGGCACCCAGCCGGAGCCGGTCTGCCGGCGCATCTGGCCCTGCGCCTCGTAGAGCAGCGGGATCACGCCGCTGGCCTGGCGGCCCTCGGGGTAGCGCGCCAGGATCAGCGCGATCGCCGCCTCGCTCTGCGCGTCGAAGCTGAAGCTGTCGGGCTCGCCCTTGTGCGGGCCGGGGGCGCCGCCGCCCATGACCTCGGCGGAGAACGCGCCGAGCGCCGGCTGCGGCCCGCCCTCGCCGGGCAGGCCGGTCGCGAGCCCGCCCAGCGCCGGGCCGCGCAGTCCCTCGGCCGTCAGCGTGGCGCCGCCGGGCGCGCCCACGGGAACCGCGGGCTGCGGCACGCCGCTGGTGCTGGTCGAGCCCTCGCCGCCCGCGAGGTTGCCTTCGCTGGGCTTGGCGCCGGGGCCGCGCGGTGCCCCCACCCCCGAGCCGCTCATCAGCGGTCGATCTCGCCGAACACCAGATCGAGCGACCCGATGCAGGCGACGGCGTCGGCGAGCATGTGCCGCTTGCTCATGAACTCCAGCGCCTGGAGGTGGGAGAAGCCGGTCGGGCGGATCTTGCAGCGGTAGGGGCGGTTGGAGCCGTCGGAGACGAGGTAGACGCCGAACTCGCCCTTCGGGCTCTCGGTGGCGGTGTAGGTGGCGCCCTTGGGCACGTGGAAGCCTTCCGTGTACAGCTTGAAGTGGTGGATCAGCGCCTCCATCGAGCGCTTCATGTCCTCGCGCTTGGGCGGCGTGATCTTGTGGTCCTGGACCTTGATCGGGCCGGGGCGCATGCGGTCCAGGCACTGGCGCACGATGCGCACGCTCTCGCGCATCTCCTCGATGCGCACGAGGTAGCGGTCGTAGCAGTCACCGTTGCGCGCCACGGGGATGTCGAACTCGACCTCCGCGTACTTGTCGTACGGCTGCGAGCGGCGCAGGTCCCACGGCAGGCCGGACGCGCGCAGGCAGGGCCCGGAGAAGCCCCAGGCGAGCGCCTGCTCGGCGGTCATGATGCCGATGTCGACGGTGCGCTGCTTCCAGATGCGGTTGGAGGTCAGCAGCGAGGACAGGTCGTCGATGAACTTCGGGAAGCTCTCGCACCACTCGCCGATGCGGTCGGCCAGGCCCGCGGGCATGTCCTTGGACACGCCGCCCGGGCGGAAGTAGTTGGCGTGCATGCGCGCGCCGGAGACCTGCTCGTAGAACTCCATCAGCTTCTCGCGCTCCTCGTGACCCCAGAGCACCGGGGTGAGGGCGCCGACGTCGAGCGCGTAGGTCGTGATGTTGAGCAGGTGGTTCAGCACGCGCGTGATCTCGGCGAACATCGTCCGGATCCACTGCGCCCGCTCCGGCGCCCGCACGCCCAGCAGCTTCTCCACGGCGAGCGCGAAGGTGTGCTCCATGCACATGGGCGAGACGTAGTCGAGGCGGTCGAAGTACGGGTTGGCCTGCAGGTAGGTCTTGTACTCGATCAGCTTCTCGGTGCCGCGGTGCAGCAGGCCGATGTGCGGGTCGGCGCGCTCCACGACCTCGCCGTCCATCTCGACCACGAGGCGCAGCACGCCGTGCGCTGCCGGGTGCTGCGGCCCGAAGTTCATCGCGTGGCTGTCGATCTCCACGGTCTTGCTGGTCCGCCCGGCCTGGGCGTTCGGCGCCGTGACCTCGGGGACGCCGGGCACCTCGACAACGGCGCTCATGGCTTGGCTCCCCCGGGCGCGGCCGGCGCGAGGCCGGGCGCCTTGGCCGAAGCCGACGCCCCCTGCCGCGCGACGTGCGCCTTCTCGTCGCCGGGAAGCGTGACCATGCCCTCCCACGGCGAGATGAAGTCGAAATTGCGGAAATCCTGCGTCAGGCGCACCCGCTCGTTGACCACCTGCTTGCGCTCCTCGTCGTAGCGCACCTCGACGTGGCCGGTCAGCGGGAAGTCCTTGCGCAGCGGGTGGCCCTCGAAGCCGTAGTCGGTGAGGATGCGGCGCAGGTCCGGCTGCCCCGCGAACAGGATGCCGAACAGGTCCCACGCCTCGCGCTCCCACCAGGTCGCGCACGGCCAGATCTCGTGCACCGAGGGCACCATCGCCGTCTCGTCGGTGCGCACGACCACGCGGATCCGCTGGTTCAGCGACACGGACAGCAGGTTGTAGACCACGTCGAAGCGCTCGGCGCGCTCCGGCCAGTCCACGCCGCAGATGTCCATGCACTGCTCGAAGGCGAAGCGCGGCTCGTCGCGCAGGAACACCATCAGCGGCAGCAGCACGTCGCGCGACGCGTGCACCACCAGCTCGCCACCCTCCAGCGCCGCGGCGGAGACGCCCGCGACCCCGGTGGACAGCAGCATGCCGAGCGACTCCAGCCGCGCCGCCTCGGCCGGGGTCAGCCCGCCCTGGGGGGCCGCCGGCAGGAACCCGGTCATCGTGCGGTCGGCCGCCTTGACGCCGACCGGCTTGCCGGCCTCGCCCTCAGCCACGCAGGATCGTCCCGGTGCGGCGGATCTTCTTCTGCAGCTGCATGATGCCGTACACCAGCGCCTCCGCCGTGGGCGGGCAGCCGGGCACGTAGATGTCGACCGGCACGATGCGGTCGCAGCCGCGCACTACAGAATACGAGTAGTGGTAGTAGCCGCCGCCGTTCGCGCACGACCCCATGGAGATCACCCAGCGCGGCTCCGGCATCTGGTCGTAGACCTTGCGCAGGGCGGGCGCCATCTTGTTGGTCAGCGTGCCCGAGACGATCATCACGTCGCTCTGCCGCGGGCTCGCGCGCGGGATCACCCCGAAGCGGTCCAGGTCGAAGCGCGGCATGTAGGCGTGGATCATCTCCACCGCGCAGCACGCCAGGCCGAACGTCATCGGCCACAGGCTGCCCGTGCGCGCCCAGTTCACCAGCTTGTCGACGTTGGCCACCACGTAGCCCTTGTCCGCGATCTCGCCGGTGATGCCGCGCACCACGGCGTCCTGCTCGGCCCCGGGCGCAAGCGCCTCGCGGTTCCAGGCGATCGCCACGTCCGAGCCGGCCATCCCGGGCCGGTCGGTCTCAGAGGCCGCACTCATCGTGCCACTCCCACAAATGCCATGCGCCAGGGCCTCACTGCCAGTCGAGCGCGCCCTTGCACCACTCGTAGATGAACCCGACCGTCAGCACGGCAAGGAACGCCATCATCGAGAAGAAGCCGAACACGCCGATATGCGACAGGCTGACCGCCCAGGGGAACAGGAACGCCACCTCCAGGTCGAAGATGATGAACAGGATCGCCACCAGGTAGAACCGCACGTCGAACCGGCGGCGCGCATCGTCGAACGGCTCGAAGCCGCACTCGTACGCCGACAGCTTCTCCGCGTACGGCTTCTGCCGCGCCGCGATCAGCGAGCCGCCCAGCATGGCGCCGGCGATCACCGCGGCCAGCACCAGGAAGATCGCGATCGGGAAGTAGTTGGCCAGCAGGTCCTGCACGACCTCACTCCTTGTGCACCGCAGCGGGGAAACCCTACGCGCGAACCGGGGCGCTCGCCAGGGAGGGCGAAGCAAGAAAGCACGGGCTCTGCCCGAACCCGCCAGGGCGAGCCGCCCTGGACTGGCCTTGCTTAGGGATGCGTTCCAAGGGCGCAGCCTTTGGCGGAGTTCGAGGCGGAGCCTCGACCTTGCCTTGGCTGCGTGGCGCGAGTGACGGGGCTCGAACCCGCGACCTCCGGCGTGACAGGCCGGCGCTCTAACCAACTGAGCTACACCCGCAGCGCCGCGGGGTTTATGGCCCGCAGGCCGGGCCGTCAACCCGTGATGTGGGGAATGGGCGGTGACGGGATCGAACCGCCGGCCCTCTCGGTGTAAACGAGACGCTCTGCCGCTGAGCTAACCGCCCCCATGGCCGGCACCGCCAACCACCTGCTTGAAGATCCGCGCCGGCTTGAACCGCACCGAGCTGGTCTCGGGCAGGTCGATCACCTCGCCGGTGCGCGGGTTGCGGCCCTTGGCCGCCTTGCGGCGCGTCGGCATGAAGGTGCCGAAGCCGCTCAGCCTGACCTCGCGGCCGCCCTGCAGCGCGGCCTCGATCGCGGCCAGCGCCGCCTCGACCGCCTCCGCCGCCTTGCCGCGCGGCAGGTCGGCGCCCGCAGCCACCGCGTCCACAAGCTCCGCCCTGTTCATCCTGGCCCCCGCTCCCGCCCCACGCTCCTGACCGGAGCACGCGGCGGGGCGGGCCGTCCACCCCACCGGGAAGGAAGGCCAGAGGCGCTGCCTCTGGACTCCGCCAAAGGCTGCGCCCTTGGAACGCACCCCTTAAGTCAAGCCGGTCCAGGGGCGGCTCGCCCCTGGCGGGTCCGGGCAGAGCCCGGCCTTGCTTCCTTAGTGCGGCAGCGGCGCCGCAGCCACCGGCGCGGGCAGCGCCGCCGGCTCCGGCGGCTCCACCCAGTCGATCGGCTCCGGCTTGTGCACCAGGGCCTGGCTGATGACCTCGTCGGCGTGGGAGACGGCGATCAGCTTGAGCCCCTTCTTCACGGAGTCCGGGATGTCGGCGAGGTCCTTCTCGTTCTCCTTCGGGTAGAACACCGTGGTGATGCCCGCCCGGAGTGCTGCGAGCAGCTTCTCCTTCAGCCCGCCGATCGGCAGCACGCGGCCGCGCAGCGTGATCTCGCCGGTCATCGCCACGTCGCGGCGCACCGCGATCCCGGTCATGATCGACACCACGCTGACGGCCATCGCCACGCCGGCGGAGGGGCCATCCTTGGGGGTGGCGCCCTCGGGCACGTGGATGTGCATGTCGCGCTTCTCGAACAGCGTCGGCTTGATGCCGAAGCTGGCCGCGCGGGAGCGGACGTAGGACAGCGCGGCGGACACGCTCTCCTGCATCACGTCGCCGAGCTTGCCGGTGTTCTTCACGTTGCCCTTGCCCGGCAGCATGACGCTCTCGATCGAGAGGATCTCGCCGCCGACCTCGGTCCACGCGAGGCCCGTGACCACGCCGACCATGTCCTCGCTCTCGGTCTCGCCGTAGCGGAACCGCTTCACGCCCGCGTACTTCTCCAGCGTCTTGCGGGTGATCGCCACGCGCTTGGTCTTGGAGGTGACGATCTCCTTGACCGCCTTGCGCGCGAGGTTGGCGATCTCGCGCTCCAGCGAACGCACGCCGGCCTCGCGGGTGTAGTAGCGCACGAGGTCGCGCAGCGCGTCCTCGTTGAGCGACCACTCCTCCGGCTTGAGCCCGTTGGCCTCGGCCTGCTTGGCGACCAGGTGGCGCTTGGCGATCTCCACCTTCTCGTCCTCGGTGTAGCCGGCGATGCGGATGATCTCCATGCGGTCCAGCAGCGGCTGCGGCATGCGCAGGCTGTTGGCCGTGGTGACGAACATCACGTCGGAGAGGTCGTAGTCCACCTCGAGGTAGTGGTCGGCGAACGTCGCGTTCTGCTCGGGGTCGAGCACCTCCAGCAGCGCGGACGACGGGTCGCCGCGCCAGTCGGCGCCGAGCTTGTCGATCTCGTCGAGCAGGAACAGCGGGTTGGAGGTCTTGGCCTTCTTCATGCCCTGGATGACCTTGCCGGGCATCGAGCCGATGTAGGTCCTGCGGTGGCCGCGCACTTCCGCCTCGTCGCGCACGCCGCCGAGCGACATGCGCACGAAGGTCCGCCCCGTCGCCTTGGCGATGGACTTGCCGAGCGAGGTCTTGCCGACGCCGGGGGGCCCGACGAGGCACAGGATCGGCCCGCGGATCTTCGTCGAGCGCGACTGCACCGCGAGGTACTCGAGGATGCGCTCCTTGACCTTCTCCAGCCCGTAGTGGTCGGCGTTGAGGATGGCCTCGGCCTCGCTCACGTCGTTGCTGACCTTGGAGCGCTTCTTCCAGGGGATCGAGAGCATCCAGTCGAGGTAGTTGCGCACGACCGTGCTCTCGGCGCTCATCGGGCTCATGGTGCGCAGCTTCTTCAGCTCGCCCAGCGCCTTCTCGCGCGCCTCCTTGGTGAAGCGCGTCTTCTTGATGCGCTCCTCGAGCTCGGCGGTCTCGTCCTTGCCGTCCTCGCCCTCGCCGAGCTCCTTCTGGATCGCCTTGAGCTGCTCGTTGAGGTAGTACTCGCGCTGCGTCTTCTCCATCTGCCGCTTCACGCGGTTGCGGATGCGCTTCTCCACCTGGAGCACGCCGATCTCGCTCTCCATGTGGGCGAACACGCGCTCCAGCCGCTCGCCGACCCCGGTGATCTCGAGCAGCTCCTGCTTCTCGCTGATCTTGAGGTTCAGGTGCGAGGCGATGGTGTCGGCGAGCTTGCCCGGCTCCTCGATCTGGTTGAGCGAGACCAGGACCTCGGGCGCGATCTTCTTGTTCAGCTTGATGTACTGCTCGAACTGCCCGACCACGGTGCGGCCGAGCGCCTCCAGCTCGCGCTCCTCGGCGGTCGGCGCCGGCAGCGGCTCGACGTGGGCCTCGAAGTGGCTGTCGGTCTCGGCGAACGAGGTGATGCGCGCGCGCGACCCGCCCTCGACCAGCACCTTGACGGTGTTGTCGGGCAGCTTGAGCAGCTGCAGGATCGTGGACACCGTGCCGACGCGGTAGATGTCGTCCGAGCCGGGGTCGTCCTGCGAGGCGTTCTTCTGCGCGACCAGCAGGATCTGCTTGTTGTCGGCCATCACCGACTCGAGCGCGCGCACCGACTTCTCGCGCCCCACGAACAGCGGGACGATCATGTGCGGGAACACCACGATGTCGCGCAGCGGCAGCACCGCCAGCGTGCCGGGCAGCTTCGCGCCGGCGTCCTTCGCGGCGCCGGCCTTGTCCTGCGCCACGGCGGCGGGGGCGTCCCTCGCGGGCGCGGCCTCGGCGGCGACGGCAGGAGCCTCGGCGTCCGCGGGCCGGGCCTTGGCGGGCCTGGCCGCGACCTTGGCGGCCGCGGCGGGGCGCTCGCGGCTCGACGGCGGCGCGGCATCGGCCACGGGCTTCGCGCGCCGCGGCGCGGCGACCTTGGGCGCGCCGGTCGCCTTGGCGCCACGCTTCACGGCGACCTTGGCCACGGGAGCCTCGGGCGCGTCGGCGGCCTTGGCGGCCTTGGCGGCCGGCTGGCCCTCGGCCGCGGTCGGCTTGGCACCCGGCTTGGCGGCGCGCGCCTTGGCGGAACCTGGCTTGGCCGGACGATCTGAATTGCTCATGGCTTGACCTCCATCAGGACAGTCGAGTCCGCGCGCCGCCCGTTCCGGCACGGCCGCGTCCTCTGGGGCAGCGCCCCGCAGTGATACCGATATCGTCGGCGGGGAGGGATGGAACAAGGCCCGTGCCCCGCCTGCCGGCGGCGACGCGGGCCCTGCCCCGGGTGGTGCGGCTCAGGCGCCCTCGGCCCGCTCCTTGCCGTAGACGAACACCGGCGAGGCACGGTTCTCGGCGACCTCGCGGTTGATCACGACCTCGTCGACGCCGTCGAGGCCGGGCAGGTCGAACATGGTGCCGAGCAGGATGGCCTCCATGATCGAGCGCAGGCCGCGCGCCCCCGTCTTGCGGGCGATGGCGCGCACCGCGACGGACTTCATCGCGTCGTCGGTGAAGGCGAGCTTGACGCCCTCCATCTCGAACAGCCGGGCGTACTGCTTGACCAGCGCGTTCTTCGGCTTGGTCAGGATCTCGACCAGCGCCGCCTCGTCGAGGTCCTCCAGCGTGGCCACCACCGGCAGGCGCCCGATGAACTCGGGGATCAGCCCGAAGCGCAGCAGGTCCTCGGGCTCCACCTCGTGCAGCAGCGCGCCGACGCGGCGCTCGTCGGGGTCGCGGACCTCGGCGCCGAAGCCGATGCCCGAGCCCTTGCCGCGCGCGCCGATGATCTTCTCCAGCCCGGAGAAGGCGCCGCCGCAGATGAACAGGATGTTGGTGGTGTCGACCTGCAGGAACTCCTGCTGCGGGTGCTTGCGCCCGCCCTGCGGCGGCACGGAGGCGACCGTGCCCTCCATGATCTTGAGCAGGGCCTGCTGGACGCCCTCGCCGGACACGTCGCGGGTGATCGAGGGGTTGTCGGACTTGCGGCTGATCTTGTCGACCTCGTCGATGTAGACGATGCCGCGCTGCGCCCGCTCGACGTTGTAGTCCGCCGCCTGCAGCAGCTTGAGGATGATGTTCTCGACGTCCTCGCCGACGTAGCCGGCCTCCGTCAGCGTCGTCGCGTCGGCCATGGTGAACGGCACGTCGAGGATGCGCGCCAGCGTCTGCGCCAGCAGCGTCTTGCCGGTGCCCGTGGGCCCGATCAGCATGATGTTGGACTTCGCGATCTCGACGTCGTTGTTCTTCGCGCCGTGGGCCAGCCGCTTGTAGTGGTTGTGGACGGCGACGGAGAGCACCTTCTTGGCATGGCTCTGCCCGATCACGTAGTCGTCGAGGACGCGGCTGATCTCCTTGGGCGTCGGCACCCCGTCGCGCGACTTCACGAGGTGCGTCTTGTGCTCCTCGCGGATGATGTCCATGCACAGCTCGACGCACTCGTCGCAGATGAACACGGTCGGGCCCGCGATCAGCTTGCGCACCTCGTGCTGCGACTTGCCGCAGAACGAGCAGTACAGGGTGTTCTTCGAATCGCTCGGCTTGCCGACCATCTGCGTCTACACTCCTGTCGGGCGGGCCGAGCCTGCACCCGGGACCGTCCGCAATACTAGGCCCCCGCCCGCGCCGCGGACAAGGGATGACGCCGGGACCGACCCGGGCGCCGCGTGCTCGAATATGGTGACGCCGACGCCCGCGCAACGGCCATCCCGCAGACTCCGGGGCCCGCGGCCGGACGGGCCGGCCGCGGACCCCGCGCCGTCAGACCTTGATCGCGTCGTCGCCCGGGGCGGCGGGCCGGTTCTCGACCACCTCGTCGATCAGCCCGAACGCCAGCGCCTCGTGCGCCGACATGTAGCTGTCGCGCTCCAGCTTCTCCTCGATCGCCTCCAAGCTCTGCCCGGTGTGGCGCTCGTAGATCTCGTTGAGCTGCTGGCGGAGGTGGAGGATCTCCTTGGCCTGGATCTCGATG
>JBPBQX010000073.1:0-8875 GCA_050955025.1 Janthinobacterium lividum
AGCCGGGCGAAGACGCTGTTCATGGCCAGCGTCAGCCACGAGCTGCGCACGCCGCTGACCGCGATCATCGGCATGGGCGGGCTGCTGCGCGACACCGCGCTGCTGCCCGAGCAGCGCGAGATGACGCAGACCGTCGAGGACGCGGCGCGCTCGCTGCTCGCGCAGATCGACGGGCTGCTCGACTTCTCGCGCATCGAGGCGGGGCGGATGCCGGTCGAGCCGGTGGCGTTCGAGCTGGCCGAGCTGCTGCGCGAGCTGCGCGGCCTGGTGTGGGTGCAGGCGCGGGCCAAGGGCATACGCGTCGACGTCAACATCACGCCGCGCACGCCGCGCCGCGTGCTGGCGAGCCGGCGCCACCTGTCCGACATCCTCACCAACCTGCTCAGCAACGCTGTGAAGTTCACGGCCCGGGGCGGCGTGCTCGTCGCGGCGGACGTGGAGCGCGACGAGGCGGGCGGGCTCAGGCTCGTGGTGGAGGTGTGCGACACCGGCATCGGCATCGCGCCCGAGGCGCAGGCGCGGGTGTTCGAGACGTTCACCCAGGCCGACGCCAGCATCCTCAACGACTACGGCGGCACCGGGCTGGGGCTTGCCATCGCGCGTCGGCGCTCGGAGCTGCTGGACGGCAGCCTGGCGCTGCACAGCGAGCCCGGGGTCGGCAGCACCTTCCGGCTCGAGGTGCCGGTCGGTGCGGTCGAGGCGGAGGAGGCCGGGGAAGGCGGGGCGCTGGACGGGCTGGCGGTGGTGCTGCTCGCGGGCGAGGGCGGCGGGGCTGGCGTGCTGGCCGGGCAGCTCCGTGCGTGCGGCGTGCGGCTCCTGCCGTGCTCCGGCCCCGAGGCGGCGCTGCGGCTGCTCGCAGCCCATCCGGCCGACGCCGGACCGGCGCCGCTGCTGGTGGTGGTCGAGGACGGGCTGGGCTGCGCGCCCGAGGTGCTGTGGCAGGGGCTGGAGGCGGCGGCGCCGGGCCGTGCGGCCGCCATCCTGGTCGGCGACGAGCGGGTGGCGGGGCAGGACCGGCGGCGGCAGTTCGTGTCCGTGCTGCCGCGCGGCGCGGCGGCCGCCGACGTCGCGGCCGCGCTGCACGTCGCGCGCGCGCAGTTCGGGGGGCGGAGCGGCGCGGCGAACGAAGGGCCGGTTCCGGCCGCGCCGGGGTCCGGCGGGTCCGGGGCGGGCGGTGCGGCGGCGGGCGGCGGCCGGGCACTGGACGTGCTGGTGGCCGACGACAACGTGGTGAACCAGAAGGTGTTCGCCCGCATCCTGGAGCGCGCCGGGCACCGGGTGCGGCTGGTGTCGGACGGGGAGGCGACGCTGGACGCGCTGGAGGATGCGGACGTGTTCGACCTGGTGCTGATGGACGTGAACATGCCGAAGCTGGACGGCATCGAGGTCACCAAGATGTTCCGCTTCATGGCGCCGCCCGGGCCGCGGCTGCCGATCGTGGCGCTGACCGCCGATGCCACGCCGGAGATGGCGCAGCGCTGCCTGACGGCGGGCATGGACGCCTGCGTCACCAAGCCGATCGCGCCGGACGACCTGGTGGCGCTGGTGGAGCGGCTGGCGGCGGGGGCCGCGGAGGCGCAGGCGGAAGGCGCGTCCAGGGGCGTGGTGCCGATCTCGCGGCATCCGAAGTATCGCGGCCTGCCGGGCGACGTGCTCGACGAGGCCAAGCTGCGCACGCTGCACGAGCTTGGCGGCGCGGCGTTCGTGTCCGAGCTGGTCGAGGACTTCCTGGGGGAAGCGGAAGGCAGCATCGGGCAGCTCGAGGCGGCGGCCGCGGGGGGCGACGTGGTGGCGTTCCGCTTCCACGCGCACGCGCTGCGCAGCGCGTCGAGCAACATCGGCGCGCGCGCGATCGGGGAGCTGTGCGACCCGTGGCAGCACGCCAGGCTGGTTGAGATCGCCGAGCAGGCGCCGCAGATGTCGCGCCGTGTGCGGGCCGAGTTCGAGCGCACCCGGGCCGCGCTGCTGGCGGCCGCGCCGCTTCCCGGCCGCGCGGAAGGCTGAGCCCGGGCTTTCCCGCCGTTCGGCCTCCTGCCGCGGCGCGGCTGGTCGCGGACGCCCGGTTGCGATCCGGCGCGCGAAGGCCATTTCGGCGTGGACGGTTCGACCGTCGTCCCGAAGGAGATCGCCATGCGCCGTTCCGTTTTCCCGGTCCTCGCCGCCGCCGTGCTGGTTCTTGCGGGGTGCAGCCAGGACGGCGGCAATGCCGGCGCGACCGCGGGCGGCACCAGCCCCACCGGCTCTCCGGCCGGCGGCGCGGTCGGGGCGGCGGCCGCGACCACCTCCGGGGCGGGCACCGGGGCGGGCGGCGGGACGTCCTCCGGCTCGGCGCTCAACGGGGCCAAGGGCGGCAACGGCAGCGGCGCCGGGGCGTCCAGCGCGCACTAGGGCCCGCGCGCCGGAGGAAGCCAGCAAGCCTTCTTTTTCTGAAGAAAAAGAAGCAAAAAGACTTTCTCCGTTCGGCATCGAGCCGCCCCGTCGGCCCGTGTCCCCGTGGGCAAAGTTCTTTGGTTCTTTCTTTCAAGAAAGAACTGCTTGCCTTCCTTGCTGGGCGTCGCACGGCGCAGTTGCAGGTCCTGCCGTCATGGCAAACGGCGGCGGGGTGATGGAAACCGTGCGTCCCGGCGCCATGTCAGCGCTCCCGCGGACGCCTGCCCGGCTCCGCCCAGCGTCGGGAACCACGGCATGGCGTCCACCACACAGATCATCTACCAGCCCTACGTGGCCGGGGCGCGCGGCGCACTGAAGCCGGGCACGGCGATCGCCTGCCGGTCGGCGGAGGAGGGCGTGCGGCGGGCCGAGCGGGCGCTGCAGGGCGGGTCGATCCTCGGCGCGCAGGTGGTGCGGATGACGCACGACGACGACGCGGGCGAGTTCGGCGACCCGGAGTTCCTGGCCCGGCTCGGGCAGGTGCCCGACGGCGAGTGACGCCGCGGCGGCCGCTCAGGTGACGGCGCGGCGCACGCGGAAACGCGGGTCGCGCCAGGCCTCGGTGGCCATGACCTCGCGCAGCGCCTCGGCCGCGTCCCACAGGTCGGCATGGCGCAGGTACAGCGGGGTGATGCCGAAGCGCAGGATGTCGGGCGCACGCACGTCGCCGACCACGCCGCGCGCGATCAGGGCCTGCATGATCGCGTAGGCCTCTGGGTGGCGGAACGAGACCTGGCTGCCGCGCGCGGCGCCCGGGAGCGGGCCGGCCGGCTCCAGCCCCGAGCCCGCGCAGCGTTGCGCCACCAGCGATTCCAGCAGCGCCGACTGCCGCAGGGATTTTGCGCGGACCTCGGCCATCGGTGCCTGCAGCGCGAGGTCGACGCCGACCTCCAGCGCCGACAGCGCCAGGATCGAGGGCGTGCCCACGATGGCGCGCGCGATGCCCGGGGCCGGCGCGAAGTGCTGGTGGAAGCCGAACGGCGCCGCGTGGCCGAGCCAGCCGGTGATCGGGAACCGCGCGTCCGCCTGCAGCCGCCCGGCGACGTAGAGGAAGGCGGGCGCTCCCGGGCCGCCGTTGAGGAACTTGTAGCCGCAGCCCACCGCGAGGTCCGCGCCCGTCGCTTCCAGAGCGACCGGCACCGCGCCGGCCGAGTGCGCCAAGTCCCACAGCGCCAGCGCCCCCGCCGCGTGCGCCGCCGCCGTGGTCGCCGCCATGTCGTGCATCGCGCCGGTGCGGTAGTTCACGTGGGCGAGCAGCACCACCGCGACGTCCGGGCCGAGCGCCGCCTCGATGCCGCCGGGCTCGACCAGGCGCAGGGCGTACCCGTCGCCGAGCAGCGCCGCGAGGCCTTCGGCGACGTAGGCGTCGGTGGGGAAGTCGCCGCGCTCGGCCAGGATCACCCGGCGGCCGGGCCGCAGCCCCAGCGCCACCGCCAGCAGCTTGAAGATGTTGACCGAGGTCGAGTCCGCCGCGACCACCGTGCCCGGCGCCGCGCCCAGCAGGCGGGCGATCTTCTCGCCCACGGACAGCGGCAGTTCGAGCCAGCCGGCGTCGTTCCAGGAGCCGATCAGGCCGCGGCCCCATTCGCGCTCCACCACGGCCGCCACCCGCGCCGCCGTCGCCCGCGGCAGGGCGCCCAGCGAGTTGCCGTCGAGGTAGACGCCGTCGGGGAGGACGAACTCCTCGCGGAAGGAGGCCAGCGGGTCGTCGCGGTCCAGCAGCTCCAGGTCGGCACGGGCGAGGGGCATCGGGGGCTCTCCGGCAGCAGGGAAGCAAGGTTGAGGCTCCGCCTCAAACTCCGCCAAAGGCTGCGCCCTTGGAACGCGCCACTTAAGGAAGGCCGGTCCAGGGGCGGCTCGCCCCTGGCGGGTTCGGGCAGAGCCCGACCTTGCCCTACTCGATGGCCATCTCGCGCGGGCGGGTGGTGAGCGCCACCGGCGGCACCAGCGTGGCCAGCGCCAGCGTCGCCGCGGTGATGGCGAACACCGCCCAGAACGTCAGGTGCAGCGCCCCGCCCAGGGCCGCGCGCGTCGCCGCCTCGCCGGCCACGGTGCCGGAGCCGTCGAGCAGGGCGCGGACGCTGTCGAGGCTCGTGGACTGGTGCGCCAGGCCGAGGTTCAGCACGCCGCCCAGCACGGTGGCGCCGAGCGTGCTGCCCAGGTTGCGCGAGAAGATGTTGGACGCGGTGGCGGCGCCGCGCTCGGCCCAGCCGACGCTGTCCTGCACGATCACGATCGCCGCCGTGCTGAGGAAGCCCATGCCCAGGCCGACCACCACGGAGCCCGCGCCGGCCAGCAGTGGCGAGGCGTCCGGGCGCAGGGCCACGAACGCCAGCGCGCCGGTCGGCAGCAGCGCCGCGCCGAACAGCAGCGTCGCGCGCAGGCCGAAGCGGGCGAAGTTGCGCGCCGCCAGCGTGGCGCCCACCGGCCAGCCCGCGACCATCACCGTGAGCGCGAAGCCGGCGACGAGCGCGGAGCGGTGCAGCACGCCCTGCACGTACATCGGCAGGAAGGCGGTCAGGCCGATGATGGCCATGCCGCTGAGCAGGGTCGCGGCGTTGCAGGTGGCGATCGGGCGGCGGGCCCACAGCGCGAACGCCAGCATCGGGTCGCGCGCGCGGCGCTCCTGGAGCACGAACAGGGCGGCGCTGAGCACGAAGGCCGCGAGCGCCGGGGCCGCCATGCGGCTGCCCTGCGTGCCGATGGAGGTGAGCGCCACCATCAGCGAGGCGATCGCGGCGGTGAACAAGGCGGCGCCGGCGATGTCGACGCCGTGCCGCTTGGGGGCGACCTTCTCGTGCAGGAAGGCGGAGAAGCCGGCGAAGGCGACGATGCCCACCGGCACGTTGATCCAGAAGATCCAGGCCCAGCTCAGGTGGCGGATGATCAGCCCGCCTGCCAGCGGGCCGAGCACGGAGGAGATGCCCCACACGCTGGCGAGCCAGCCCTGGATCTTCCCGCGCTCCTGCACGGAGTACAGGTCGCCGACCACGGTCAGGCTGACCGGCTGGATCGCGCCGGCGCCGACGCCCTGCACCAGGCGGAAGGCGATCAGCGAGGGCATCGACCAGGCCAGCCCGCACAGCACCGAGCCCGCCAGGAAGATCACGATGCCGAAGAGGAGCACCGGGCGGCGGCCGTAGAGGTCGGCGAGCTTGCCGAACACCACGGTGGTGGCGGTCTGCGTCAGCAGGAAGGAGGAGAACACCCACGCGTACAGGTGCAGGTCGCCGAGCTGTCCGGCGATCTGGGGCATGGCGGTGGAGACGATGGTGGCCTCGATCGCGATCATGAACATCGCGGCCATCACGGAGGCCAGGACCAGCGGGCGGCGGAGCGTCGGGGAGGAGGACATGGCTTCCTGCCTAGGCGCTTTGCCGGGCGGCGGGAACCGGGGCGGCCGAGGGCCGGACCTGCGGCGGGCGCAAGGAAGCGAGCATGGGCTCTGCCCAGACCCGCAAAGGGCCGGGAGGCCCTTTGATCCCCTTACTTAAGGAATGCGTTCCAAGGGCGCAGCCTTTGGCGGAGTTTGAGGCGGAGCCTCAACCTTTCTTGCGATGCCTACTCGTTCCAGCCCGCGACGTCGTGGCCGCCGAACACCATGCGCCGGATCGCCGGCGCGGC
This sequence comes from Janthinobacterium lividum, assembly GCA_050955025.1. Classification (GTDB taxonomy): domain Bacteria; phylum Pseudomonadota; class Alphaproteobacteria; order Acetobacterales; family Acetobacteraceae; genus CAXSEF01. The sequence goes on from JBPBQX010000073.1 coordinate 6,055, forward strand.
CAGGCCCGCGCTGAACCCCGGGGCGGGCGCGCTGGCCACGTCGAGGCGGCGCATCTGGTCGTCGTCGAGGCGGAGGCCGGCGGCGGCGATGCTGCCCTCGAGCTGCGCCACGGTGCGCGCGCCGACCAGGGTCGAGGTGACGCCGGGACGCGCCATGGTCCAGGCGAGGGCGACCTGCGCCGGGGGGCGGCCCAGCTCGGTGGCGACGGTCTTCAGGACGGCAAGGATGTCCCAGTTGCGGTCGGCGAACTTGGTGTTGCCGAAGGGGTTGGCGCCGCTGAGGCGGCCGGTGCCGCTCGTGTCGGCGCGGTCGTACTTGCCGGTGAGGAAGCCGCCGGCCAGGGGGCTCCAGGGCATCACGCCCAGGCCGGCCTCGCGCGCGGCGGCGAAGTGCTCGGACTCGACGTCGCGCGCGACCAGCGAGTACTCGACCTGCATGGCGACGGGGCCGGGGATGCGGCGCTCGGTGGCGATCGTGGCCGCCTTCATCGCGAGCCAGGCGGGCATGTCGGACAGCGCGTAGTGGAGGATCTTGCCCGCCGCAACGAGGCCGCCCAGCGTGTGCACGATCTCCTCGACCGGGGTCACGCCGTCCCACACGTGCATCCAGTACAGGTCGACGTGGTCGGTGCCGAGGCGCCGGAGCGAGGCGTCGATCGCGCGGCGGATGTTCTTCGCCCCGGCGCCGCCGGCGTTGGGGTTGCCGCGGCCGGTCCCGGCCGCGGCGAGCGGGCTGCGGGACGCGTTGAACGCGAACTTGGTGGCCAGGACGATCTCGTCGCGCGAGGCGGTCTCGCGGATGAAGCGGCCGACGAGCGTCTCGCTCTCGCCGCCCGCGTAGATGTCGGCGGTGTCGACGAAGTTGCCGCCGGCGTCACGGTAGGCGTGGAACATCGCGCGCGACGCGGCCTCGTCGGCGCCCCACACCCCCGGCCCGAACGTCATGGTGCCCAGGGCGAGGGGGCTGACCACCAGGCCGGAGCGGCCCAGCGTGCGGAACTTCGTGAGTGACATCGTGCGGTGACTTCCATAGTTGTCGCTACGGATTAATGCGGCCCGCCGGGCCGCAGGTCAACAGTTCTTGAGTGGTCGCTATGGAATCAGGTGTGCCTGTGTCGCGCCGCAAGGTGGGGCGGCCGTTGTCGTTCGACCGGGAGGCGGCGCTGGAGCAGGCGATGCTCGCCTTCTGGCGGCACGGCTACGAGACGACGTCGATCGTCGACCTGACGACGGCGATGGGGGTGAGCGCCCCGAGCCTGTACGCCGCGTTCGGGGACAAGAAGCGCCTGTTCCTGGAGGCGATGCAGCGCTACGCCGGCGACACGGACGAGATCCGGCGCAGGGTCGACGGCGCCGCGACGGCCCGCGAGGCGGCGCGGGACATGCTGGTCGGCGCCGCGGTCGCCTACACCGGAACGGACACGCCGCGCGGGTGCCTGCTGGCCAGCGCTACGGCGAGCGGGTCGGCCGGTTCGGCGGACGTGCAGCAGGCGGTCGCGGGGGTGCGGCGCCTGATCGAGGCCGGGCTGCGGGCACGGGTCGAGCGCGACGTCGCCGAGGGCGTGCTGCCGCCTGGGACGGACGCCGCCGCGCTGTCGGGGCTGGTCATGGCGCTCGCGCAGGGGCTGTCGACGCTGGCGCGCGACGGGGCGGGGCGGGCGTCGCTGCTGGCGGTCGTCGAGGCGGGGCTGGGAGGATGGCCGAAGGAAGCAAGGTCGGGCTCTGCCCGAACCCGCAAAGGGTCCGAGGACCCTTTGATCCCTTGACCTAGGGGATGCGTTCCAAGGGCGCAGCCTTTGGCGGAGTTTGAGGCGGAGCCTCAACCTTTCTTGCTTCCGGCATCCCGTGCCGCCGCCCCGCGTAGGAGCCGGCAGACAACCGGAGCACTCCGCCATGACCAGCGATCCGCGCACCGCCGGCGCCACCCTGCCGTACCCCGGCGACCAGCAGCAGCCGGCGCCAGGGCTGAGCTCGAGGATGGAGCCGGCGCCGGACCACGGGGAGGAGAGCTACTCGGGCAAGGGGCTGCTCGCGGGGCGGGTGGCGCTGATCACGGGCGGGGACTCGGGGATCGGGCGGGCGGTGGCCATCGCGTATGCGCGCGAGGGAGCGGACGTGGCGATCTCCTACCTGCCGGTGGAGCAGTCCGACGCGGAGGAGACGCGGGCCTGGGTGGAGAAGGCGGGGCGGCGGGCGGTGCTGCTGCCGGGCGACATCCAGGACGAGGCGCACTGCCACTCCCTGGTGGAGCAGACGGTGGCGCAGCTCGGGCGGCTGGACGTGCTGGTCAACAACGCGGCGCACCAGTCGGTGAACAAGGAGCTGTCCGACGTCACGGCGTCGGAGATCGACGAGTCGTTCCGGACCAACGTGTTCGCGATGTACTACCTGTGCCAGGCGGCGGTGCCGCACATGGAGCCGGGCTCGGCGATCGTGAACACCACGAGCATCCAGGCGAAGACGGCGGGCAAGTCGATGCTGGTCTACGCCGCGACCAAGGGCGCGATCGCCAGCCTGACCATCGCGCTGTCGAACCTGCTGGCGCCGAAGGGGATACGGGTGAACTGCGTGGCGCCTGGGCCGGTGTGGACGCCGATCCAGCCGATCGCGAAGAGCCCGGAGGAGCTGGCGGAGCTGGGCAAGGACACCGTGCTGGGGCGGCCGGGGCAGCCGGCGGAGCTCGCGCCCGCGTTCGTGCTGCTGGCGTCGGAGCAGGGGAGCTACATGACGGGCGCGCTGGTCCCGGTCACGGGCGGCGGGCCGATGTACTGACGGCCGCAACGAGGAAGGGCGGCAGGGGTTCTCGCCCCTGCCGCCCTTT
>JBPBQX010000074.1:0-7038 GCA_050955025.1 Janthinobacterium lividum
CACCAGGTCGTACATCGCGAGCCCGCCTGCCACGTAGTCCACGACCTCGCCCGCCGCGAGCCGCGCCAGCGTCACCGGCGTGTCCAGGTCGTAGAAGCACCGCAGCGCCGCGCTGTCGCACACCGCGCGCCGCGCCGCCGCCGCATCCGGGCAGTACGACGTGACCAGTCCCACGTCCGCCCCCGCCAGCGCCCGCATCGCCGCCGCCTCGTCCCACTCGGAGTACAGCACCAGCCGCCCGCCCGCCGGCAGCTCCGCCAGGTCCCGGTTCGCCGCGTAGTAGGGCACGTCGCGCTCGAAGAACGTGACCCCGTGCCCCGCCGCCAGCAGCGCCGACACCAGCCCGCGCCACAGCGCCGCGTGCCCGTTGCCCCAGGACGAGCTGATGGCCAGCCCGAAGATCACGATTCTCATTGCAGCGGAGCCTGCCCAACGCCGCACGCCACGTCCAGAGTACCGGCACCCCGAAGGAAGGGAAGCAAGGTCGGGCTCTGCCCGAACCCGCCAAAGGCCTGAGGCCTTTGGAAACCCCTCTCTCAGACAAGTGGATTCCAAAGGCGAGCCTTTGGCGGAGTTTGAGGCAGAGCCTCAACCTTGCTTCCTGCCCGCTCCCCACCCCATCTCCCCCGCAGGCCACCCCGCGGAGGCGCACCCTTGGACTCCCTGCCGCCCGACTTCGCTGCCACGACCGACCTCGCCGTCACCGGCATGACCTGCGCGTCCTGCACCGGCCGCGTGGAGCGTGCCCTGGCCCGCCTGCCCGGCGTGCGTTCCGTCGCCGTGAACCTCGCCACCGAGCGCGCCCGCGTCGCCGTCGCCGAGGGCGGTCCCGACCCCGCCGCACTGGCCGCCGCGGTCCGCGCCGCGGGCTACGGCGTGGACGCCGACACGATCGACCTCGCCGTGTCGGGAATGAGCTGCGCGTCCTGCGTCGGCCGCGTCGAGCGGGCGCTGCGCCGCGTTCCCGGCGTGCTCGACGTCGCCGTGAACCTCGCCACCGAGCGCGCCCGCGCCACCGTGCTGCCCGGCACCCGCCCCGACGCCCTGCGCGACGCCCTCCACGTTGCCGGCTACGACGCCGCTCCGCCACCTGCCGCCGGGGCAGGGCAGGGCGCCCCTGGCGCGACACCTTCCCGGAGCGACCTCCTGCGCGCCGCCGCGCGCCGCCTGAACGGCGAGGGCGCGCAGGCCGCCCTGGCCGCGCTGCTGTCCGCGCCGCTGCTGGCCGCCATGGCCCTGCACGCGCTCGCGGCATTTGGCCCGCACGCACCGCACGCCTGGATGCTCCCCGGCTGGTGGCAGTTCGCCTTTGCCCTGCCGGTGCAGCTCTGGCTCGGCGCCCGCTTCCACCGCGGCGCCTGGCGCGCGCTCCGCTCCGGCGTCGGCAGCATGGACCTGCTCGTCTCGCTGGGCAGCAGCGCCGCCTTCGCGCTCAGCCTGTGGTCCCTGCTGCAGGCCGGCCCGCACCCCGCGCACCCTCCCGCCCTCTACTTCGAGAGTGCCGCGCTCATCATCACCTTCGTGCTGTTCGGCAAGTGGCTGGAGCGGCGCGCCCGCGGCCAGACCGCCCAGGCAATCCGCGCCCTGGCCGGCCTGCGCCCCGACACCGCCCGCGTCCTGCGCGACGGCGCGGAGGCCACCATCCCCCTCGACGACCTGCGCCTCGGCGACCGCCTGGTGGTGCGCCCGGGCGAGCGCATCGCCGCCGACGGCCTGGTCAGCAACGGCAACGGCGCCGTCGACGAGAGCACCCTGACCGGCGAGCCCGTCCCCGCCGACAAGTCCCCCGGCGACCCCGTCACCGGCGGCACCCTGAACCGCGACGGCCGCCTCGTCGTCGAGGTCCGCGCGCTCGGCACCGCCAGCGTGCTCGGCCGCATCATCGAATCCGTGGAGGCCGCGCAGTCGTCCAAGGCCTCCGTGCAGCGCCTCGTCGACCGTGTCAGCGCCGTGTTCGTCCCGGCGATCGTGGTGCTGGCCGTCCTGACCTTCGCCGGCTGGTGGCTGGCCGGCGCCGGCGCCCCCGCCGCGATCCTGGACGCCGCCGCGGTGCTGGTGATCGCCTGCCCCTGCGCGCTGGGCCTCGCGGCCCCCACGGCGCTGGTCGTCGGCACAGGCGTCGCCGCCCGCCACGGCATCCTGATCCGCGACGCCGCCGTGCTGGAGCAGGCCGGCGCCATCGCCGTGGTCGCCTTCGACAAGACGGGCACGCTCACCTCCGGCCGCCCCGCCGTGCAGGCCCTCGTCCCCGCGCCCGGATACGACGCCCGCGCCCTGCTCGCCACCGCCCGCGCCCTCTCGGAAGGCAGCGAGCACCCCCTCGCCGCCGCCATCCGGGCCCGTGCCGACGCCGACGCCATCCCCGCCACGCCGGTGCTCGACTTCCGCGCGCTTCCCGGCCGCGGCGTGTCCGCCAGCGTTGCCGGCCGCGCCACCGTCCTGGGCAGCCGCCGCCTGATCGACGAGCTGGGCCTTGCGCCGGGCCCGCTCGCCGCCGACGCCGCAGCACTCGAGGCGCAGGGCCACACCGTCTCCTGGCTCGCCGAGCCGGCCGCCGCCGACGACATCGCCGGCAGCGTCCTCGGCCTCGTGGCCCTGGGCGACACGCTGCGCCCCGGCGCCGCCCGCGCCGTGCGGCGCCTGCGCGAACGCGGCATCGAGAGCGTCCTGCTCACCGGCGACAACGACGGCGCCGCCCGCCACGCCGCCGCCGCCGCCGGCATCGACCGCGTCTGGTCCTCGCTGCTCCCGGCCGACAAGGTAGCCGTGCTCGCCACCCTGCGCGCGCCTGCCGCCCCGCCGCGCAGCACCCTCGCCCGCCTGCTCGCCCGCCCGCACGGCCTAGTCGCCATGATCGGCGACGGGGTGAACGACGCCCCTGCGCTTGCCGCTGCCGACCTGGGCATCGCCATGGGCAGCGGCAGCGACGTCGCCCTGCACAGCGCCGGCCTCGCCCTGATGCGCGCCGACCCCGCCCTGGTCGCCGACGCGCTCGACATCGCCTCGCGCACCCAGCGCACGATCCGCCAGGGCCTCGCCTGGGCCTGCGCCTACAACCTGGTCGGCATCCCCCTCGCCGCCGCCGGCCTGCTCGACCCCGCGATCGCCGGCGCCGCCATGGCGCTCAGCAGCGTCAGCGTGGTCGTCAACGCCCTGCTGCTGCACCGCTGGCGGCCGCGGCCGTAGGAACGCAGACAGGGCCGAAGGCTCGCCTTTGGAAACCTTGACTTGTGGATGGGTTTCCAAAGGCCTCAGGCCTTTGGCGGGTCCGGGCAGAGCCCGGCCTTCCCTGCCATCCGCGCCACCGTCCGGGTCCCCGCCATGACACGCCGCAGCCTCGCCGCCTCCCCCGCGCGCGTCTGGCCCGCCGACCTCGCCGGCCGCCGCCAGGCGCAAGCCCTGCTGCGCATGCTCGACGCCGACCTGCTGAGCCACGACAGCGCCACGCTCACCCTGGAGCGCTGGTGCGCTGCGCACGACCCGGCCTCGCCCGCCTTCGTCGTCGCCGACCGCGTCCGCCACGCCGAGTCCGCCCCTGACCCCAGGATCCGCGTGCTGCTCGCCGTGTCCGACGCGGAGCCGGTGCGCCACCGCCGCGTCCGCCTGCGCTGCGGCGCCGTGGTGCTGTCCGAGGCGGAGAACTGGTACGTCCCCTCGCGCCTGACGCCCGGGATGAACGCGGCGCTTGACGCCAGCGACGCCTCGTTCGGCCACGTCGTCGCCCCGCTCGGCTTCCGCCGCCAGACCATCAGCGCCGAGACCCTGTGGCACCCCGTCCCCGACGGCTGGCCCGACCTCGCCGCCGCGCCGGGCGGCACCATGCCCGTCCCACCCGTGGTGCTGCGCCACCACGCGGTGCTGCACCTCCTGGACGGCACGCCGTTCAGCGTGGTGCGCGAGAGCTACACCGACGGCGTCCTCGCCTTCCCCGGCCGACCCGTCCCCTGACGCTTCCGCCCGCCCGGTCCGCCACGGTCACACCGTTGTGCCCTGGTTCCGGCGCTGTGCCTTCTTGCCGCAGCCGCGCCCGCCCGCTCATACAGGCCGTGCACGAACCGGAACCGGCACACCTCCATGAAGCTGCTCCACATAGACTCCAGCATCCTCGGCGACAACTCCGCGAGCCGCGCCATCACGGCCGCCGCTGCCGCCCGGTTGCAGGCGCTCCACCCCGGCCTGGAGGTGACCTACCGCGACCTCGCCGCCCACCCCGTCGGCCCGCTCACCGGCGCCTACCTGGCCGGGCAGGGCGCCGACGTCGCGCACGACCAGGCCATGCAGGAGGACCTGTCGCTTGGCGGCGAGGTCCTCGCCGAGTTCCTGGCCGCCGACATCGTGGTGCTCGGCGCCCCGATGTACAACCTCGGCATCCCCGCCCAGCTCAAGGCCTGGGTCGACCGCGTCCTCGTCGCGGGCAAGACCTTCCACTACACCGAGACCGGCCCCGTCGGCCTTGCCGGCGGCAAGCGCGTCGTCCTCGCCCTCGCGCGCGGCGGCTTCTACGGCCCGGGCACGCCGGCGGCCCACGTCGAGCACTCCGAGTCCTACCTGCGCGCGGTGCTCGGCTTCATCGGCCTGCCCGACATCGAGGCCATCATCGCCGAGGGCATCGCCACCGGCCCCGAGCAGCGGCAGAAGGCCGTCGATGGCGCCCTCGCCCAGGCGTCCGCTCTGGCCGCCTGAAGGAAGCAAGGTCGAGGCTCTGCCTCGAGCTCCGCCAAAGGCTCGCCTTTGGAATCCGGCACTAAGAAAGTGGCTTCCGGGCAGGGCGGCTTTCGGCGGAGGCGGCCTCGCTACCGAGCGGTCGCCAGGATCCGCGATGCCGCCGCCCACTGCGTGATCGCGGCGTTTGCCAGCGCCGGCTGCTCGAAGATGCTTGCGTGCTCCGCCTGCGGCAGGACCACGAGCCGCGAGAACGGGATTCCGTTGTGCGTCATCGTGGACACCTCCAACGAGTAGATCGGGTCGTCCACCCCCACCAGCACCAGCGTCGGCACGGTGATCGCGTGCAGCATTGTCGTGAAGTCCGGCCGCGTCGCCAGCGCCGCACCGCCGCCGACCACGCCGTTCACCGACCCCTCGGCCAGGATGTCCGCCATCTCCGCCGCGAGCGCCGGGCTTCCCGTCCGCCCCGTGCCGGTCAGCATCTGCGGCTTGACCGTCGACACGATCGACGGCACGCCTTCCTTCTGCACCTGCGCGCCCACCGCCGGCCACATCGCCTGCTCGATCACGCTCGCCGCCATCGGGTTGGTGTCGATCAGGAGCATGCCGAGGAACCGCTGCGGCGCCTGATGGTACAGCTCCAGCGTGATCTGCCCGCCCATCGAGTGCCCGCCGATCACCGCGCGCTGGATGTGCAGCGCGTTCATGAACGCCAGGATGTCGCTGGTGTACTGCTCGATCGAGCCGTAGGGCGACGGCGTGCTGCTCTTGCCGAAGCCGCGCAGGTCCGGGGTGATCACCTGGAACCGGTCGGACAGCCCGGCGAGCTGTCCCTGGAACAGCGCGCCCGACAGCGGGAAGCCGTGGATCAGCAGCAGCGGCGTGCCCGTGCCCGCCACCTGGTAGAAGATGCGAGCGCCATTCACCGTGACGTACTGGCCCTGGCGAACATCGGCAGCCGCAGCCTGCGCCGCGGTGGGCGTGGGTGGCACGGCCTGCGCGCACGCTCCGGTCGCGAGCGCCGCGGCACCGAGCAGCCCGCACAACCCCGCTGCGAAAACCCTGTTTGTCATACTTGTGCGCTCCCGCGACCGCCCCATGGCGGCGAGCCCGCCCGCTAGCAGCCCTGCCGCCGAACCGACGCACAACGTTCGCGTGACCTGCACCCGTCCTGTGCCCGCGACCGGCTGAACCGGCCGCGGGTTCGACCGTCGCCCTATCGAACGCCGAGCAGCTCCACGTCGAAGATCAGCGTGGCGTTCGGCGGAATGACGCCGCCTGCGCCGCGCGCGCCGTAGCCGTGCTCCGGCGGCAGCACCAGCCGGCGCCGCCCGCCGACCCGCATCGTCGCGACGCCGATGTCCCAGCCCGAGATCACCTCGCCCGCGCCCAGCGTGAAGGTGAACGGCTGCCCGCGGTCGCGCGAACTGTCGAACTTCTTGCCTGGCTTGCCGCCGTCGTCCAGCCAGCCGGTGTAGTGCACGCTCACTCGCTGGCCCTTCGCGGGCTCCGGCCCGTCGCCCGCGGCCTCGTCGATGATGCGGATGCCGTTGGGCAGCGTGGTCTCGCTCGGTTCTGTCTCGGCCATCGGTGTACTCCTGCAGAGGGCGCCGGACTCGGCGCCCCTCGGCCGCAGCAACGCGCGACGCCGCCGGGGTTTGCCGCAGCAGGCCCGCCCACTGTCCTAGGAATGGGTTTCCAAAGGCCCGGCCTTTGGCGGAGCTTGAGGCAGAGCCTCAACCTTGCCTTCCTTCCCCGCCGCAACCGCGCGACGCGCCATCTCCAGCGCCCCCTCGCGCGTCCGTGCCCCGCCCACGAAGCGCCGCACGTGCACGAACACCGCGTCCGCGACGCCCGACGCCTCCGCGAGCGCCGCGTTCTGCAGCCCTGCCCATGCCTCGGGCAGCGGCAGCCGCTGCGCGAACGACCCCGGCTCCGGTGGCATGCAGTCCACCATCCAGTTGCCGTTGCTCACCGGATAGACCGCGTACACGACCGGCAGGGCATGGTCGAACACCGCGCCTTTCCACGGCATCCCCCGGTCCAGCTCCAGGATGCGCGGGTCCGCCGAGGCCGCGTGCGCCGACACGATCCCGGCCGCCGCCGCCAGCCTGGCCCGCAGCGCCGAGGCCCGCCGGCGCAGAACCCCGTCGACCAGCGCCACCGCCACCGCGAACGCCGCGTCGGTCGCGGCGTCGCTCTGCACGGCGTCCCAGCCGGGGTTGCAGTCCCCCACCAGCGAGGATAGCCCGAGCTTGTCGTCCGGGGACGCCGACACCCCGTTGTCGTTCTCGTCGATGCGCCGCACCACGGTCTCGTCGATCTCGGCCGCGATCGCGCCCGCCAGCGACTGCTGCGCCGGCGAGAGCAGCG
>JBPBQX010000075.1:0-7030 GCA_050955025.1 Janthinobacterium lividum
CGCAGCACCTGCGGCTGCTCCTGCAGCCACCCCGCCACCCGCAGCCCCGCCGCGTGCTGGTGCGCGAGCCGCACCGCCATCGTCCGCGCCCCGCGCAGCGCCAGCCAGCAGTCGTCCGGGCTGGCATACTGCCCAAGCTCCAGCGCCGCCCCGCGCACCCGCTTCCATGTCGCCGGGTCGGCGGTCACGATCGCGCCCAGCAGCACGTCAGAATGCCCCGCCACGTACTTGGTCAGCGCCTGGATCGACACGTCCACCCCGTGCCGGAACGGCTGGAAGTGATGCACCCCCCAGGTGTTGTCGAGCATCACGCACACGCCCCGCGCCCGCGCCACGGCGGCCAGAGCCGGCACGTCCTGCACCTCGAAGGTGTGGCTCCCCGGACTCTCCAGGAACAGCACCCGCGTGTTCGGCCGCATCAGCGCGTCCAGCGCCTCGGCCCCGATCACCGGGTCGTAGTACGTCGTCTCCACGCCGAGCCGGCGCAGCATCGTGTCGCAGAACACCCGGCTCGGCGCATACACGCTGTCCGGCATCAGCAGGTGGTCGCCGCCGCCCAGGAACGCCAGCAGCGGGGTCGTCACCGCCGCCAGCCCGGACGAGACCACCTGGCAGCGTGTGCCGCCCTCGATTCCCGCGACCACGTCCTCCAGCGCATGGTGCGTGGCATTGCCCATCACGCCATACACCAGCGCCTGCTCCAGCCCGCGCCGCCCCGCCTCGCGCCGTGCCGCGAGGTTCGGCTGCAGCACCGTGGAGCCGCGATGCACCGGCGTGTTCACCAGCCCCGCCACCCGCGCGCCAGGCCGCCCGTCATGCGTCAGCCGCGTCGCGAACCTGCGCTCCTTGCCGCCCGCATCATCCGTCATGCCCGATGCCCCGCGCCCAGCTCCTTCGGCGTGTCCGCCCGCTGTGCCCACTCCGTCCACGAGCCGTCGTACAGCGCCCCCGGCGGCAATCCCGCCACCACCAGCGCCAGGCTGACCACGGCCGCCGTCACCCCCGTGCCGCAACTCGTCACCACTGGCCGGCTCCCATCCGCCCCCGCCTCCGCCAGCCGTCGCCGCAGCGCATCGGGCGGCAGCATCGTCCCGTCCGCCGCCAGCAGCTCCGAATACGGCACGCTCGCGGCCCCCGGGATGTGCCCGCCCGCCATGCCGGCGCGCGGCTCCGGCGCCTCGCCCGTGAAGCGCCCGGCCGATCGCGCGTCCAGCACCAGCGCCTCGCCGCTCGCCAAGTTGTCCAGCATGTCGCCCGTCCCGCGCAGCAGCCCGGCCCGCAGCGTCGGCGTGAACCGTCCGGGCTCGGGCACGCGCGCCGGGCCGTCCTCGACCGTGCGCCCCTCCGCGCGCCATTTCGGCAATCCTCCGTCGAGCACGGCCGCCGCGTCGTGTCCGAACAGCCGCATCAGCCACCAGCCCCGCGCCGCCGAGAACAGCCCCTTGGCGTCGTAGAACACCACCCGGCTGTCGTCCGACACGCCCAACGCGCCCACCAGCCGCGCGAACCGCCCCGCCGAAGGCACCATGTGCGGCAGCGGCGTGTCGTCGTCCGCGACCGCCTCGATGTCGAAGAACCCCGCGCCTGGCACCCGCGTGACCGCGAATTCCGCCCGCGCGTCGCGCCCCTCCGTCGGCAGGAAGTAGCTCGCGTCCAGCACCACCAGCCCCGGATCCCCGAGCCGCTCCGCCAGCCACGCCGTCGACACCAGCGGCGGCATCGCGCCTGCCCCCATCCCCGCGTCCTGCCCGCTCATGCCTTGCTCCCCCACTCGCGCCGCAGCCGGTCACGGTTCGCCGCCAGCCACAGCAGCGCGATCGTGGCCACCGAGTTCGGATACTCCCCTGCCAGCGCCCGCCCGATCGCGACCTCGGCCGGGCACAGCCGCACCCGCAGGTCCTCCTGCTCGCTCGCCAGCCCGCCGCCGCCGATCACCCCGTCCGGCCCGGCCTTGGGCGCCGTGACCCTGCCCGCGAAGATCGCGCATCGCTCGTCGCACCCGCCCGGGCTGAGCAGGAAATCGCCCACCACCTGCAGGTCGGAGACCGCCAGGTGCATCTCCTCCTGCGACTCGCGCAGGATCGTGGCCTCCGGCGTTTCGTCGCCGTCGCACATGCCGGCGGGAATCTCGACCATCACCGGGTCGAAGCCCGCCGCAAAGGCGCTCACCCTGAACTGCTCGATCAGCACCACCGCGTCGCGCACCGGATCATAGGGCAGCACCGCCGCCGCCCGGCCGCGCCGCCACAGCTCCCATTCGCGGGTCGCCTGCCGCGTGCCGTCGAACCGCGTGTTGCGGAACCGCACGAGCTGGAGGGTGAACCGGCCCTCCCAGACCGCGCGCACGCTCTGGACCTCGACGTCGCCACGGCTGACCAGGATGCTCGGCTTGCTCATCCGCCAAGACTAGGCAGGCCGCACCCCGACGTCGACAGGGCAGGACGCGCTCGTCCCTTGTCCTTCCGCCGCCCCGTGTCCTCTAGCGGGCCGCTGCCACCAGCTCGCGCAGCTGCGCCGCCGCCGGGGCGCCCTTGAGCGCTTCCCGCCACAGCGACTCCGCCACCCGCTGGTGCGCGGTGATCGCCTCGTCGGCCGCGGTGACCATGGCCACGCCGCCTTGCGAGCCGGGGATGCCGTCCGGCCGGAACGGGTTCATCGCCAGCACGGCGCGGTCGCGCGAGCGCATGATCTCGAACGAGCTCGACAGCTCCGTGTGCGGCAGCAGCCCGAACTGCAGCCCCATCGGCTCGGCCTCGATGGTGTCGGCGATGTGCTCGACCTCGGTGGCCGCCACCTCGCGGCAGCGCGCGCGCAGCGAGTCCGAGGCCGCCGCCCCCGCGCCGATGCCCTGCGCCAGCAGGCGCTGCACCGCGCCGGCGGGGATCATCGCGATGATCCCCGGCCTGCGCGCCTGGTACATGCGCTTGCGGCTGGACATGATCCCCAGCACCTGCTCAGCCAGCGTGTGCATGCTGTCGCGGTCCTCGCCCGCCGCGTCCGCCGCTTCCTCGTAGAGTGCGGCCAGCGTCGAGTCGTAGGCGTCCGACGTGATCAGGTAGGAGAGCGGACCGGACACCTGCAGGATCTGGTCGGCCGTCTCCTCGATCTGTCGGCCGCGTTCCAGGAAGCCCACCGGACGGCTGTAGTACTCGACCCCGATCCCCAGCAGCGACAGGGGCGAGATCTTGAGCAGCTCGGCGAGACGCTTGACCGTGTCGAGCTTGATCACCTCGCCCTTCTCGTAGCGATACAGCGCGGCACGGGACACCCCCAGCCGCGCCGCGATCTCCTCCGCGCGCAACCCGGACTCGAGACGGTATGCCCTAAGTTGCTGTCCGATTTCAGTAAATCGCATATGATCCGTTCCGTGTCGTGGCGCCTGGCGAGCCGATGCGAAACGGCGTAGCACAATGCTGCGCCGCCGCGAAGGTTATTGAGACTTATACGACACCGTGCCGCAGCCTCGCATACTGATATCAAGATTGTTTTATGGACAACGGCTTTCCCGGACGCTCGTCACTGCGCATCCGGTGCCGCAATGCTCTGCACGCATCGGTTGTGCCTTGTGATACTCCCTGCGGCGTTTCCCGTTTCCGCCGCATTCCGAGCCGGAAATGCCTCCGGCATCCTGGCGTGGCCTCGTGGCCGGTTGACGCGGCCGTGCCCCTGCCCGCTGATCCCGCGGCCTGCTTCCGCACGCGCCGGCCCGTGCCCGCCATGACCCAGGAGACGCCATGACCACGGAGCGGGTGCTGCTGGCCCTGCTGCTTGCCGCCGTCGCGCTGGGCTGCCTCCTGGTGCTCTACCCGTTCCTCGCGTCCGTCCTGTGGGCCGCGATCCTGGTGTTCACCACCTGGCCGGTGTTCCAGTGGCTGCGCGCCCGCCTCCGCATGGGGCCCGTGGTCGCGGCCATCGTCATGACCCTGCTCACCGCCCTCGTGGTGCTGCTGCCGCTCGCCCTGCTGGCCTCCGACGGGGCCGCCGACGTCGACGCCCTGCGCGCCTCGGTCGAGGCGCTGCTCGCCGCCGGCCTGCCGCCCGCCCCCGCCTGGCTCGCCGAGCTGCCCAGCGTCGGCCCCTCGCTCGAGCGCCTGTGGAACAGCTGGGCCGCCGACCTCGGCGTCATGGCGAGCTTCTTCCGCCCCTACTTCGGCCTGATCGCCGAGAACGGCCTCGCCGTGCTGCTGGGCATCGCCAACGGCATCGTCCGCTTCACCCTCGCGCTGTTCATCGCCTTCTTCTTCTGGGTGTCCGGCGCGGCGATCGGCCTGCACCTGCACGCCATCCTGCACCGGGTCGCCGGCGCGCGCGCCGACACCCTGATCCGCGTCACCGGCAGCGTGGTGCGCGGCACGGTCTACGGCATCCTCGGCACCGCCATCGTCCAGGGCATCCTCACGGCGTCCGGCCTGTGGCTCGTGGGCGTGCCGAGGCCGGTGCTGTTCGGCGCCCTGGCCTCGATCTTCTCCGTGCTGCCGATCGGCGCGCCCCTGGTCTGGCTGCCCGCCGTCGCCTGGCTGCTGATCGACGGCCAGACCGGGCGCGGCATCTTCCTGCTGGCCTGGGGCATCGTCGCGGTATCCGGCGCCGACCACACCATCCGCCCCTACTTCATCGCCCGAGGCGCCCACCTGCCGTTCCTGCTCACCGTCATGGGCGTGCTCGGCGGCGTGCTGCAGTTCGGCCTGCTCGGCATCTTCCTCGGGCCGACGCTGCTCGGAGCCGGCTTCAGCCTGGTCATGGAGTTCAGCCGCTCCGAGGACAGGCCGCTGCCCTCGGCATGGCGTTGAAACCGGCAAGGTCGAGCGACCCAGGTCACGGCTCACGGAGGGCGCCGGACGTTCGGGAGCATCTGGTGAAGCTGCCGGAGTTGCCGATGGTTCCCCCGGATCGCCGGAATGACCGCGCCAGGAAAGCCCGGCGTTCCCCGCTGCCTTCCCACTCGCACGCAACGGCCTTGCGCCGCCTCGCGCCGTGATGCAACTGCAGCCTGACTCGGCCGCAGCGGCGCCGACAGGCCGGACACGAGGCGGGTGATGCCCTGAGCGGCAAGCTGAAATCCGGCCCTCCTCGGGCCCAGCCGCCCAGGATCGCCGTGCCGGTTGCGCCGCCGCGCCCCACGATGCTGTCCCGTGCCGCCGGCCTTGCGCGTGCCGGCGCCCGCCTGCCCACCAGCCGCACCCGGCGCAGCCGCGTGCTGCGCCGTACCCTCGTGGCGTCGGCGATCGTGCACCTGGTGCTGCTGGTGCTGTTCGTGCTGATGCCGCGCGCGCCCGCGCCGGAAACCGCCCCCGACGAGCCCGGCATCGCCATGGAGTTCGAGCGGCCCCGGCCGAAAGGCGCCGCCTCCGACGCCCCGCAGCCCCACGCCGGCCAGGGCACCGAGGCTCCCGAACCCTCGCGCGTCCAGAGCGACGCGCCCGGCACCCCGGGCACCGCGCCGCCCACCCCCTCGCCGCCGTCGCCCGAGCCGTCGCCGCTTGCCCCCGCCCCGACCGCCCCGGACACGCCGCCCCCGCCCACGCCACCCGACACCCCGCCCTCCGCGGCGCAGCCGCTGCAGCAGCCTCCGATCCCGCCGCCTCCCAACGTCGCGCCCAGCGAGACCGCCCCGCCGGACGCTGCTGCCCTGCCGGACGTGCCCCCGGCCGACGCTCCGATCGCCCCGGTCCCGGCGCCCGCAGCCCTGGCCCCGCCTGCGCCGCAGCCGCCCGCCGTGACACAGGCACCCTCGACGCAGCCCGCCGGGCAGCCCACGCCGGCGCCGACCCCGTCGCCGGTGCAGGCCCCCGCGCCGGAAGACCCCGAGGCCGACATGCAGGTCAACGCCGGCCCGCTCGCCGAGCTGTTCAACCTGCAGCCGATCCCGGTGCCGCAGCCGCGCCCGCCGCAGCCGCAGCCTGCGGCACCCGCACCACGGCCGCGCGCCGCACGGCCCGAGCCAGCGTTTCCCACGCCGCGGCAGTGGGCCTTCACGCCCGCGGCGCCGGGAGGCAGCCCGGCGCGTGGCGGCTCGCGCGGCCTGAACCTGTCCTTCGCGCCGCAGATCCATGGCGGTGGCGGCGCCCGGTCCACGCCCGACTTCTCCGCCCCCGATGCCGGCCCCGACTGGGAGAACGAGCTGCACGCCTGGTGGGACCGCCACGGCTACTTCCCCCGCGAGGCCGCGGAAGCCGGCGAGCAGGGCACCGTCGGCCTGCATCTCGTGGTCAACCACGACGGCCGCGTCACCGCCGCGCGCCTGACCACGCAGTCCGGCTCGGTCTGGCTCGACCAGGGCGCGCTGGCGCTGTTCCGCGACGCCAACCTGCCGCCGCTGCCGCCGCAAACCAGCAAGTCGCAGATCCCGGTCGACCTGCGCATCCACTACATCCTGCACTGATGCAGGGACCGCGCCTCGGGACCGGGAAAGCAGGGCCGGGCCCTGCCCGGACCCGCCAAAGGGCCGAGCCCTCTGAAAACCCTTGCCTCAAGTGCCGGATTCCAAAGGCAAGCCTTTGGCGGAGTCCAGAGGCAGAGCCTCTGGCCTTGCTTCCTTCCCGGCTGTCCCGGTGACGCCCCCCTGCGAGCGCCGCAGCAGCCGCGGCCGCCAGGCCCAGTCCCGTGGCCTGGCCGCGGAGCAGGCGGCCTGCGCGGCGCTGGAGCGTGACGGCTGGACCATCCTGGCCCGGCGCCTGCGCACATCCGCCGCGGAAATCGACCTCGTGGCCGAGCGGGACGGCCTCCTGGCAATCGTCGAGGTGAAGGCTCGCGCCAGCCTCGCGGAGGCGGCAGGCTCGCTTGGCGCGCGGCAGCGGCACAGGCTGGTGGCCGCCGCGGAGCAGGTGCTGGCCGAGCATCCCGGCTGGGGCCAGGCTGGCGTGCGCTTCGACGTGATCGTGGTCGACGCCGCAGGCCAGGTAAGACGCATCGGCGACGCGTTCCGCCTGGAATAGACGTGCCTGCACGCCGGCCGGGCGAGGCTGTCGTTTGCGGAAAATTCATCCCGGCCGGCGAAGGTGGGCCCTCGTCCGGAACCCTCCCCATGCAG
>JBPBQX010000076.1:0-7003 GCA_050955025.1 Janthinobacterium lividum
TCTCCGCCTCCAGCGCCACGGCGACCGCGTACCAGCGCCTGAGGCGGTCGTTCTCGTCGCGCAGCCGCGCCGTCTCGGACTGCAGCGCCACCAGGCCGCGCAGGTCGGCCACGCCCTGGCGCATCCCCGCCAGCGGCTCGGCGACCATGCGGTAGATCGGCGACAGCGCGTCGGCCAGCGCCATGCGCGCCCGCGCGGTGAGCGCGCCGTCGGCACGGCCCAGCAGCATCAGCCCGAACGAGGCCGCGATCAGCAGCGGCAGGGTGAGGCGGGCCAGCGCCTGGCGGGCCTGGATGGAAAGCCGGATCAAGGACGGTTCGCCTCATGCGCGCAGGTGCTCGGGTCCTAGAGGATCGGCCCCGAAAGATCACGTCCTTTCGCGGCACCGCCAGCACACCCGCGCGTGCGGACTGCACGAGACGCTAGGAATCCTGTCCTGCATGTTCTAGTAATGTTCCAGTCTTCACGACGCCACGGCGTCCGGCACGGCAGGAACCATGACACTGACCCAGGCTGCACAGCTCGCGGTGGTCGCCAACGCCAGCGTCAGCCTGACGCTCGCGGCCCCGGCCCTGGTTCGCGCCGTGGCGCAGATCGGGGCGCAGCTCCGGCGCGCGATCGGGCGGCGGCCATAAGGGAAGCAAGGTCGGGCCCTGCCCGAACCCGCAAAGGGTCCGAGGACCCTTTGATCCCTTGACTTAAGGGAAGCCATCCAAGGGGCTTCCCTTGGCGGAGTTTGAGGCGGAGCCTCAACCTTGCTTCCGCCTCAGTACATCGTGCTCAGCACGTTACGCAGGCGCTTGATCTCTTCCAGGGCGCGCCCAGTGCCGAGTGCGACGCAGCTCAGCGGGTCCTCGGCAACCACGACCGGCAGGCCGGTGGCGTCGCGCAGCACCTGGTCGAGGCGGAACAGCAGGGCACCGCCGCCGGTGAGCACGATACCCTTGTCGACGATGTCGGCGGCCAGCTCGGGGGGCGTGTTCTCCAGCGCTACCTTGACCGCCTCGGTGATGGCGGCGACCGGCTCGGCGAGGCTTTCGGCGATCTGGCGCTGGGAGACGACAACCTCGCGCGGCACGCCGTGCATCAGGTCGCGGCCCTTGACCTCGCGCCACGGGCCGTCCGAGCCGTCCTCGGGGGCGAAGGCGGCGCCGATGTCCATCTTGATCCGCTCGGCCGAGCTCTCGCCGATCAGCAGGTTATGGTTGCGTCGGATGTAGGAGATGATCCCCTCGTCCATCTTGTCGCCGCCGACGCGCACGGAGCGGGCGTAGACGATGCCGCCCAGCGAGATCACGGCGACCTCGGTGGTGCCGCCGCCGATGTCGACGATCATGGAGCCCGAGGGCTCGGTGACCGGCAGGCCGGCGCCGATGGCGGCCGCCATGGGCTCCTCGATCAGCAGCACGCGGCGCGCGCCGGCGCTCTCGGCGCTCTCCTGGATGGCGCGGCGCTCGACGGCGGTGGAGCCCGACGGCACGCACACGATGATCATGGGCGACGCGAAGCGGCGGCGGCCGTGCACCTTGCGGATGAAGTGCTTGATCATCTCCTCGGCGACCTCGAAGTCGGCGATCACGCCGTCGCGCAGCGGCCGGATCGCCTGGATGTTGCCGGGCGTGCGGCCGAGCATCTGCTTGGCCTCCTCGCCGACGGCGAGCACCTGCTTCTTGCCGCGCACGTCGGCGATCGCGACCACGCTCGGCTCGGCGAGCACGATGCCCCGCCCCTTGACGTAGACCAGCGTGTTGGCGGTGCCGAGGTCGATGGCCATGTCGGCGGACATGATGCCCAGCAGGCGGGAGAACATCGGGCTGCTCCGGGGTGACGACGGCGAGGGCCGGAAGGAGGATGGCCGGGCTGGCGGCCCCGAACTGGCCATCCCCGGCGAGGGCGTTGGCGGGGGCTTAGCGTCGCCCATGCGCGGGAGCAAGGGCTGCGCCGAGCATGGCGCCGGGCCGCGTCGGCCCCGGGGGCCGCCCGCAGGCCCGCGCCGTGCGCCGCGCGGGACCACGCCACGATGTCGCCACGAAGCGGGCGCCACGATGCGGCTGCAACCCCGGCGTGCCTGGACGCGAACGTGTGATGCCCGAAGCGCCGGAGAATCGCCGGCCCGGTTAACCCCGAAGCAACCGGGGGCTGTCTTCATGCATTCTGGCAGGCTGGTGGCGTTCACCGCGGCCCCATCCGGCGCGAACGGGCCGGCGCACCGGACCGGCTTCTTCTCAACAAGGATTTCCGCCATGCTCCGCAAGACCATCACGACCGTCGCCGCCGTCGGCCTCGCCCTGAGCCTCGCCGCCTGCGACCCGTACAGCCCCGGCCAGCGCGCCGTCGGCGGCGGCCTGCTCGGCGCCGGCGCGGGCGCGGCGATCGGCGGCCTGGCCGGCGGCGGCACCGGCGCAGGCATCGGCGCGCTGGCCGGCGGCGGCCTCGGCGCCGTGGGCGGTGCCGCCACCACGCCGAACCGCTACTGATCCGGGTCGGCGTCGCCAGCCCCGGACTGCAACAGGAGACCTCGATGCTTACGCGTTCCATGGGCGCAAGGCCCCTGCTGTTCCTGGGTCTGGCGGCGCTGTCGGCCTGCGCCAACCCCTACGACCCCGGCCAGCGCGCCGTCGGCGGCGGCCTGCTCGGCGCCGGCGGCGGTGCGGCGATCGGCGCCCTCGCGGGCGGCGGGCGGGGTGCCGCGATCGGCGCGCTCGCGGGTGGCGCGCTCGGCGCCGTCGGCGGTGCATCGACCGCGCCGACGCCGCCCACGCCGCCCGCCTACGCGCCGGGCTACCCGCCGCCGGGCTACGGCAACGCCGGCTATGCCCAGCCCGGCTACGGCGCTCCCGGCTACGCCCCGCCCGCCGGCTACGGCCAGCAGGGCTACGCGCAGCCGGGCTATGCCCAGCCCGGGTATGGCCAGCCCGGCTATGGCGGCCCCGGCTACGGCGGCGCGCCCCAGGGCTACGACGACTGAGGCTGGCAGCCGCGAGGCAGGGCCGGTGGCCCTGCCTCGCCTATCCTCCGGCGGCGGGCGGGTCCGCCCGCGTCTGCCTGAGGCGCTCGGAGCACCGCTCCACCGTCTGCACCATCACCTCGCCCACCCGCCGCACCTTCGGGTCCGCGTTGTCCAGCAGCCGGTCCGCCAGCATCAGGCTCGGCGACAGGATGCCGCGCAGGTCGTGGCGCAGCGACGACGTGTTCGCCTCCAGCTCCGCCAGCCGCGCCTGCGACTGCTCCGCCAGACGCACGCGCTCGCGCAGCGCCGCCTCCTGGTCGCGCAGCGGCCGCACCACGAACGAGCCCAGCCCGAGCTGCATCACCACGCCCGCCGCCACCGCCGCCACCAGCGCGACGGCATCGCCCTGGCCCGGCGCGCGCATCGCCAGCTCCACCCCGATCAGAACCAGGATCGCCGTCGCCACGGACAGCAGCAGGCAATGACGGACCATGCGGTATCCTTGTTCTGGCGGCGCGCCGGACGCGTCCGCGGCGGCGGTGCCTAGGGCAGCCGCGCCAGCAGCCGCGCGAGTCGCCGTGTCCGCCCCGAGAACAGCCGTGGCGTGTAGAAGTTGCCGGCGGCCCGCTTGCCGGCCTCCGCGCGCGTCGGATACGCCACCATCATCCCCGCCAGCGCCGACAGCCTGGCGCGCTGTTCGAGCGCCAGCGCCCACGTCCCGATCGCCTCGCCCGCGTGCGGCGCCGCGATCCCCGCGCCCAGCAGCCGCCCGCGCGACACCACCAGCAGCGCGAGCCCGCGCGTGTCCGCCTCGCACACCGCGCGGTCGTTCTCCGCCATGTCCCAGCGCAGCACCTCGACCGCGTGCCCCGCCGCCCGCGCCTCCGCCGCCGTCAGGCCCACCTGCGCCAGCTCCGGCGTCGTGTAGGTCACACGCGGCACCACGCGCGACACCCGCGCCGGCAGCCGGAACACCGCGCCGCGCACCACCACCCCCGCGTGGTGCCCCGCCAGGTGCGTGTAGGCCAGCGGCCCGATGCCGGCGACGTCCGCCACGTCGCCCGCCGCGTACACCCGACGGTTGCTCGCCGAGCGCAGCGCCCGGTCCACCGCGATGCCGCGCGCGGAGAACGCGACCCCGCCCGCCGCCAGCCCCAGCCCGTCCAGCGACGCCCGCCGCCCCGCCGCCACCAGCAGGTGGCTGCCCGCCACGCGCCGCCCGTCCGCCAGCACCAGCGCCACGCCGTCGCCGTGGCACTCCGCCGCCACCACCGCGACGCCCTCGATCACCGCGACGCCCAGCCGCTCCAGCGCCGCGCGCACCACGGCCGCGAGCGCCGGGTCCTCGCGCGACGCGATCCGCCCCTGCTCCACGATGCTGACCCGGCAGCCCAGCGCCGCGTGCGCCTCGGCCATCTCCAGCCCGATCGACCCGCCGCCCAGGACCACCAGGTGCGCGGGCCGCGCCTCCAGCGCGAACAGCGTCTCGTTGGTCAGGTGAGGCACGTCCGCGAGCCCGGGGACGTCGGGCACCACCGGGCGGCTGCCCGCGGCCACCACGATCCGCCGCGCCGTCAGCCGCCGCTCGCCGCCCGGCAGCGCCACCGACAGCGCGTCCGGCGCCACGAAGCGCGCCAAGCCGCGCAGCACGGTGCAGCCCAGGCCCTCGTAGCGCGCCTGCGAGTCGACCGGCGCGATCGTGTCGATGGCGCGCCGCACGTGCGCCCGCACCGCCGCCCAGTCGACCTCCGGCTCGCCGAGCCCGATCCCGAGGCGGCTCGCCGCGCGCGCCGACTGCGCCGCGCGGCCCGCCGCCAGCAGCGCCTTGCTGGGCACGCAGCCGGCGTTCAGGCAGTCGCCGCCCATCTCCGCCCGCTCCACCAGCACCGTGCGCAGGCCGAGCCGCGCCGAGGCGTTGGCCACGGACAGGCCGGCGGAGCCTGCGCCGACCACGGCGACGTCGAACTCGGGCATCGCGAACCTCCCGGAGAAAGCAGGCCTGGGCTCTGCCCAGACCCGCCAGGGCGAGCCGCCCTGGACTGGCCTTAACTTAAGGGATGCGTTCCAAGGGCGCAGCCTTTGGCGGAGTTTGAGGCGGAGCCTCAACCTTTCTTCATCCGCCGCCACGCCGCCGGCGCCACGGCCAGCGCCGCCAGCCCCGCCAGCGGCAGCAGCACCCGCGCCCCGAGCACGTCGCCCAGCGCCGGCGTGCCGCCGCGGTCCAGGACGCTGCCCAGACCGGCGCCCGCCCAGCTCAGCACCGCGCTCGCCGGCGCGATCCCCAGGGCGGTGGCGGCCAGGAAGTCGCGCAGGCCCATCCCGGCCAGCGCCGGCGCCAGGTTCAGCACGAAGAACGGCACCACCGGCAGCAGACGCAGCGCCAGCAGCCCCGAGAAGCCGTCGCGCTCCAGGCCAGGGCGGACCCGCGCCACCATCCCCGCGAGCCGCCCGTGCGGCCGTGCCGCCAGCCACCCCGACGCCGCGCGCCGCGCCGCGAGGAACAGCAGCGCCGCCCCGAGGCTCGCCCCCGCGACGGTGCACGCGGCCCCCAGCCACGGGCCCAGCAGCAGCCCGCCCGCCAGCGTCATCACCGACGCGCCCGGCAGCGCCGTCGCCGCCACCGCCACGTAGGCCAGTGTGAAGGCCAGGGGCGCCAGGACAGGGTGCGCGGCGACCTGACCGGCCAGCGCCGCATGCTCCTGCGCCAGCGCCGGCAGCGACAGCAGGTGGCCGGCGCCGGACGCCCAGGCCGCCAGCAGGGCCGCGGCGATCAGGGCCAGGGGCCAGAACCGGGTCATCGCGCCACCCTGTCGGGGGCGCGGAAGGGAAGCAAGGTCGAGGCTCCGCCTCGAGCTCCGCCAAAGGCTCGCCTTTGGAAACCGTCACGTCAGGACGGGGGCTTTGCGGCGGGCGATGCCGCGCATTGACGCCCGGCGGCCGGCGCCCCTATAAGCCGCGGCTTGAACGGGACGGCCCCTGCGGCCTCCCGCGCCGCCGTTCGGCCGGCCCTGATCCTCTGGAGACTGCTCGTGAAGCGCACGTATCAACCCTCGAAGCTGGTCCGCAAGCGCCGCCACGGCTTCCGCGCTCGCATGGAAACCGTGGGCGGCCGCAAGGTCGTGGCCAACCGGCGCTCCAAGGGCCGCAAGCGCCTCTCGGCCTGACGAGAGCCGGCAGGAACAGGCGCCCGCCATGGCGCCACCTTCCCGCCCCGACTCCGGGCACCCTAGGAACGGGCGCCTTCCGCCACGCCTGAAGGTTCGCGCGGAGTTCCTGCGTGCCGCCGCCCGGGGCCGAAAGGCCGCGGTGCACGGCCTGGTGCTGCAGGCGTTCACCCGCGAGGACACCGATCCGCTGCGCGTGGGCTACACGGTGACGAAGAAGGTCGGCAACGCCGTGGTCCGCAACCGCACGCGCCGTCGCCTGCGCGAGGCCGCCCGGCTGCTGCTGTCCGGGCAGGCGTTGCCGGGCGTGGACCTCGTGCTCATCGGCCGCGATGCGACGCGCGGGCGGCCGTTCGGGCAGCTCGTGGACGACCTCGGCCGTGCCCTCGCCAAGGCCGGCGTCTCCCTGCCGGACGCTTCCCCGTGACCTCGCCCGCCCTGCTGCTCACCGCTGTCCTGCGCGCCTACCAGTGGACGATCCGGCCGCTGATCCCGGGGGCGTGCCGCTTCGAGCCGGGGTGCAGCGAGTATGCCGTGCAGGCCGTGCGCGAGCATGGCGCGGGGCGCGGCAGCGTGCTGGCGGCGTGGCGGGTGCTGCGCTGCAACCCGTTCTGCGACGGCGGCTACGACCCGGTGCCGCCCTGTGGCTGCCAGGACGCCGCTCAGCCCTTCCTGAACAAATGGATTCTCAAGGCGAGCCTTGAGCGGAGTCCAGAGGCAGAGCCTCTGGCCTTGCTTCCCGCCTCGCCTTCGCCCGCCCCAAGTTCGCTCCAGAGGAGCCCGGTCTGATGGACCAGAAGCGCCTGATCATGGCGATCGCGATCTCCCTCGCGATCCTGCTCGGCTTCCAGTACCTGCTGCCGCACGCCAACGTCGCCGAGCAGCAGCG
>JBPBQX010000077.1:0-6948 GCA_050955025.1 Janthinobacterium lividum
TCTGGTCGTGGCTGTGGGGGCCGATCGGGCTGATCCTGTCCACGCCGCTGACGCTGTGCCTCGTGGTGCTGGGCCGCCACGTCAAGCGGCTGGAGTTCTTCGACGTGCTGCTCGGCGACCGGCCCGCCCTCACGCCGGTCGAGACCTTCTACCAGCGCCTGCTCGCGCAGGACCCCGACGAGGTGCAGGAGCAGGCGGAGGCGCTGCTGAAGACGCGCGCGCTGTCCTCCTACTACGACGAGGTCGCGCTCAAGGGGCTGCAGCTCGCGGCCAGCGACGTGTCGCGCGGCGTGCTCACCGAGGCGCAGGTGGCGGACCTGCGCAAGGAGCTGCACCACCTGATCGAGGAGCTGGACGTCCACGACGACGCCAACCCCGAGGCCGGGAAGGCGGCGGCAGAGCCGGGCGTCGCCGGCGTCGGGCGGCCGGAGCGCGACACCACGAGCCGGCCGGCGCCCGAGGCCGTCGCCCCCGCGGCCGACGCGCTTTCGCCGGCCTGGCAGGGCCCGTCGCCGGTGCTGTGCGTGGCCGGGCGCGGGCCGCTGGACGAGGCGGCGTCCGAGATGCTGGCCCAGCTGCTGCGCAAGCACGGGCTCGGGGCGACGATCGCGCCCTTCGAGGCGGCGTCGCGGACCGGCATCGCCACGCTGGACCCCGACGGCGTGGCGATGGTGTGCGTGTCCTACCTGGAGCTGTCCGGCAGCCCGACGCACCTGCGCTTCCTCCTGCGCCGCCTGCGGGCGCGGCTGCCGAAGGCGAGGATCCTGATCGGGCTGTGGCCTGCCGACGGCGCCCTGCTGCGCGACCCCGCCAGCCGCGAAACCCTTGGCGCCGACCACTACGCCACCTCGCTGCGCGACGCCGTGGGCCTGTGCGTGGCCGAGGCGCACGGCACGGCAACGCCCGAGGCGGCGCGGGTGGCCGCCGAGTAGGGCAGGGCCCTTCGTCGAGGTTTCCAAAGGCGAGCCTTTGGCGGAGTCCAGAGGCAGAGCCTCTGGCCTTGCTTCCTTCAGCCCGCGACCGCGACGACGACGCCCTCGCCCCCGCCGAGTCGCAGCACGCCGGCCACCGCCCCCTCGCGCCGCGCCCCCGTGGACGCCACCACGCTGCCCCCCGGAACCGCGACCGCCTGCTCCTCCGACCCGAGGTTCAGCAGCACGGCGACGCGTGCCCCCGCGTGGCTGCGCACGAAGCGGAGCACGTTCCCGTCCGCCGCGACCTCCCCGATGGCGCCGTGCACCAGGGCCGGCGTGCGGCGCCGCAGGGCGAGCAGGCGCCGGTGCAGCGACAGCATGGAGCCCGGGTCCGCGTGCTGGGCCGCGACGTTGCGCGTGGCGTGGTCGGGGTTCAGCGGCAGCCACGGCTCGCCCGTGGAAAAGCCCGCGCCCGGCGAGGCGTCCCACGGCATCGGCGTGCGCACCGCGTCGCGCCCGAGGCCGCGTCCCGGCTCGCGCAGCCCGGCGGGGTCGCGCTCGCGCTCCGGCGGGATGGGCACGTCGGCCAGGCCCAGCTCGTCGCCGTAGTACAGCGTCGGCGTGCCGCGCAGCGTGAGCAGCAGCATCGCCGCCACGCGGGCCTGCGCCTGCCCGAGCCGCGTGGCGACGCGGGGCCGGTCGTGGTTGCCGAGCACCCAGTTCGGCCACGCCCCCGGCGGCAGGGCGGCCTCGTACTCGCGGATGATGCGCGCCAGGGCGTCCGCGTCCCACGCGCACAGCAGGAGCTGGAAGTTGAACGGCAGGTGGCACTCGTCGAGCCTGTCACCGCCGTAGTAGCGGACCAGGCGCTCCACCGGCAGGTAGATCTCGCCGACCATCATCCGCTCCGGGTAGGCGTCGAGCACGCGGCGCATCCCTGCGATGGCCGCGTGCGTTTCCGGCTGGTCGGCGGTGTGCAGCGCGCGCTGCCGGGCGAACGGGCGTGCGTCGGCGGGCGCGTCCGGCTCGGGCGGGTTGTCGCGGAACAGCGCGTCCTTGACCAGCAGCCAGATCACGTCGACGCGGAAGCCGTCCACGCCGCGGTCGAGCCAGAAGCGCAGCACCGCGTGCATCGCCGCGACCACCGCCGGGTTGCGCCAGTTCAGGTCCGGCTGCTCCGGCAGGAACGAGTGCAGGTAGTACTGCCCCGACGCCGGTTCGAGCGTCCACGCCGGCCCCCCGAAGTGGCTCAGCCAGTTGTTCGGCGGCCCGCCGCCCGGCGCCGGGTCGCGCCACAGGTACCAGTCGCGCCGCGCCGACCCGCGCCCGCTGCGGCTCTCGATGAACCACGGGTGGCGGTCCGAGCTATGGTTCGGCACGAGGTCGAGCACCAGCCGCAGCCCGCGCGCGTGGCACGCCGCCACCAGCCGGTCCAGGTCGGCGAGCGTCCCGAACAGCGGGTCCACGCCGCAGTAGTCCGCGACGTCGTAGCCGAAGTCGGCCATCGGCGAGGGCTGGATCGGCGACAGCCACAGCGCGTCCACGCCCAGCGCCACCAGGTGGTCGAGCCGCGACAGCACGCCCGCGAGGTCGCCCACCCCGTCGCCGTCCGAGTCCGCGAAGGAGCGCGGGTAGACCTGGTAGATCACGCCGTCCTGCCACCACTCGCCCATCGGTCCGCCCCCCTGCGCAGGGAGCGGGGCACGCGAAGGCGCGGGAAGCAAGCATGGGCTCCGCCCAAACCCGCCAGGGGCGAGCCGCCCCTGGACCGGCCTCACTTAGGAAGACGACTCCAAAGGCGAGCCTTTGGCGGAGTTTGAGGCAGCGCCTCAACCTTGCCTGCCTTCCTTCCCGCGGGCATAGCCTCACGCTTTGCCGAAAGGGTCGCTCGATGCCACCAGAGCAGGACGGCCTGCCGCCCGGCCCGCGCCGCTGGGCGATCGTGGCCATCGCCATCGCGATCTCGCTCGCGGTGCTCGACACGGCGATCGCCAACGTGGCGCTGCCGACCATCGCGGTGGACGTGCACGCGAGCCCTGCCGACTCGATCTGGGTGGTCAACGCCTACCAGCTCGCGGTGATCGTGTGCCTGCTGCCGCTGGCCTCGCTTGGCGAGATCATCGGCTACGCGAAGGTGTACCGCGCGGGCCTGGCGGTGTTCACGCTCGCCTCGCTCGCCTGCGCCCTGTCGGACTCGCTGGGCACGCTGGCGGCCGCGCGCATCCTGCAGGGCGCGGGGGCGGCCGGCGTGATGGGCGTCAACACCGCGCTGATCCGCTTCATCTACCCGCACAGCCGGCTGGGCGCCGGCATCGGCCTGAACGCCCTCGTCGTCGCGGTGGCCTCCGCGGTCGGGCCGAGCGTGGCGGCGGCGATCCTCGCGGTCGCGCCCTGGCCGTGGCTGTTCGCGGTCAACGTGCCCCTGGGCCTGGTCGCGCTGGCGCTGGCGTGGCGCTCGCTGCCGGTCACGCCGCCGGTGGCGCGCCGCTTCGACTGGGCCAGCGCCGCGCTGAACGGGCTGGCGTTCGGCCTGCTCATCGTCGGCGTCGACGGGCTGGGCCACGGCCAGGGCGCGGGCGCGGTGGCGGCGGAGCTCGCGGGCGCCGTGGCGGCGGGCGCCGTGCTGGCGCGCCGCCAGCTCGGCATGGCCGCGCCGCTGCTGCCGGTGGACCTGCTGCGCATCCCGGTGTTCGCGCTCTCGATCGGCACCTCGGTGTGCTCGTTCGCGGCGCAGACGCTCGCCTTCGTGGCGCTGCCCTTCTACTTCCAGGACGTGCTCGGGCGCTCCGAGGTCGCCACCGGCCTGCTGATGACCCCCTGGCCCGCTGCCGTCGCGGTGAGCGCGCCGCTCGCCGGCCGCCTCGCCGACCGCGTGCCCGCCGGCGTGCTGGGCGGGGTCGGGCTCGCCGCGATGACGGCAGGCCTCGCCGCCCTGTGGCGGCTGCCGGCCGCCCCCGGCGACTTCGCCATGGTCTGGCGCATGACGCTGTGCGGCGCGGGCTTCGGCTTCTTCCAGGCGCCCAACAACCGCACGCTGATCGCCGCCGCCCCCCGCCACCGCACCGGCGGCGCCAGCGGCATGCTGTCCACCGCCCGCCTGCTCGGCCAGACCGGCGGCGCTGCCCTCGTCGCCCTGATGTTCGCCACCGTCGCCGGCGGCGCTGCAGGCGCGGGCGGCACCGGCGCGGCCCTGGCGCTGGCCACCGGCTTCTCGGCGCTGGGCTGTGTCGTGAGCCTCGCCCGGGGATCGGCCGGCGCCGGCGGCAACGGCCCGGCCTCCACGGTCAGCGGCACGTCCACCGGCGCCATCGCCGCGCAGCCGGCGGCAGGGGACACCCTGGGCCGCGCCTAGGTCCCGAAGAAAGCAAGGCCTTCTTTTTCTGAAGAAAAAGAAGCAAAAAGACTTTGCCTGAAAGACGCGGACGCGCCAGCCGTCCCTGTTTGCAGAAGTTCCTTGGTTCTTTCTTTCAGGAAAGAACTCGCTTGCCTGCCTGCCTCGTGCGTCCGCGCCCGCCAGCCCCTAGTGGCTGATGTGCTGGAAGTAGCCCCAGCGCTCCGTGGCCGGCTCGGCGGCGGCCCAGCGCCAGCCCGCGGTGTCGTGGCACGCGTCGGTGACGAACGGCTTGCGGCGCAGGTGCGCGCCGCGCCCGTGCTCCACGGTGAACAGCACCTCGCGGCACTGCGCGATCGGCGTGTCGATCGAGCGCACGACCTGCATCTCCCCGTGCTCGTCGTCGAACAGCGGGATGTCGTGGACGATCTTCCACGCCCGCACCTGGCCGGGCTGCATCTCGCCCACCGCGTCCACGATGGCGTCCTGCTCCGCGCCCTGCCGCACGCGGGCGACGTACTGCTGGAGCGCGTCCACGCCCGCGTTGACGCCGACCGCGGTGATGTAGCCCACCAACGGGTTGACCGTCGCCGCCCCGGTCGAGGCGCCCACGACCGCCCCCGCGATCGCGCCGGCCGAGCTGCACCCCGCGAGAAGCCCCGCGGCCACCAGCACGGCGGCGGGGCACAGGCGCGCACGCGGCCACGCGCCGGCCGCGCCGGGCGTCACTGGAGCGCGCCCCAGCGCGCGGTGGACGGCTCGGCGGTGGCCCACTTCCAGACGGGGTGCTCCGGCGTGCCGTCGCGGCAGACCGCGGCCACGAAGAAGGCGCGGCGGACCCCGGCCTTGCGGGGGTGCTCGACGGAGAAGACGATCTCCTTGCACGCCAGGTCCTCGTCGCCGATCAGGCGGCTGACGGAGACCTCGCCGTGCTCGTCGTCCTCGATCGGGATGTCGTGGGCGATGCGCCAGGACGCCACCCCGCCCACCGGCAGCGGCCCGGCGATGCCCGCGATGCGGTCCTGCTCGGCGCGGTGCACGCGTCGCTCGAGGAAGCCCAGGCCGCTGGACGCCAGCGACTGCACGCCGAGGCCGATGGCGGCGGTCACCGCGCCGTTGCTGGTCACGGCGCTGGCCACGCCCGCGCCCGCCACGCCCGCAAGGTCGCTCGACCCCTGGGTGAGCACCGGCCCGCAGGACGCGAGGGCCAGCAGGACGGCCAGGCCGGACAGGCGGAGCGGCAGGCGGGCAGGGAGGCGAGGGGCGGTCATCGGCTGCGTGCGTCCTGGGCGGCGTTGTCGTCGGCGCAGGGTGGCGGGGCGCGCGGGCCGCCACAAGCCGGGCCGGGCCGGGTGTGCCCGGCGGGGCACAGGGCGCGGGGCTTCTGCGTGCCGGCCTGCGTGCCCCGGCCCGGGCGCGGACCCGTTCCGCGGGCGTTGCACCCGCCCCGCCGAGGTGACATTGCTCCGCCGCGTGCTGTGGCGCGTGTTGTGGCGGAGGCGACGATGGACTTCTCGGACGTGACGGTGCTCTGCGTGGGCGACGTGATGCTCGACCGCTTCGTGCACGGCGAGATCGACCGCATCTCGCCCGAGGCGCCGGTGCCCGTGCTCAGGCTCGGCCGCACGCGCGAGATGCTGGGCGGCACCGGCAACGTGGCGTGCAACATCGCCGCACTCGGCGGGCAGGCGGTGCTGGTCGGGCTGGTGGGCGAGGACGGCGCGGGCGACTCCGCGCGCCGCCTGGCCGCCGCGACCCCGGGGCTGCGCGCGGAGCTGGTCGGCACCGCGCACCGCCCGACGATCTGCAAGACGCGCTTCATCGCCGGCCGCCAGCAGGTGGTGCGCACCGACGAGGAGAGCACCGCCGCCCTGCACGGCGACGAGGAGGCGATGCTGCTGTCCGCGGTCGAGGCGCGGCTCGCGGGCGCGGGCGCGGTGATCCTGTCGGACTACGGCAAGGGCGTGCTGTCGCCGGGCCTCGTGCTGCGGGTGATGGCGGCGGCGCGCGCGGCCGCCATCCCCGTGTTCGTGGACCCCAAGACCGACGACTTCTCCCGCTACCGCGGCGCCACCTGCATCACGCCCAACCTGCGCGAGCTGGCGGCCGCCTCGCGCATGCCCGTGGCCGACGAGGCGGGCGTGGTCGAGGCCGCGCGCCGCGTGATGCGCGACGCCGACGCCGCCGCGGTGCTGGCGACACGCTCGGAGAAGGGCATGGTGCTGGTCGAGAGCAACGGCGAGGTGCACTCGGTCCCTTCCCGCGCGCGGGAGGTGTTCGACGTCTCCGGCGCCGGCGACACGGTGATCGCGACGCTGGCGCTCGCCCACGCGTCGGGCCGCTCGCTGGCGCAGGCGATGCACGTGGCCAACGCGGCCGCCGGCGTCGTGGTGAGCAAGCTCGGCACCGCGACCGCCGACATCGCCGAGGTGATGCAGGAGCTCGACGAGCAGGACCAGGAGACCGGGGGCGCCGCCCCCGGCAGCCCGCCCGGCCGCGTGGTGCCCGGCGTGCAGGCGATCGGCCGCGTCGAGGCGCTGGTCGCGCGCTGGAAGGAGCAGGGCCTGCGCGTGGGCTTCACCAACGGCTGCTTCGACATCGTCCACCCCGGCCACGTCTCGCTGCTCGCCGAGGCGCGCGGCCAGTGCGACCGCCTCATCGTGGCGCTCAACACCGACGACAGCGTGGCGCGGCTGAAGGGCC
>JBPBQX010000078.1:0-6704 GCA_050955025.1 Janthinobacterium lividum
ACGGACCAGGCGCATCGATCACTCACCAGTGGCCTTCGGCGGACCCCGTGTCGGGGTCCACGAAGCCCCACTCGTTCCAGAACCGCGTCGAGGGGATGTGCATCCCGCGCAGCTTCATCAGCGCCGCCGCGTCGCCGCCGGGGAAGCGCATCCGCACGGTGCGCTCGTCGACCACGGTGACCGCGGTGTCGCGCGCGAAGTTCAGGAAGGCGCCCGGCGGGTGCGGGTTGGTCCACTCCTGGACCTTGTCGAACGCCAGCTTGAAGATGCCGGCGTCGTATTTCTCGCCGTCCTGGAACACGGCGTCGCGCCGGATGTCGAGCTCCAGCGTCTCGTCGTCCACCCAGCGCCAGCCCGACGCGAGGCTGGGCTGCCCCATGCCGTCATGGTCGACCCGGTTGGCCTCCTCCATGGTGTTCCACGTGATGGACAGCCAGTTCACGGGCGACGGGTCGACCACCGTCACCGTGTTGTGCGGCCCCCACCCCGGGCCTGCGCCGCCGGGGCTCCCGCCCGGGTCGGCCTCGATCCTGCCTGACACGCCTTCGCTCCCCTTTCTGGTGGTGCCGCGCGGCCGCGCGCGGCGGCCCGGCGCCACGCTAGCGCCTCGCGCGGCGGGGCGACAACAGGTTTGCGCGGTTCCTGCAACGAAGGAAGCAAGCGCGTTCTTTCTTGAAAGAAAGAACCAAAGAACTTTGCCCATTTGTCGCGTGCCAAACGTCGGGGACAGGATCCCGAGTGGCAAAGTCTTTTTGCTTCTTTTTCTTCAGAAAAAGAAGGCCTTGCTTCCTGCCTTCGCCGCTCAGGCGACCGAGACGGGGACCCTGTGCCAGGCGGCGCTGAGGTATCCCTTGAAGTTCCAGGTGTCCTCGGGCGAGGCGGGCTGGGTCTGCCCGGCGGAGTCCCAGGCGCGGACCGCCAGCTCGTGCCGGCCGGGCGCGAGGTCGAGGCTGGCCTGCCACAGCGTCCAGCTCCAGGGCGCGGCCGCGTCGTGCTCCAGCCGCGCCTGGCGCCAGCTTCGCCCGCCGTCGGCGGAGACGTCGACGCGCACGACGGCGCGCGCGCTCGCGACCGCGTAGCCGCGCAGGGTGGCGGGGCCGGGCCGCAGCGTGGCGTGGCGGGCGGGCTCGCAGATCGCCGAGTTCAGGGGCATCTCGTCGATGGCGACGCCCTGCGCCCAGTCGACGGTCTCCGCGGTGGCGTCGGGGGGGACCAGCCGGTAGTCGCGCTGCTGCATGTGGTTGTCGGAGGGGGCGTCCTGGACGGTGATCGCCTCGAGCCACTTGGGGCTGCGCACGCCGGCGAAGCCGGGCACGACGGCGCGCAGGGGGAAGCCGTGCGCGGGCGCGAGCGGCTCGCCGTTCGCCGCAAACGCCAGCAGGACGTCGGGCGAGAGCGCCTTGGCCATCGGGATGGAGACGCCGAAGCGGAAGCGGCCCTCGCCGGGCATCTCCACCTCGTCGCGGGCGGAGAACGCGACGTGCAGGCCGGCGTCGGTGCGTGCGCCGGCGGCGCGCAGCACGTCGGCGAGGGACACGCCGGTCCACTCGGCGTTGCCGATCGCGCCCGGGGCCCAGGGGTCGCCGGAGACGGGGCGCAGGCGGTGCAGGTCGGCGCGGCGGTTGCCGGCGCACTGCATCACGGCCGTCACCGAGCGTTGGGGGAAGCGCTCGCGCAGTTCGGACATCGACAGGTCGAGCGGCGCGGACACGAGCCCGCCCACGCGCAGGCGGTGGCGGGCCTCGTCCAGGGCGGGGACGGCGCCGTGGCTGCGGACGTAGAGGCGGGACTGCGGCGTAAGGAGGCTGGCGCACAGCGGGCCGAGCGGCGGCTCGGCGTTGTAGGGGTGCTCGGAGTGGACGATCAGGCCCGGCTCCGGGCGGTTAGGGTCGGGCATGGGCGGCTTCCTGGCTGTGCGGGGCGCTACGGCCTGCCCTTGAGCTCGGCCAGGTAGTCGATGATCGCGGCCTGGTCCTCGGGCGAGACGGGGGCCTTGTAGACGTTCGCCATCTTGTGGACCTCGCCGGCCCACTCGGCCTTCGTCAGGGCGGGCTGGTTCAGCACCATGCCGGCGGAGTGGCAGGCGACGCAGTTGCTGTTGATCGCGGCCGCCTTGTCGCCGCCGGGGAAGGCGCGGTCGCCGGCGGGCAGCTCGACCTTCTCCGAGCGGAAGGTCATGGGCGCCTCGGCCCCGGCGGGGGCCGCCTGGCCCAGGGCTGCCAGCAGGCACGCCGCCGCCAGGATCCTGTTCGTCATCGCCTGCGCTCCTCAGCCTGCCACGAGGGCGGTGGACTCGATGCCGTTCTGCATGAAGCCGGCGGGGTTCCAGTTCATCGCCGCGGGCTGCGCGACGCCGTCGGCGTTGGTGCAGCGGACCATCAGCGCGTGGGGGCCCGCCTCGGGCAGCGTCAGCGTCGCGTCCCAGCGGCGGAAGCTGTACCGGCCCTCGTCCGTGCCGAGCGTGGCCGGCTGCCAGCTCGTGCCGTTGTCGGTGGAGACGTCGACCCTGGCCACGCCCGCGTCGCCGCCCATCGCGAGGCCGCGCACGGCGAGTGGCGCGTCCGCCGCGACCTTCTGCCCGGGCGCGAGGTTCGTCACGAAGGAGCGCGGGTTCATGCGACTGATCGGCACGGTCCTGAACCCGGTCTCGCCCGGCCTGACGCTGGCGTTGGGGGTGTCGGGGATGCGGTAGGCGGTCTTCATCCAGAACTGGTCGTCGGGGCGGTCGAGCACCTCGATGTCGTCGAGCATCTTCACCCAGTAGGTCGAGTACCAGCCGGGCACGACCAGGCGCAGCGGGAAGCCGTTGAGGAGCGGGAGCTGCTCGCCGTTCATGGCGTAGGCGATCATCACCTCGCCGTCGCGGGCGTGGTCAACGTCGAGCGACTTCATGAAGTCCGGCGCCCCGTCGGCCACGGGCCGGTCGAGGCCGTTGAAGCGGACCTGCACCGCGCCCGCCTTCACGCCGGCGCGGTCCAGCACGTCGCGCAGCCGCACGCCGGTCCAGCGCGCGTTGCCCATGGCGCCGTTCGCCCACTGCCCGCCCGCGATGCGCGGCTGGAACAGGCCGCGCGAGTTGCCCGAGCACTGGTTGACCGCCGCCATCTCGACGCGCGGCAGGGCAGCCAGCTCGGCGAGCGAAAGGGAGAGCGTGGTGTCGACCTCGCCGTGCACGTTCAGGCGGAACGCCTGGGCGTCGATCTCCTCGGGGATCGCCGACCAGTGCCAGCGCACAAAGAAGCGGTCGTTCGGCGTGAACACGCCCTGGTCGAACACCTCGAACGGCGTCTCCAGCAGGGCGGGGCGGGTGCGCTGCAGGATCATCGGGCCCTTGCCGGGGAACGAGCCGTCCCCGGGGAACGCCGCGGTCAGGGGACGCTCGTCCGGGCCGCCCGGCAGCGGCAGGGTCACCGACTGCGCGGCGCGCGCGGCACGCCCCGGCAGCAGCGCGGCCAGGCCGGCGGCCCCCGCGCCGCCCAGGATCAGCCGCCGCCCCATCGGACTCTGGTGGCCTCGCATCGCCGTCTCCCCAATCGGTTCCGTGTAGTCCGGCCCGGAGGTCGCCGCCCCCGTGGCCCGTGTCGTCGTGCGCGGCTGCGGCCTACGCCACGCCCAACACGCGGATCAGCGCCAGGCTGATCACGCCCAGCACCAGCAGCGACAGCGTGACCGCGGCGGTGACGCGCACGCCGGCCTGCGCCACCACGCGCACGTCCACTCCCAGGCCCAGCGCCGCCATCGACACCGTCGTCAGCAGGTTGGCCGCGAGTGCCAGCGGCCGCAACAGCCCCGCCGGGATCACGCCCGCCGAGCGCAGCGCCAGCACCAGGAGGAACCCCACGATGAACCACGGCACCAGCTCGTGCAGCGCGGGCCGGCCCCGCTTCGGCCGGTCGCCCGCGGTCACGGCGGGCGCCGCCTCGCCGGGCGCGTCGCGCAGGCGGCGCGCGAGCAGCGACAGCGCCAGCACCACGGGGCCCAGCATCAGCACGCGCACCAGCTTGACCACCGTGCCGACCTGGTTGCTCAGCGCGCCGATCGGCAGCGTCGCCGCCAGCACCTGCGGCACCGCGTACACCGTGAGCCCTGCCAGCACGCCGTACTGCGTCAGCGACATCGCGAGGATCGGCACCAGCAGCGGCAGCCCCAGCACCACGACCACGCCGAGCACCGCGGTGAAGGCGATCGAGGACGCGATGTCGTCGCCGTCCGCCCCGATCACCGGCGCCACCGCGGCGATCGCCGAGTTGCCGCAGATCGAGTTGCCGCACGCCACCAGGATCGCCATGCGCCGCGGCAGGCCCAGCGCGCGGCAGATCGCGTAGCTCGACGCGATCGCCACCGCGACGGCGAGCACGATCCCGCCCAGCAGCGCCGGGCCCAGCGCCAGCACCGTGCGCGCGCTCACCGACGCGCCGAGCAGCACCACCGCGACCTCGAGCAGCGTCTTCGCGCAGAAGCCGATGCCCGGGCGGAACCGCGGGTGGGGCGCGTGGGCGGTGCGGATCGCCACGCCGAGCAGGATCGCCAGCACCAGCGCCTCCAGGTACGGCTCGCCGGCCAGGCGCACCTCGGCGGCCTGCAGCAGGCCGGCGGCGACGGTGACCGCGACGCAGAGCAGGAGGCCCGGCACGAGGCGGGAGGCGGAGGGGATGCGCGGCACTGACGGACCCGGGTTGCTGTGCGCCGGTTCTACGGCGGCGCGGACGATCGTCCCATCCGCACGTTTCGCTTGGATCGATCGAGTTCCTCGATCGATCCTGGGCCCTTGTGCCTGGCCGGAGTGGGCGTTCCGTTCCGGCAGCTCAGGCGGGCAGCCTCCGGCGGCTGCGTCGCGGCGGAGGCCTGCAACCCGCGGGCCGTGGGGCTCGGGGCGTGCCGGCGACGCGTTCCCCCGTCACGGCGCGCCTGCCGGCAGGAGGGACGGATCGTGCCTGCCTGCCTGCACCGCCGCCTGCCGCGCGAGAAGCGAGGCGAACTCCGCGGCCGGCATGGGGCGGCCGAACAGGAAGCCCTGGACCTCCTCGCAGCCCTTGGCGCGCAGGCGGCTCGCCTGTTCGGGCGTCTCGATGCCCTCGGCGATCGCGGAGAACCCCATGGTGCGGGCGAGGTAGAGGATGGCGCGCACGATGGCGGCGTCGTCCGGCTGCTCGGCCATGCCCTGCACGAAGCTCCTGTCGATCTTGAGCCGTGTGATGGGGAAGCGCTTGAGCATGCCCAGCGAGGTGTAGCCGGTGCCGTAGTCGTCGAAGGCGATCTGCACGCCGTCGGCGCGCAGCGCGCGCAGCGGGCCGACCATGCTGTCGTCCGAGCGCAGCAGGATGTTCTCCGTCACCTCCAGCTCCAGCGCCTCCGGCGGCAGGCCGGAGGCGGCGAGGGCGTCGCGCACGCTGGCCACCAGGTCGCCGGAGCGCAGCTGGGAGCCGAACAGGTTGACGCCGATGCGGAACTCGCCGGCCCCGCCCTCGCGCCACGCGGCCGCCTGGCGGCAGGCGGTGCGCAGCACCCACTGGCCGACCTCGACGGAGATCGGCCGGTTCTCCAGCCCCGCGATGAACGCGCCCGGCGCGAGCAGGCCGTCGCTGGGGTGGCGCCAGCGCAGCAGCGCCTCGGCGCCGACCAGGGCGTCGTCCGAGAGCCGCACCTGCGGCTGGTAGAACACCTCGAACTCGCCGTGGTCGTGGGCGCGGCGCAGCTCGTTGTCGTAGGCGCGGGCGCGGTCCACCGCGGAGCGCAGCGCCGGCGTGAACACGCGGTGGCAGTGCCGGCCGTCGCCCTTCGCCTGGTAGAGCGCGAGGTCGGCGCTGGACAGCAGCTCGGCCGTGGAGCCGCCGTCGCCGGGGTAGAGGGCGATGCCGACGCTGGCGCCGATGCCCACGGTCGCGGCGTCCAGGGCGATGGGCCGCGACAGGGCCCGGATGATGCTCTCGGCGACCTCGCCGGCGCGGACCGGGTCGGCGACGTCGCCCAGCAGCACGGCGAACTCGTCGCCGCCGAGCCGGGCCACGGTGTCGGCGGCGCGCACGCAGCCGAGCAGGCGCTGCGACACCTGCCGGAGCACGGCGTCGCCCCTGACGTGGCCGTGGTCGTCGTTGACGGCCTTGAAGCCGTCCAGGTCGATCATGAGCAGGGCCGCCGGCGCCCGGCCGCCGGACAGCTGCTCGACGCGCCGGCACAGCACGAGGCGGTTGGGCAGCTCGGTGAGCGGGTCGTGGTGGGCGAGGCGGAACAGCCGGTCCTCGTTGATGCGGCGCTCGGTGATGTCGCGCAGGATGGCGCCGAAGCTGGCGGCGCCCTCCTCGTGCCACATGGACAGCGACAGCTCGACGGCGACCTCGCTGCCGTCCGCGCGCTGCGCCATCACCTCGACCAGGCGGCCCACCAGGCGCGGCGTGCCGCCGGACACCACGCGCGCCAGCCCGCCGTGGTGGCCGCCGCGCATGCGGGGCGGCACGATCAGCTCGAGGTCGCGGCCGATCACGGTGGCGGCGGGGTGGCCGAACATGCGCTCGGCGGCGGCGTTCCAGAAGGTGACGAGGCCCTGCGAGTCGGCGCAGATGATGCCGTCGGGCGAGGTGGCGGCGATGTTCTCGAAGCGGCGCTGGCCGACCTCGCCGGCGAGCTGCAGGCGGCGCAGCTCCAGCTTGTCCAGCGCCAGCTCCGCCAGGCGCTCGAGGTGGCGGCGCTGCGTGCGGGTGAAGACG
>JBPBQX010000079.1:0-6188 GCA_050955025.1 Janthinobacterium lividum
GCCGCCGCCCCGCCCGCGAGCCAGATGTTCCTGCTCGTCGGCGCCGCCGTGCTGGTGCCCACGATCCTGCTCTACACCGCGTACAGCTACTGGGTGTTCCGCGGCAAGGTGGGCACCGAGACCCACTACCATTGACCCGGCGCCTGCTCCGGCGCCTGCTCTGGTTCGCAGCCCTCTGGACCGCTGGTGTGGTGACCGTCGGGCTGGTCGCCATGGCGCTGCGGGCGGTGCTCAAGGCCTGACCCGGGACGGGCAGGCTTGGGCCCAGCGCGGATGGCCGGCGCCGTCCCTCATCCACGATGCCTTCGCAGGGCGGCCCTGCCTGGTAACGTTGTACGTAGACCCACCCTCGGCAGGGCCGGAAAGCGAGACTGCGGCCCCGCTTGGCCGCATCAGTCCCGATCCGAGTTCGCCTCCAGATGGATCGCGTAGTGGCCCATCGCCTCCGTCCGTGGGTACGCCTCGGTGATCGCATGCTGGACCGCCGGCGTGTAGCGGCTGTCGAACGTTCTCTCGCCTGGCTCGCCTTGCGTGACGACGAAGGCGAACCGGTGCTCCGCGATCATGGCGACGATACGCCCCTCGTCCCAGCGCCCGGTGCTCGCCAGCTCGGCGAAAATCGCCGGCTCCCAGGGCACACCCACGCCCGCACGCATCAGCAGGACCATGTCGTCGGACAGCACCGGCCGCACGGCGCGCCCGATCCGTGCCTCCAGCTCGAGCCTCTGCGCCGTATCGGCCGTCTCCGGGCCGAAGTCGCGCACGGCGGGCAGGATCGTCACCTGTGCCAGCAGCGCCGCGGCGACCAGCAGCCCGAAGACTGCCCGCGCTGTGCCGCCCTGCGACCATGCCGCCGTCAGCGCCCGCCCGGTCACCAACGCTGCGAGCAGCCCGGACAGCACGACCAAGACGCCCATCCATTCGATCATGTAGTTGAGCGAACCCCCCGACTTTCCAAGGGTGACCAGCATCGCGGTCGAGAAACCGGCATGCAGCGTCAGGATAGCCAGCAGCCGCGTGGGTTCGTGTCGCCGCAGGACCTGCCCGAATGCGGCAGCCCCACCCCGGACAGGCTCCAGGCCACCCCATGCCGGCCCGGCCGTAAGCCGCAGCCACCCGTCGACGAGGGCGATTGCCGCCAGCGTGAGGAACACCACCTGCGGCATCTGCGTCGCAAGCAGCTGAAAGGCGACCGACAGCGTGTAGCGGTTGAGGTTGTAGAGCAGGAGGTGGCGCACGAAGCCGCCTTGTGTGACCCACGTCATCGCGCAAAGCGTCGCCACGGCGAGCAGCAGCCCGAGGCAGCATACCCGCACGGTGCGGCGCGGCGTGGCCAGCAGCATCACCGGCAGGGTGGACAGTGGGGCTGCGATCGAGGTCTGCTTGGTGAACACAGCCAGCACGAACAGCACCATGGCCAGTGACAGCAGCCACGGCCGACTTGTCGAATGCGCGGCACACAGCATCCCGCCGAAGCTCAGCGCGAGAGCCAGCATGTCCACCCGCATCAGCGGCGCCCAGATCACCACCGGCCAGAGGCAGAAGAAGCCGAGCCCTGCCACCGCACCGCCAGCGACACGGGCGATCCTCGGCTCGTCCCCGGCGGCGGCGGCGGCGAGTGCCGCCAGCAGCGCTCCGGTCGCGAGCGAGGCGGCCAGCGAGACGCTACGGCCGGCGACGAGGCCGTCCGCTCCCAGCGCGACCAGGGCATGAACCACCAGGTGGTAGACGGGGGGGTAGTGAAATACCAGAAACGGGTAGCGCGTGATGTCGCCATACATCCGCGCGCCCGGGATCAACATGGCCTGCTGCCAGACGATGCCCTCGCCGTAGTCCAGGCCGAACGGCGCGCGAACAACGGCAAGACCGTAGTCCAGGAAGACGACGAGATGCACGGCAAGCACCAGAATCACGGCCGCGAGCACGGCCAGCGTCGCCGTCGCGACAGGCCCGCCCGCAGCGGCTCGCAGCCGCAGTTCCGCCACCGCGCGCGCCGGCCCCGTCACGGCCAGCCTCAGCACGCGCCGGACCCGGCGACGGTGGGACGCGACCTGGCCGGCCTGGCCCGCACGAGCATCTGCTTGCCCAGCGGCCGCAGCGGCGACGCCAGGTAGGCGCGCACCAGCCAGGACCACACTGGCAGGCGCGACTTCACTGTGAGCGGCAGGAACCGGGGCACGACCTCGAGCACCTCGTAGCCGTTCGCGGTCAGGAAGTCGGCCAGGCTGACGTGCGAGTAGGCCGAGACATGCGTGTAGTCGTCAAAATACTCGCGGTAGGCGTAGCGGTAGTTCGGCTGCAGGATCGTCAGCGTGCCCCGCGCGGAGAGCTTGGTGCGCAGCCAGTCCAGCACGCGTGCGAAGTCGGCCTGCGGCAGATGCTCGAACAGGTTGCTGGCGAAGGCGAAATCGACCCCGCCCTCCGGCAGGAAGCCGAGCTCCGTCACGTCTGCCGTCACCGCCTCCACCCCCGGCGCCAAGTGGGCCTGGAACCCGGCCCAGGAGTCGAGCGCGATGCGTCGCCGCGCCACCACCTGGTTGATGAAGCTGCCATAGCCGCAGCCGAGGTCGAGCACGCAGGCATCGGACGCCACCAGCCGGCTGAAATGATGGCGCCACAGCACCTGCCATATCCGCTCGCGACGTGGGTCGGGTGTCAGGCGCGACCCGTGGTAGCCGACGCTCACCGCGGCGACTCCGAACGCCAGCCGAGCACGATCCCGGCGATCATCCGACAGCCCACCAGGAGCGCGCGGCGGTTGCTGGTGTTGCCGCCCTTGCTGACGCCGACGCGCGGATGGAACGTCACCGGGCACTCGACCA
Source organism: Janthinobacterium lividum (assembly GCA_050955025.1). Classification (GTDB taxonomy): domain Bacteria; phylum Pseudomonadota; class Alphaproteobacteria; order Acetobacterales; family Acetobacteraceae; genus CAXSEF01. Next base: position 2,823 of record JBPBQX010000079.1, read on the forward strand.
CCGAGAGCTCCGAGCGCAGCGCCCTGTCGAGAAAGTGGGCGTTGAACTCCAGGTTTACCGTGGCGTCGAGCGCCGGCAGCAGGCGAACCAGCGCTTGGCGCCGACACAGCTTGTAGGTGGTGCCGACATCGGTGATCGTGCCACGGCCCAGGTGCTTGGCCTCGAGCAGCTTCGCCACAAACAGGTTCCCGTAGTACATGAAAGTGCTGAGCTGCGTCGCGTGCTGGCGCAGCCGCTCGGACGTGCGCGTGCCGTTGACGATGTCGGCATGCGGCGCGTAGGCCAGCAGCTTCTCGAGGTCGTGCGCCCGGAACGTCCGGTCGCCCTCGCACAGCACGACGAGCCCGGTCCCGTGCGCCACCGCCTCCACCAGGCAGCGATGCACGCAATGGCCGTAGCCCTGCCGCCGCTCGTCGACGGCGATCGCCCCGGCGGCACGTGCGCGTTCGAGGGTGGCGTCCGTGCTGGCATTGCTGACCACGATCACCGCGGCCACCCTTGGATGGCCAAGGAAGTCGCTCACCGCCTCACCGATGCTCTGCTCGTCGTTGTAGGCGGTGAGCGCCACCGTGAGGGGCTGTCCGTCGACAGGATCGTGACGCACGCCGGTGCCGTGACGCTTGGCGGGATAGAGCACGAACAGGTCGAGCAGGCCTAGCACCAGCCCGGCCGTGATCGCCAAGCCCCCATGCCAGAGGATCCACTCGTTGGTCCCCGGCAGGACCCGGTCGAAGCCGAGCAGGGCGCGCGGCAACGCCGTCAGCGCGCCGCATCCGTACATCGCCAGCCCGGCGCACCCGCTCAGGATGCCGTACAGCAGCAGCGGCACTTGCCGGGTCAGCGACATCAGGCGCATGGCACCGGGTCTGGGGTCGGCGCGGCCGAGGAGCGAAGCCTGTGTCACGGTTGCGTTCCACACTGCCCGGACCTGTTGTCCGGCGCGGCCCAGGATGCGCCGGCAAGGTTGCTCCGGGCTTAACCGCCCACACCCGGTTTTCCCGGCTTGATGATCAGGCGCGCAGGCCGGAACGCCGCCGCCCCGCCGCCGCCGCTGCACCTGCGGTTGCAGCGCTTCCCTTCCGCGCGCCCTGCGGCTAGGACAGAAGGGTCCGGCCTTGCGCAGAACAACGCTGCCGCCAAGCCCGTCCTGCCAGCCTGGGGACACGATGCACCGCGCCACCGAACAGGCCGCCCCGGCCGACGCCCTGCCCAAGTGCCCCACCGGCATCGCGGGCTTCGACGCGCTCACCCTGGGCGGCCTGCCGCGCGGCCGCCCGTCGCTGGTGTGCGGCCGCGCCGGCTGCGGCAAGACGCTGTTCGCCATGACCTTCCTGGTCCACGGCGCGACCGTGTTCGGCGAGCCCGGCGTGTTCATGAGCTTCGAGGAAACCGGCGAGGACCTCGCGCAGAACGTCGCCTCGCTCGGCTACGACCTGCCCGCGCTGGTGGCGTCCGGCCGCCTCGTCATGGACCACGTCCGCGTGGAGCGCTCCGAGATCGAGGAGACCGGCGAGTACGACCTCGAGGGCCTGTTCATCCGCCTCGGCCACGCGATCCGCACGGTGGGCGCCAGGCGCGTGGTGCTCGACACCCTGGAGGCGCTGTTCGCCGGGCTGGACAACACCGCGCTGCTGCGTGCCGAGCTGCGCCGCCTGTTCGGCTGGCTCAAGGAGCAGGGCGTCACCGCGATCATCACCGCAGAGCGCGGCGAGGGCTCCCTCACCCGCCACGGGCTGGAGGAGTACGTGTCGGACTGCGTGGTGCTGCTCGACAACCCGCTCAGCGCCGGCATCACCACGCGACGGCTGCGCGTGGTGAAGTACCGCGGCTCCGCGCACGACGCCAACGAGTACCCGTTCCTGATCGACGCCGAGGGCATCTCCGTGCTGCCGGTCACCGCCGCGGTGCTGGAGCACGACACCAGCGACGCCACGGTCTCCTCGGGCGTGGCGGGCCTGGACGCCATGCTCGGCGCGGGCGGCTTCTTCCGCGGCTCGTCGGTGCTGATCTCCGGCGAGGCCGGCACCGGCAAGACCAGCATCGCCTGCCACTTCGCCGACGCCGCCTGCAGGCGGGGCGAGCGCTGCCTCTACTTCGCCTACGAGGAAAGCCCGCAGCAGATCACGCGCAACATGCGCTCCATCGGCCTCGACCTCGCGCCCTGGGTGGAGGCCGACCTGCTGCGCTTCCACGCGGCGCGGCCCACGCTGTACGGGCTGGAGATGCACCTCGCGCGCATGCACCGCGAGATCGACTCGTTCCGCCCGGACGCGGTGATCGTCGACCCCGTCTCCTCGCTGCGCGGCGAGGCCACGGACGTCTACGCCACGATGCTGCGCATGATCGACCTGCTGAAGAGCCGCGGCATCACCGCGGTGACCACCAACCTGATCCCCGGCGGCGCGCCCGCCGACCGCACGGAGCAGGGCATGTCGTCGCTGATGGACACGTGGCTGTCCGTGGTGAACCTGGAAAGCAACGGCGAGCGCAACCGCGCCCTCTACGTGCTCAAGTCGCGCGGCATGAGCCACTCCAACCTGGTGCGCGAGTTCCAGATGACCGACCACGGGGTGCGCCTGATCCCCGCCTACCTGGGCGCGAACGGCGTGCTGACCGGCTCGGCCCGGCTCGCGCGCGAGAACCAGGACCGCGAGGACGCCCGCGGCCGCGATCTCGCGGCGGACCAGCGCTCGCGCGAGCTGGCGCAGCGCCGCGCCGCGCTGGAGCGCCAGATCGACGAGCTGCGCGCCACCCTGCACGCCCAGGACGAGGAGCTGGGACAGATCGCCCGGCTGGAGGCCGAGCGCCACGCCACGCGCGAAGCCGAGCAGCGCGGCATGGCCGCCCTGCGCGGCGCCGGCGGCCACGCCCGATGAGCGCCCAGTCCCCCGTCCCGCCCGGCGCCGCCCTGCCCGGCACCCGCCCGGCCGACGTCGTCCCGCCGGGCGCCGGCGCGCAGCCCGACGCCCCCGCCCTGGACGCCCCGGCCCCGGACGCCCCGGCCTTGGCCACCCCGCCCCCCGGGGTGTCCGTCCCCCCCGGGCCGCACGCCTTTGGCGACGACACGGAGGCCGAGCGCGCCGCCGCCGCCGCCGAGGCGGACTCCGGCGCCTACACGCTGCGCCTCTACGTCGCCGGCCAGACCGCGCGCTCGACCGCGGCGCTCTCCAACCTGCGCCGCATCTGCGAGGAGCACCTGGCCGGCCGCTACACGATCGAGGTGGTCGACCTGCTCGAGTACCCCCAGCTCGCCGCCGGCGACCAGATCCTCGCGGTGCCGACGCTGGTGCGCCACCTGCCCACCCCCATCAAGCGCATCATCGGCACGCTGTCCGACACCGACCGCGTGCTGGTGGGACTCGACCT
>JBPBQX010000080.1:0-5814 GCA_050955025.1 Janthinobacterium lividum
TCGCCCTGCGCGCCTACGACGCCCCCGGCCCGCTCGCCGAGGCCCGCGACGTCGTCGTCCCCCGCACCACCACCGAGGCCCTCGCCGCCACCCTCGCCGCCCAGGGCGTCGTCGCCAGCGCCCCCGCCCTGCGCCTCGCCGTCCTCCTCACCGCGCGCCAGGGCCCGCTGCACGCCGCCGAGCTCGCCTTCCCCGCCCACGCCAGCCTGCGCGACGTGCTCGCCGTCCTGCGCACCGCCCGCCCCGTGGAGCACCGCCTCACCATCCCCGAGGGCCTCACCGCCGCCCAGATCGCCGGCCTGCTCGCCGCCGACGACACCCTCGCCGGCCCCGACCCGATCCCCGCCGAGGGCGCCGCCCTGCCGCAGACCTACAGCTTCGAGCGCGGCGCCTCCCGCGACGCCGTGCTCGCCCGCGCCCAGGCCGCCATGACCCGCGCGCTCGACGACGCCTGGTCCTCCCGCGCCCCCGACCTCCCGCTCGCCGACCCCCGCCAGGCCCTCACGCTGGCCAGCATCGTCGAACGCGAGACCGCGAAGCCCGAGGAACGCCCCCTCGTCGCCGCGGTGTTCCTCAACCGCCTGAAGCGCGGCATGAAGCTCCAGGCCGACCCCACCGTGGCCTACGGCGCCAGCGGCGGCCTCGGCGCGCTCGACCACCGCCTGTCGCGCGCCGACCTCGACCACGACGACCCCTACAACACCTACCGCAACACCGGCCTGCCCCCCGGCCCGATCTGCTCGCCCGGCACCGCCGCCCTGGCGGCCGCCACACACCCCGCCGACAGCGACGTCCTCTACTTCGTCGCCGACGGCCACGGCGGCCACGCCTTCGCCCGCACGCTGGAGGAACACGACCGAAACGTCGCCCGCTGGCGGGCCGGACTCGACGCGCCGGGGTGAAAGCAAGGCCTTCTTTTTCTGAAGAAAAAGAAGCAAAAAGACTTTGCCACTGAAGAAAGCAACCTGACGCTTGCCTTAAGTGGCAAAAGTTCTTTGGTTCTTTCTTTCAAGAAAGAACTGCTTGCTTGCCTTACGCGCCCTGCGCCGTGGCCTCGCCCACCGTGCCCGCCCGCGCCGCCCGCAGCCCGACGATCCGCCCGACCAGCGCCGGCGGCAGCATCCCCCCGAGCCGCGCGCACGCCTGCAGCCACCACGGGAACGCGATCCGCCGCTTCCCGGCCGCGACCCCGCGCAGGATGATCCGCGCAGCCTCCTCCGGCTGCATCAGCCCGGGCATCGCGTGGTCGTTGCCCGCCGTCATCGGCGTCAGCACGTAGCCGGGGCACACGCTGCTCATCACCAGGCCCTGCCGCAGCGCCGCCGGCGCGCTCGCCACGATCCAGCTGTCCACCGCCGCCTTGGACGCGCTGTACGCGGGCGCGCCGGGCACCGGCAGGAACGCCGCCAGCGACGCCGTCGCAGCGATCCGCCCGCGCACCCCGTCCGCCCCTGGCGCCTGCGCCGCCATCGCCCGCATCGCCGGCAGCACGGTGTTGAGCATCCCGCCCAGGTTGATCGCCATCACGTCGCGCGCCTGCGCGTCCCGATCGAACGCGGACTCGCCGAAGTTGAACGACACCCCGGCGTTGGCGAACACGAGGTCGAGCCGCCCGCAGCCCGACACCCAGCGCTCCATGCCCTGCGCGTCCACCACGTCGATCTCGCGCGCCCGCACCTCCGCGCCCAGCGCCCGGCACGCCGACGCCGCCTCGCGCAGCCCCGCGCCGTCGCGGTCCGCGAGGTGCAGCACCCGCCCCGGCGCCGCGCACGCGATCGCCACGGCCCGACCGATGCCGCTGCCCGCGCCGGTGATCAGAACCCCGTCCAGCCCCATGTCCCGCATCGCCCGAAACTAGGGCCCGCCCCCCCGCCGATCCAGGCCGCGCCCCGCCCCCGCCGACGCTTCGCCCCGCCCTGTGTCCCGTTTGCAATCGTCGCCCGCACCCACGTGCCCTTCCGCGCCGCCGCGAAAACCCTCTAGAACACGCCGCATGACCGCACCGCCGCCCGCCCGACCCGAGCCCCCGGCCGCCGTCCCCGCTCCCGCCCAGGCCCCGGCCCCGGACGACGTCGCGGGCGTCCCCCGCCGCGGCCTGTGCCTGGTGATCTCCGCCCCGTCCGGCGCCGGCAAGAGCACCATCACCCGCCACCTGCTCGACGCCGAGCCCGCGCTCAGCCTCTCCGTCAGCGCCACCACCCGCGCGCCCCGACCCGGCGAGGTCGACGGCACCCACTACCACTTCCGCACGCTCGACGCCTTCGACGCCATGGCGCAGGCCGGCGAGCTGCTCGAATGGGCCGAGGTGTTCGGCCGCCGCTACGGCACCCCGCGCGCCCCCGTGGCCGCGGCGCTGGAGGCCGGCCGCGACGTGGTGTTCGACATCGACTGGCAGGGCTGGCGCCAGCTCCGCGAGGCCATCCCCGGCGACACCGTGGGCGTGTTCGTCCTGCCCCCCTCGCTGGCCGCGCTGCACGCCCGCCTCGCCGGCCGCGCCAGCGACTCCGCCGCCGAGATCGAGCGCCGCATGGCCGCCGCCCGCGCCGAGATCTCCCACTGGCGCGAGTTCGACCACGTCGTCGTCAACGCCGACCTGCCCCACGCCGTCGCCGAGATCCGCGCCATCCTCCACGCCGCCCGCAGCACCACCGCGCGCCAGCCCGGACTCGCGCAGTTCGTCGCCCGCCTTGAGGCATAGGCAAGGTTGAGGCTCCGCCTCAAACTCCGCCAAAGGCTGCGCCCTTGGAACGCCTCCCTTGAGTGAGGCCAGTCCAGGGCGGCTCGCCCTGGCGGGTTCGGGCAGAGCCCGACCTTCCTTCCCGGAGAACGCCCCATGACCGAGCCCGACGACGCCGTCCCCCGCCTCCTCGACGGCGCGATCCACTTCCAGCGCGACGTGTTCCCTGCCCAGCCCGGCGGCCTGGCGCTGGCGCAGAGCCCGCACACGCTGTTCATCGCCTGCGCCGACAGCCGGGTGATCCCCGAGCTGATCACGCAGTCCGCCCCTGGCGAGCTGTTCGTGTGCCGCAACATCGGCAACATCGTCCCGGCCTACGGCGAGATGCTCGGCGGCGTCTCCGCGGTGGTCGAGTACGCGGTGCACGCGCTGGGGGTCGCCAACATCGTGGTGTGCGGCCACACCGGCTGCGGCGCGATGCAGGCGCTGTCCAACCCCGACGACCCCACGCTCGCGCAGATGCCCACCGTGAGCGCCTGGCTGCGCAACGCCGCGGCCGCGCACTCGGTCGTGGCGATCCTGCACCCGCACCTGCACGGCGCGGCCTCGGTCCAGGCGCTCGTCGAGCAGAACGTCCTGACCCAGCTCGGCCACCTGCGCACCCACCCGGCCGTGGCCGCCCGCCTGGCGCAGGGCCGGCTTGCGCTGCACGGCTGGGTGTACGACATCGCCGACGGCCGCGTGGGCGTGCTCGACGAGGCGGCGCGCCGCTTCGTGCCCGCCGCCGAGGCCCTGGCCACCGTGCTCGCCCGCGCGACCGAACGCACCCGCGAGCACGCCGAGCTTCCGACTGCCCACCCCCCGACTGCGCACCACGACGAGGACACGCCGCGATGATGGTCACCCGCTCGCCCAAGCTCTACGAGATCCTGCACTACGTCGGCTGGCCGTTCTGGGCGCTGCTCGGCTGGGACGTGCTGATCGCCGGGCTCTACGTCCCGGGCCACCAGCACTGGGTGTCGGTGAACGACCTGCCGATGTCGCTGCTCGGCTCGGCGCTGGCGGTGTTCATCTCGCTGCGCAACAACAACGCCTACGCGCGCTGGTGGGAGGCGCGCCAGCTCTGGGGCGGCGTGGTGAACTACTCGCGCACCCTGGTCCGCCAGACCCGCCTCTACCTGCCCGCCCACCCCGAGCTGGCCGCCATCAGCGACCTGCAGGCCGCCTACGCCCACGCCCTGCGCTGCCACCTGCGCCGCCAGGCGCCGTGGGACGAGATCGCCCACCTCGTCCCCGCCCCCACGCTCGACTGGCTGCGCACCCAGGCCAACGTCCCCGACGCCGTGCTCGCCGCCATCGCCGACCGGCTCGCGGCCCTGCTCGCCGACGGCACGATCGACAGCATCCAGGCGTCCTCGATGTCGGACACGATGACGCAGCTCGCCAACATGCAGGGCGGCGCCGAGCGCATCAAGAACACGCCGATGCCCCGCCAGTACAACTACTTCCCCCGCCTGTTCGTGCAGGTGTTCTGCGTGCTGCTGCCCGTCGCGATGGTCTCCGACCTCGGCCTCGCGACGCCCCTGGGCTCGACCGCGGTGGGCTTCGTGTTCCTGGCGCTGGACCGCGTCGGCCGCGACCTGGAGGACCCGTTCGAGAACCGCATCTACGACGTGCCGATGACCTCGATCACCCGCACCATCGAGATCAACCTCAACAGCCTGCTCGGCCGCAAGGGCCCCGAGCCCGTCACCCCCATCGACGGCGTGCTCTGGTAGGCCCCGCCTGAGACCCTGCGAAGGCGGATCGCGCGGCATGCGGCCGGCAACGGCGGCGCAACGGGCGGGCAGTCCCGTCGCGCACCCCGCCCCGGCCGGCCAGGGCCGGGCTGGGCGGGCCGGCGGCCTAGGCGGCTTCGCGTATGTCGAAGCGGGCCACCTTGCCGTCCCGGAACCGGAACACGTGCCCGACGGTCCTGTCCACCAGCCCGTGCGCCTGGCCCTGCAGCGGCCTGCCCTCGAGGTCGCGCACGACCTGGCGGACCGTCGCGACGACCGAGCCGTCCGCATGCCTGACGAAGCCCGCCGGCTCGACGCGCGGATCGACCATGGCCCACTGGCGCGCCCAGTACTCGCGCACGGCATCGCGGCCCTGCAGGTGGCCGCCGTCCATGCCGTTGGCCCAGACGACGTCCTCGGCGAGCATGGCCAGCACGCCGTCGACGTCGCGCGCGTTGAAACGGTCGTACAGCCGCCCGAGCATCTCGATCTCGCGATCCATCGCAACCCTCCCCGGCACGGCGCCCGCGGAACCACGGAAGCCGCTTTATATATGCACGTATGTATCACCGCGCCGGACGGCGCAAGGGAGGCGACGCGATGAACCTGGACGTGCTGTCCACGCCCGGCCACCTGGTCGCCCTGGCGTCGCGCGGCTTCGCCCGCCTGAGCGAGGCGCGCCTGGGACCCCTGGGCTTCGGCATCGGCCACCTCCCGGTGCTGGTGGCACTGCGCGACGGGCGTGCCGGCACGCAGCGCGACCTCGCCCGCTTCGCCAGGATCGGCCAGCCGCCGATGGCGCAGATGCTCGCCCGCATGGAGCGTGACGGCCTGATCCGCCGCACCCCCGACCCAGAAGACGCGAGAAGCCGCCGCGTCACCCTGACCGAGGCCGCGCTGTCGCGCCTGCCGGCCGCCGTCGCCACCCTGTTCCAGGGCAACCGCGACGCCCTGCGCGGCTTCACGGACGAGGAGTCCGCCCAGCTCGTCGCCCTGCTCGCGCGCCTGATCGCGAACCTGGACGGCCTCGCCGCCGCCGGGCCGTCGCAGGACACCCTCCCGCCCGAGCCGGCCCCCTGACGCGACGGGACCGCCCGCCCCACCTCGCAGGCCCACAGGCTCCGCCCCGCCCGATCCGCGCGCCCTGGCCCACCCTTCCCGGCCGGCGCCGCCCCGCCGCACGACCCGGGCCCCGCCCGCCTTCCCGCGCGGCGCCTCCGGGCCTATCTCCCCCGCATGTCCCACCGTTTCCCCCACCCCGACGCCGGCCCCGCCGACGCCCAGGCGCCCGACGCCCTGCCCGAGTGCGTGCTCTGCGGCCGCCCGATCCCGCCCGAGGCGCGCTCCTCGCAGCACCAC